>NZ_LKGW01000113.1:0-306824 GCF_001467335.1 Pseudomonas sp. ICMP 10191
TGGGAGCGAGCTTGCTCGCGAAGAGGGCGTTGCAGTCGATGGATTTACTGCGTCTGGAATATAGCCTTCGCGAGCANGGGAGCGAGCTTGCTCGCGAAGAGGTCGGTACAGTCGATGGGTTTTCTGTGTATGGAATATAGCTTTCGCGAGCAAGCTCGCTCCCACGGGTGTTTTTCCAGTGAGATGTTGAGTTCATCGCTGCATGACACGCCTCGACACTCACCGGATGAAACCGGACCTTGTCTCCGGCCTTCAATTGCCCTAGCTGCCACAGGTCCGCTTCGATGATGGTCACCGGGCACACGAATCCGCCCAGGCTGGGTCCATCCGGGCCCAGGATTACCGGCATGTCGCCGGTGAAATCCACCGCGCCTATCGCATAGGGGTTGTCGTGAATGTTGGACGGGTGCAACCCCGCCTCGCCACCATCTGCACGCACCCATTCGGGTTTGGGGCCGATCAGACGTACGCCGGTGCGGCTGGAGTTGAAATGCACTTCCCAGTCGGTCGCAAAAAACCTCTCGATGTACGCTTCGGTGAAGTATTCCGGGGCCGCATGCGGGCCGTAAATGACCCTCATCCGGCGGATATCTGTCAGCGCTTCAAGGGCTTCATCGGCAATCCGTTGTCCCGCACTGCGTTCCACCAGAGGCGCGATGTGCAGCACATCGCCGGCCCTCAGCGCGCGACCTCCGTGACCGCCGAACTGGCCGAGGGTAAAGGTACTTTTGCTGCCCAGATAATCCGGCACGTCGAGCCCACCGCGCACGCACAGGTAGCTGCGTACACCGGCACCTGCGATGGTGCCCAGCGACAACGTCGACCCGGCGTGCACCAGAAGCGCGGTGTTCATGGCACAGGATTGCCCATCGACGGTGATCGGGATATGCGCACCGGTCACTGCGACCACCGCATCGGTGTTGAAACGCAATAACGGCCCGCTCATGGTGATTTCCAGCGCAGCGCATCCTTCGGGGTTACCCAGCAGGCCATTGCCCTGGCGCAACGCGCGGCTGTCCATCGGACCGGATGGCGGTACGCCGACCGCCCAGTAGCCCAGTCGTCCCGGATAATCCTGAACGCTGGTCTGCGTGCCGCCGCTCAACACCTCGAAGGTGTCAGCGTGATACACCAGATCTTCCAGGCAGCGGGTCCACGGCTGGCCACTGGCGAACGGCGCGTCGGCAATGATCTGGCGCAGATAGTCGCGATTGGTTTCCACACCGTACAGACGCGTTTCGTTCAGCGCATCGATCAGTCCGGCGCTGGCGTCCTCACGGGTCGGTGCCCAACGGATCAGCTTGGCGATCATCGGGTCGAAGTACGGCGGTATCTCGCAGCCGGCCTCGACCCAAGTGTCGATACGTAGCGTTCGGCCATCGGCAGGCGGGAAATCAGCCGCAGTCAGCAAGCCAGGGCAGGGCTGAAAGTCACGCCCCGGATCTTCCGCGTACAGCCGCGCCTGAATCGCATGGCCAACCGGTTTCAGGCCGGCCTGCAACTGATCCAGCGGCGGTAGATCACCGGCAGCCAGTTGCACCATCCAGCTGACCAGATCCACGCCCCAGACCTGCTCTGTGACGCCGTGCTCGACCTGCAAGCGTGTGTTCACTTCCAGAAAATAGAAGCGCTGATCGTCACTGTCGAAGACGAACTCGACCGTCCCGGCGCTGCGATAATTGACTGCCCTGGCGAGTTTGACAGCCGCTGCGCAGAGTTCTTCGGCCATGCCGTGCGGCAGGTTCGGGGCCGGGGTTTCTTCCAGTACTTTCTGATTGCGCCGCTGTACCGAGCAGTCGCGTACGCCGAGCGCCAGCACCTCGCCCTGGCCGTCACCGAACACCTGTACTTCCAGATGGCGCGCGCGCTGGATGTATTTCTCGATGAACACACCCGCGTCGCTGAAATTGTTCTGGCCAAGGCGCTTCACCGCCTCGAACGAGTCGGCCAGTTCTTCAGCGCTGCGGCACACTCGCATGCCGATCCCGCCACCGCCTGCAGTGCTCTTGAGCATGACCGGATAGCCGATGGTACGGGCCGCCGCGATGGCTGATTCAAGGCTGTCGAGCAGTTCGGTGCCTTCCAGCATGGGCACGCCATGCTGTCTGGCCAGTGCGCGAGCAGTGTGCTTGAGGCCGAATACGCGCAGTTGCTCGGGCGTTGGCCCGACGAAGGCGATACCGGCGTCTTCGCAGGCTTGAGCGAACGCGGCGTTTTCGGAGAGGAACCCGTAGCCGGGATGAATGGCTTTGGCGCCGCTGGCTTTGGCAATGGCGAGGATCTTGTCCACCGCCAGATAGGTTCCGGCTGCGCCACCTTCGCCCAGGCTGTGGGCTTCGTCGGCCTGCATCAGGTGCAGGCTGGCAGCGTCGGCTTCGGAATACACCGCCACGCCCTTGACCTGCAAGGTACGCAGGGTCCGCAGGATGCGGCAGGCAATGGCGCCACGGTTGGCGATCAGCAGTTTGTCGAACATGGCATAACCCCGGAAACCCAGTCGCGCTCGGTTTCGTGATGGGAAGCGGGCCGTCCCGCTATTGATCAATCTACGCAACGGTCGTCCGTTGCTGAGGGCAGGTGCCGGGTCAGTCGCGAATCAACAGCTGCGCAGGCGTCGGGTTGTAGCCATTGCAGGGGTTGTTGAGCTGCGGACAGTTGGAAATCAGCACGATCACGTCCATTTCAGCGCGCAGCTCGACGTATTTGCCGGGCGCGGAAATACCGTCTTCGAAGGTCAGGCCGCCTTCGGCTGTCACCGGTACGTTCATGAAA
The DNA here is from genome assembly GCF_001467335.1 of Pseudomonas sp. ICMP 10191. Lineage (NCBI taxonomy): Bacteria > Pseudomonadati > Pseudomonadota > Gammaproteobacteria > Pseudomonadales > Pseudomonadaceae > Pseudomonas > Pseudomonas sp. ICMP 10191. The sequence goes on from NZ_LKGW01000113.1 coordinate 2,773, forward strand.
AAATTGATGTTCGGACCGATGTCGGCCTTGCTCAGGCGGCCGTCATGCACGCAGGCGCGCAGGTAGTTGTCGCGGCAGCTGTGCATGTAGCGCTTTTCCAGGGCGTAGCGCACGGTGTTGCTTTCTTGCGCGCACGCGCCACCGAGTGTGTCGTGGCGACCGCAGGTGTCATCGACAATGGTCAGCATCGGCTGGCCGAGGTTGGAAAACAGCACGCTGCCGGTGGTCAGGTACACGCTGTTCTGGCGGCGCAGGGTGCGCTGCACATCGTAGCGCTCACGCGGGTTGCTCAGGCTGAAAAACAGCGTGTCGACGGCCTGGTTGCCTTGCAGATCGAGGATGCGCACGGTCTGCCCGGCCTTGACTTCGGCCAGGAACGGCTCGCCTGCCGGTATGGTTGCGTCGCAGCAAAGGTGAGTGTGTGAATTCATGACAGGGCTCCTCAGGCGAACAGGCGGTCGGTGTTGATGAAGCCGCGCTCGTTTTCCGGGCGCGATGTACGGCAGTGCTCGGCAACGCTGGCGTCGGCCTTCATCCAGCTGAGCTTGAGCGGTTGCGGGGCATATTCCGGGTTGGGGTCCATCGGGTGTTGCAGCGCGGTCAGTACCACCAGCGTGTCCATTGGTGCGTAGAGTTCGATGTAGTCACCGGCCTTGGAGTTGTTCGGCGCGAAGTGCAGGGTTCCTGTCTCGTCGACATCGACACGGCTGAACAGGTTGAGGGTCATCAACAGGTCGGACAGCCCCAGCCCCCATTTGCCCAGCTCGACCAGCAGGTTGTCGACGCCGTTTCGGAAGAAGCCGTTGCGCAATTCCTGATAACGGCCCTGGCCATATTTTTCAGCGACTTCCTGCGCATTGAGCACGCCGCCGATGCTGTCGCTCCAGCCGCAGGTGTCAGTGACGATGGCCGCCAGCACTCGGCCCATGTCCGAATACAGGCAATGACCGTTGCTCAGGCGAGCGGTGTGCTGGCATTTGAGGCTGTCGGGCAGGTTCAGCCGCTCGGTTTTTTCGTGGGCGTTGAGCAGGGTCAGGCTGACGTTGGCGTTGCCGTGCAGGTCGGTCAGGCGCAGCAATTCACCGCGCTTGAGGACGAACGAACGATGGCCGCCACCGGGCAGCAGTTCTTCGGCGAAAACCGGATAAAGCGTGGTTGAGTCAGTCATTGAACGGGCTCCTCTGAAACGTTGAGCAGCGAATCGATGGCGGCGCGCTCGGCGCGGCGTTCGCTGTTGAGGGGGATGTCGTAAGTGATGCGCGCGCCATAGGCTCCGGGCGCGTGCGGGTCGTGGCGCACCTTGTCGAATACCAGCAGGCGGGTGCCGAGGTTGAAGCCTTCGGACAGGTCGTGGGTGACCATGAACACGGTCAGTTTCGTTTCGCGCCACAGGTCCAGCAGCAGGTGATGCATGTCCTTGCGGATACCGGGGTCGAGCGCGCCGAACGGCTCGTCCAGCAGCAGGACGCGGGGTTTCATGATCAGCGCCTGGGCAATCGCCAGTCGCTGTTGCATGCCGCCGGACAATTGCGTCGGGTACTTGTCCAGCGCATGCCCCAGGCCGACCTTGCCGAGCAACTGTGCGGCGTGCTCGCGCGCCTCGTTTTTTGCCTGGCCGAACAGACGGCCGAGCCAGGGCGAGCGGGGCAGCTCCAGACCCAGTGCCACGTTGTCGAGCACCGACAGGTGAGGGAATACCGAATAGCGCTGAAACACCACGCCTCGGCTGGCATCCGGCTCATTGCGCAGCGCCGTCCCGTCCAGCGTGATCAGACCGCGACTGGGGGTTTCCTGACCCAGCAACAGGCGCAGAAAGGTCGATTTGCCGCAGCCCGACGCACCGACCAGCGTGCAGAACTCGCCTTCGGCCACGTCCAGGTTGAGGCCCTCGAGCACCACTTGGTCGGCGTATTGCTGCCAGACATTGCGCACACTGATAAAGCTCATGCCCGCGCTCCTTCGTACCAGGGAAAGGCACGTCGGGTCAGGGCCTTCAGACCCCAGTCCATCAGCCAGGCGAGCAGGGTGATCCACACCACATAGGGCAGAATCACGTCCATCGCCAGATAGCGCCGCACCAGGAAGATCCGGTAGCCCAGACCGTCAGTCGAGGCAATCGCCTCGGCGGCGATCAGGAACAGCCACGCCGAACCCAGCACCAGGCGCAAAGCGATCAACAGGCGTGGCAGCAATTGCGGCAGGATCACCCGCAGGATCAGTGTCCAGGTCGAGGCGCCGAGGGTTTGCGCCTTGATCAGCAGTTCGATCGGGATTTCACGGGCTCGCTGTTCCAGATCACGGGCCAGAATCGGTGTGATACCGATCACGATCAGCACCACCTTCGACAACTCGCCCAGACCGAACACGATGAACAGAATCGGCAGAATGGCCAGCGGCGGCACCATCGACAGTACCGTCAGCAAGGGCGACAGCGTTGCGCCGCACAACGGCAGGATGCCCGCTGCGATGCCCAGACACAGACCCAACAGCGCGCTGATCCCCAAGCCGATGGCCAGGCGTTGCAGGCTCGATGCGCTGTCCTGCCACAGCAGGTAGTCACCGCTGCGCGGGTCGGCAACGAACGCCATGCGCTTGACCGCATCGGCCATCTGTACCGCGCTGGGCAGCAGTTTGTCGCTGGGGTTTTCCGCAAGCCGGGTGGCCGAGCCCATGAAATAGGCGAACAGCAACAGGGCGAACGGCAGGATCACCAGTATCAGGCGACCGGCACGATCCGGATGGCGGTTTATCAAACGCATGGCAATGACCTTTCTACTGAACGTGATTTACAGCTTGCCGTCGACGGCCATCTGCACGTAGCTGGGGTCAAAGTGCAGCTTGAGATTGCCCTTGTCGCCGAGCATCACGCCATTGGCGAACGACATGCCGACCGCATCGGCATCGCGTGCGCCTTCGCCGAGCAAACCGTGGGCGAACGAGAAGTCAGCCACCTTGCGCTGGGTGTCCGGCAGCTGTTTGCTGGTCGCGAACTCAAGGGCTTCCTTGGGCGTGGCAAACAGCTTGGTGGTGTCCAGTTGCGCCTGGAAGCCGGCCAGATCGGTCCCCGATGCCTTGGCCATGTGTTCCAGCGCAGCCTTGCTCTGAGCGTTTTTGGCGTTCATCAGCGCGACCACTTCAAACCAGGCGCCAGTCAGGGCCTTGCCCAGGGCCGGGTTGTCTTTCAAGGTCTGAGTGTTGACGACCATCATGTCCATGATCTCGCCAGGAATCTGGCTGGAGTTGAACACTTCGGTGACGCCGGGCCTGGCCTTGATGTCCGAAAGCATCGGGTTCCAGGTGGTGACCGCCTGTACATCGTCAGTATTGAAGGCTGCCGAGATATCGGCATCCGAGGTATTGACCACCTTGAGGTCTTTTTCACTGAGCTTGACGCTGTCCAGCGCTCGGGCCAGCAGGTAGTGGGAGACCGACAGTTCGACCAGATTGACGTCCATGCCTTTCAGATCGGCGACTTTCTTGCCTTCGCCCTTGAGCACGATGCCGTCATTGCCATTGGAGAAGTCGCTGACGATCAGTGCCGTGCTTTCCACGCCACCTGCGGCCGGGATGGTCAGGGCGTCCATGTTGGTCATGGTGCAGCCATCGAACTGGCCGGCGGTGTACTGATTGATGGATTCGACGTAGTCGTTGAGCTGGGTGACATCGATCTTGATGCCGTACTTTTTCGCCCACTTGTCGACGATGCCCTGGCTACCCGCGTATTCCCACGGCATCCAGCCTGCGTAGATGGTCCAGCAGACGTTGAAGTGATCTTTCTGGGCGGCATTCGCCGAGAGGCTCAACGCAGCAAGCAGGCCTGCCGTCAGCAGGCCGAAGAGACGAGACTTTTGCATGTTGAGAAATCTCCAGTAGTGAAAAAAGGCGGCCAGGAGCAACGTGACACCACTGGTGTCCCTGTCTCCCGGGCTTTTGTCCCGCCGTGTAACCTCTACTGGAGGTCGCCAACTCTCGGACCAGCCACTTGCCTGGCGGCAAGCCGGAACCCTAGTCGGCTATTGCAAATTGTGGTGCCGCGAACCTGTGTTGACTCCTGCACGCCCATCATCAAGCGAGAGTTGTGCCAACTTGTGCCGCGCCTTGTTTTTCAAGGGCCGGGCGAGTCGTCTTCGGTCATCTGTCGCAGGAGTCGCCTTGTGCTGGTGCGAGGGCGCACCGTGATGAGGCAACGGTGGGTGAAATGTTTTGTAGCATCTTTGTAGAACGTTGAAATACGCCTGCAGGCCTTGGTTGCAGAGCCTTTGCGAGACAGTGACGGGCCATTCATGGCCAGGCCTCGACGCTGCCCCAAGGCACTAGAGTGCCTTTTCGATGTCAGATAATTCGTCCGCCAACCGCTTTGGCGGACGCCGACCAGCGTCGCTGGATTGGCCCAATCGCGGTCCAGGAGGCCGCCATGTATCGAAGACCCTTGCTTATCACGTTGCTGACCCTTTTCCTTTCCGGTTGCTACGCAGGTCCCGGTTACTACGAATCCGATGTGTACACGCAGCCGACTGTCGTTGGCGGCGCCTACGCGTATGACAATGGCTACCGCTCTACCTACTACCAGGAGCGACGCATCTACGTGGCGCCTCAACCGCGCTATTACACCCAGCCTCGCTACTACGCCCCGGCACCCCGTTATTACGCGCCACCGCCCCCGCCGCGCTACTACCAGCCGGGACGTCCACCGGGTTATGGCTGGAGAAACGATGGCTTTGGCCGCAATGACGGCTTTCGCGGCAATGGTGGCTTCGGCCGCAACGACGGCTTCCGCGGCGATCGAGGTAACCGTGGCTGGGATGACCACGGTGGGCGTGGCGGACGGGATGGCCGTGATCATGGAAGAGGTGGGCGCGGCGACGGTCGTGGTGGGCATCGATAGCTGAAGTCTGCGTGCTCACTGTCATGCCAACGCAGCAAACTGACTGCTGTGAACTGACCAGCGTGCCGATGCCCCGCGTCGGCACGCTCTTCTTTAGGCTCTGCGTCCGATTTTGAGGGCGCATGTCGCAACCGGCATTGACTTTGCGGCCCGGCTTTCCTAGTGTCCGCGCATTGTTTTTACCGGATGTAACCATGACTAGCGACGACCGCATCAAGCTTGAGCCCAGCTGGAAAAACGCCCTGCGTGACGAATTCGAACAACCCTACATGGCTCAATTGCGCGAGTTTCTGCGTCAGGAGCACGCGGCCGGCAAGGAAATCTATCCGCCCGGGCCACTGATCTTCAATGCGTTGAACTCCACGCCGCTGGATAACGTGAAAGTGGTCATCCTTGGCCAGGACCCGTATCACGGACCGAATCAGGCGCATGGCCTGTGCTTCTCGGTGCAACCGGGTGTGCCGACGCCGCCATCGCTGGTCAACATCTACAAAGAGCTGAAACGCGACCTGAACATCGATATTCCGAACCACGGTTGCCTGCAATCCTGGGCTGATCAGGGCGTTTTGTTGCTGAACACCACCCTCACTGTCGAGCGCGCCAACGCGGCTTCCCATGCAGGAAAAGGCTGGCAGCACTTCACCGACCGTATCATTCAAGTGGTCAGCGAGCATCAGCCGCATCTGGTGTTCCTGCTGTGGGGCGCTCATGCGCAGAGCAAGCAGAAACTGGTCGATGCGACCAAGCATCTGGTGCTGACCTCCGTCCATCCGTCGCCGTTGTCAGCCTACAAAGGCTTCCTGGGCAATGGACACTTCGGACGGGCCAACAAGTACCTTGAGCAAAACGGCATTGCGCCGATTGACTGGCGCTTGCCTGCGCTTTGATTTGAGAGGATTCCAGCGACCTGTTCAGTCAGCGAGCCGTTTGCTCCAGCGCCGGTACAACGGCTCGGCAAGAAACAGCACGAACAGCAGGCGCATGACCTGCATGGCCGTGACCAGCGGCACCGACAGTTGCAGCACTTCGGCGGTCAGGCTCATCTCTGCGATGCCGCCGGGCATCATGCCCAGCGTCAGCGAACGCAGGTCCAGGTGGGTGAGGGCGCTCAGCGCCAGTGCCGCCAGCGCGGCGATCAGCATGGTCAAGGCAGTGCCCAGCAGCGTGCGCGCGAGGAACGATGGCGCACGCCGAAAGAACTCCCGATTGAAATGACAACCCAGCCCGCTGCCGATCAGTAACTGACCGAGCTGACTGGCACCGTTGGGCAGGCCGATCTTCAGATCCCAGACCACGCTCGCCACGGCACTGAGCAACAGCGGGCCGAACAGCCAGGGATTGGGCTGTTTGAGACGTTGCCACAGCCAGGCCAGCGCAGCCCCGAGCGGCAGCAGAACGGCCAGCCAGCGCCAGTCCACGATGCTGGCATGCAGGGCGGGTGCGCCATCACCCAGCAGGTATTTGAAGATCGCCGGCACGCACAGTACTACGGCAAGTACCCGCAGACTTTGCGCGGCAGCGACACTGCTCAGTGTTGCACCGTTACGTGCGCCGAGGTTGACCATCTCCCCGGAACCGCCCGGCATGCTGGAGAAGAACGCGGTAGGGCGATCCTCTCCGGTACGCAGCATCAGCCACACGCCGACCAGGCAAGACAGACTGGTGACCAGGGCTCCAATGAAAATCAGCCCGAAATGCGCCAGTACCTGTTCGATGACCACCGGCGTGAAGTGCAGGCCGATGCCAATCCCGATGATCAACTGACCGAATTTGCGACCGCCGGGAATCTGCGCCAGTTGCCAGGGTGTCAGGCAGCGCACCAGGATGATTGCCAGCAACGAGCCCACCATCCACGGCAACGGCCAGCCGACCTGGCTGGCGAGGTAGCCGCCCAGCAGGCCGACCAGCGGCGTTGCCCACCATTGGCGCAGAGACGAATCAGCCATGCGCCGCAGCGGCCTGCTGTCTGGCGCGCTTGCGCCAGATGCGCAGCAGCGGGAACAGCAGCATGAACACGGTCACCACCCAGACCCCGAGAGTGATCGGGCTGGACCAGAGGATCCCCAGTTCGCCGTTGGAGATCGACAGGGCGCGACGCAGGTTCTGCTCCATCAGACCGCCAAGGATGAACCCGAGCAGGATCGGCGACAGCGGGAAGTCCAGCTTGCGCAGGATGTAGCCGAAGATACCGATACCGACCATCAGGAACAGGTCGAACGTGGTGGCGTGCACCGCATACACACCGATGCCGGTGATGATCGCAATCACCGGGACCAGTGCCCAGTTAGGTACGGCAAGGATGCGCGTAAAAAGGCGAATCATCGGGATGTTGAGGATCACCAGCATGATGTTGGCGATGAACAACGACGCGATCAGGCCCCAGACGATGTCCGGCTGCTGTTGAAACAGCATCGGGCCGGGCGTGATGTTGTACAGCGACAAGGCGCCGATCATTACCGCCGTGGTGCCTGAACCCGGCACGCCCAGCGTCAGCATCGGCACCAGGGCGCCGCAGGCCGTTGCGCCGATGGCTGTCTCGGGTGCGGCCAGGCCACGCATGTCGCCCTGGCCGAACTTGCCGCTGGCGCCGGCGATGCGTTTTTCCGTCATGTAAGCGACCGCGCTGGCCAGCGTCGCACCGGCGCCAGGCAATACGCCAAGGATGAACCCCAGCAGACCGCAGCGAATGTTCACCACGAACACGGCAGCGGCTTCCTTGACGTTGAACATCATGCGCCCGGTGGCCTTGACGGCCTCCTGACCGCGATGGGTCTTCTCCAGCAGCAAAAGGATTTCGCTGATCGAAAACAGGCCCAGCACCAGCACCACGAACTGAATGCCATCGGTGAGGTGAATATTGTCGCCCGTGAAACGGTATACCCCGCTGTTGGCATCGATACCTACTGCAGACAGGAACAGCCCGATCAGCGCGGCAATGAACGTCTTCAACGGCCGGTCACCGGCCATCCCGCCCAGACAGACGATCGCGAAGACCATCAGCACGAAGTATTCCGCCGGGCCGAAGGCAATCGCCCATTTGGCGAGCAGGGGCGCGAACAGCACCATGCCGCAGGTGGCGATGAACGCGCCGATGAACGAGCTCCATGCCGACAGCGACAGTGCAACGCCAGCCAGGCCCTGGCGGGCCATCGGGTAGCCGTCCAGGGTGGTCATCACGGTGGACGCTTCACCCGGGATATTCAGCAGGATCGAGCTGATACGCCCGCCGTATTCGCAGCCCAGGTAGACGGCTGCCAGCAGAATCAGCGCCGATTCGGGCGGCAGGCCCAGTGCGAAAGCGATAGGGATCAGCAGCGCCACACCGTTGATCGGTCCAAGCCCCGGCAGCAGGCCGACGACAGTACCGATCAATGTTCCGCACAGCGCCGTGATCAGGTTGTAAGGCGTCAGGGCGACACCGAAGCCTTGGCCCAGATAACCGAAAGTATCCATTTTAATTCTCCAGAACGCTGAGCAGGCCCAAAGGCAGGGGGACGTCCATGGCCTTGTCGAACAGCAGGTACAGGCCGACGCTCATCAGAATCACCACCACCACGCTCGGCAGCCAGCGACCGCCATACAGGCGCGCCATGGGAATGCCAATCAGAATGCTGCTGAGGATGAAGCCCAGCGGTTCGAACAGCCCTGCGAATATCAGTAGCAGGATGATGCACACGCCGATCTTGATCAGGGTCTCGCGATCCAGCTCCGGGTCTTCCTCGGTGTGCACGATGGGCGTGGGTCTGATCAGCAGGTACAGCAGGGCGACGCTCATCAGCCCGAGCATCAGCAGCGGGAAGGCGCGTGGTCCGACCGGTTCATAGGAAAAAGGTGCCTGATAAGGCCAGGCCATGAGGGCCAGGCCTGCGCATGCCAGTAACAGCAGGCCAGCGAAGATGCGTTGTATGACCATGAGAAGCTCCTGAGTCGCGCCCCTGCAGCGGGTGCAACTGAATGTCAGTCAATTGAGTTCAATTACTGAATCAGGCCGAATTCCTTGGCCATCAGCTTGTAGTCGGCGACCTGCTTTTTGACGTAGGTGTCCAGTTCCGCGCCGGTCATGGCGAACGGGAACAGCTCGCGCTGGTCGCGCAGTTTGGCGAAGTCCTCGGAAGCCAGGATCTTGTCGAACGAGGCTTTCCACCAGTTGTAGTCTTCGTCGCTGACCTTCGGCCCGAGGTAGAAGCCACGTACCACCGGCCAGACGATGTCGTAGCCCTGTTCCTTGGCGGTGGGGATGTCTTTCATTTCAGGTTCGTCGATACGCTTTTCGGCGAACACCGCTAGCAGGCGCATATCGCCGCTCAGAATGTGCGGCATGGAGTCGGAAATATCGGTACTGCCCACCTGGATGTGGCCGCCGAGCAGCGCGGTGGCGATTTCACCGCCGCCTTCGAGTGCCACGTAGCGCAGTGCGCGCGGGTTGATGCCGGCGGCCTTGGCGATCAATGCTGTCTGCATCCAGTCCTGGCTGCCCACGGTGCCGCCTGAGCCGATCACGACTTTGCTCGGGTCGGCTTTCAGCGCCTGGACCAGATCGTCGAGATTCTTGTAGGGCGAGTCGCTCTTCACTGCGATGGCGCCATAGCTGGTGCCCACGGCGGCGAGCCAGCGCACTGCGTTCTCATCGAAACGACCGAATTTGCCCTGCGCCAGATTGAGCAGCGAACCGCTGGACCACGCGACCAGTGTGCCGGCATCGGCGGGGCGCTGCGCAACGACGGCGTTGTAGGCCACCGCGCCGACACCGCCTGGCATGTAGGTGACGCGCATCGGCGAGGTCAGAATCTTCTCGTTGATCAGCGCGCTCTGCACCAGTTTGCAGGTCAGGTCGAATCCGCCACCTGGCGAGGCAGGGGCAATGCATTCCGGACGTTTGGGTTCGGCAAGCAACTGGCTGGCAATCAGCATGCACCCAGCGGTAGCGGCTATGTGGCGCAGGGAAAATTTCATGTTCAGTCTCCAGGGATATTGTTGTTTTTGGCAGAGAGAAGCTGTTCACCATGCGCTTTTGTCACGCGCACGGGAAAACCTGTGTGCTGTGTCACAGGGGTGGGCGTTTGCGCTGAAGTGGTGTTTTGAAGCAGGTGGCGTGAGGAGCGCGCAGAGCAGTCCTCGACGGGAGGTGCTCCATGGGCTGGCAAGCCTGGACGGGCGTAGACATGACGTGACTCCGTTTAGCAATTTATTGTTTTTATTGTTCAGACGCATCCGGGCGCCTGTTTTTTACGTACCCTTTTATCGGGTCGTCTCGCGATGCTAAACGACAAACCTTTCGTAAACCTTTCAGTTGCCTTTCACGTCTTGACTAGCGAGCCGCGAATCGTTTCTGCCCTTCACAGACGGCGGCCGGCCTGTAAACTCCACCGCCACGAGCCTCGATACCCAGATCGATAACAACAGTGACAATCAGGAGACGGCGATGCGTGTTCTTCTTGTGGAAGATCATCTGCAATTGGCTGAAAGTGTCGCGCAGGCGCTCAAAAGCGCGGGTTTGACCGTTGATGTGCTGCATGATGGCGTGGCTGCCGACCTGGCATTGAACAGCGAGGAGTACGCGGTCGCCATTCTCGATGTCGGGTTGCCGCGCATGGACGGCTTTGAAGTGCTGGCGCGTCTGCGAGCGCGCAGCAAAAACCTGCCGGTGCTGATGCTGACGGCGCGCAGTGACGTCAAGGACCGGGTCCACGGCCTGAATCTGGGTGCCGACGACTACCTGGCCAAGCCTTTCGAACTCTCCGAGCTGGAGGCCAGGGTCAAGGCTTTGCTGCGGCGCAGCGTGCTGGGTGGCGAGCGGCAACAGCGCTGCGGCGTGCTGGCCTACGATCTGGACACGCGGCGTTTCACACTCGGCGAAGAGCTGCTGACCCTGACCTCTCGCGAACAGGCAGTGCTGGAAGCGCTTATCGCCCGGCCGGGTCGGGTGATGAGCAAGGAGCAACTGGCGGCGCAGGTGTTCGGGCTCGATGAAGAAGCCAGCCCCGACGCCATCGAGATCTATGTCCATCGTCTGCGCAAAAAGCTCGACGGGCATTCCGTGGCGATCGTGACCTTTCGCGGTCTGGGGTATCTGCTGGAAAGCCGCGATGATTAACGACAGCCTGCGCTGGCGGTTGTTGTGGAACCTGGCCCTGCTGCTGGTGGTGTTGATGCTGGCCAGCGGCATGAGCGCTTACTGGAATGGCCGCGAAGTGGCCGACACCGCCTATGACCGTACGTTGCTGGCTTCCGCGCGAACCATCGCTGCCGGCCTGACCCAGCGTGATGGCACGCTGAGCGCCGACATTCCCTACGTGGCGCTGGATACCTTCGCCTACGACAGCGAAGGGCGCATCTACTATCAGGTCAATGACATTCATCAGAAGCTGATTTCCGGTTATGAAAACCTGCCTTCGCCGCCGCCCGGTACCTTGCGTACCGACGATTACCCGGCCCTGGCGAAATTTTATAACGGGATCTATCAGGGCCAGGATGTGCGGGTTGTCAGTCTGCTCAAACCGGTGACCGACCCGGGCATGAACGGCACCGCTGAAATCCGCGTCGCCGAAACCCAGGAGGCGCGCAAGGGCATGGCGCGCAGCCTGATGGCCGACACATTGCTGCGCCTGGGCATGCTCGGAGGGGGCGCGCTGCTGCTGGTCTGGTTCACGGTCAGCGCGGCATTGCGACCGCTGGAGCGCCTGCGCACCGCCGTCGAGGAGCGTCAGCCGGATGATCTGCGCGCCTTGCCGATGGTTGAAGTGCAGCACGAGCTGCGTCCGTTGGTGGGGGCGCTGAACCACTTCACCGAACGATTGCGCGTGCAGTTCGAGCGCCAGGCGCAATTCATCGCCGATGCCGCCCACGAACTGCGCACGCCGCTGGCCGCCTTGAAGGCGCGGGTCGAGCTGGGGCTGCGCGAACACGACCCGGAGCATTGGCGCAGCACGCTGGAGTCGGCGGCGCTCGGCACCGATCGACTCACGCATCTGGCCAACCAGCTGCTGTCCCTGGCACGCATCGAAAACGGCGCCAGGGCCATCGCCGAGGGCGGGGCGCAACAGCTGGACCTCAGTCAATTGGCCAGAGAGCTGGGCATGGCCATGGCACCGTTGGCTCATTCCCGGGGCGTTGCGCTGGCGCTGGAGGCTGACGAGCCGGTCTGGCTGCGCGGCGAGCCGACCTTGCTGAACGAGTTGCTGAGCAATCTGATCGACAACGCGCTGGCCCATACCTCGCCGGGCGGCAACGTCGTGTTGCGCGTCTATGCGCCGGGCGTCCTGGAGGTCGAGGATGATGGTCCCGGCATTCCGCCCGATGAGCGTGAGCGGGTCTTCGAGCGTTTTTATCGCCGCAGCCAGCAGGGCAGTGGTGCCGGGCTCGGGCTGGCGATTGTGGGCGAAATCTGCCGGGCACATCTGGCCAGGATCACCTTGCACGAGGGGGCTGAGCGTGGCTTGAAGGTAAGGGTCAGTTTCAGCGCCACCTGATGGGGCGAAACTAGTAGAGCATGCTCTTGGCTTCGTCCATCTGGGCGCTGAGCACGCCTTCGCCTCTGGCGAGCCTCAGCTGGCTGTAGGCAGGCAGGTCGACCATTTCGATGAGGCTGAAGGGATGGTCGGTATTCCTATGGATATGCACCGTGGCGATCTGTACCAGGTCGGTGTAGTCAGGGCTTTTCGAGACGCGCGCGAAGTTCTGGAACTGGCCCGGCACACAGGCCAGCGGCTCGGGGAAATCCCATGAGCGCAGCAGGCGCTCGCCGATGACCGGGTGGATGCTGTCGATTACGTGGTTGAGGCTGATCGGGTCGGACAGCAGCTCGTAATGGTCTTCGGCATAGGTCAGGATCGGCAGGATCCCGATCAGGTGGATCAGCCCGGCGAGCGTGGCCTGATCGGGTTTCAGACTGGTGTAGTGCTGACACAGGGTGTAGCTGATACCGGCCACCTGCAGGCTTTGCTTCCAGATATCGCGCATCTTCTGCTCGATGACCGGCGACTTGGCGTGGAACATCTGCTCGACCACCAGGCCGATGGCCAGGTTGCAGGTGTAGTTGACGCCCAGGCGTCGAATCGCGGTATTGACGTCGCTGACTTCAAAATTCGGGCGCAGCAGGGGGCTGTTCGCAACCTTGATAAGGCGCGCGGAAAGGGCTGTATCGCTACCGATGACCTTGCTCAGGGCCGAAATACTGATCTCGGTGTCCTCTGCAGCCAGGCGAATCCTCAGTGCCACTTCCGGCAGGGTGGGGAGAAACAAGGCATCTCTGTCGATGGCCTTGATCAAGTTTCTCTGCACCTCGTCAGCCATCTTGCTCATGTTGCATCTCGCAGCTGTTGGGGGTGTCCAGAGTTATCCGCGCGCTCTTCAGAGCGCCAGGCTGTACTGGATCGCTCTAAAGACACTAGGAAGCTGAATGTGTTCGTCTGCTAGCGCTGAGTTTCGAGTTTGCTGTCCAGTGTGTAGGGCAGTTCACTCATTTGCAGCGCCGCGCCTTCTGGCGAACCAAGATTGATACGACCGTCTTCTGCCGCATCACCCTGCAATACCGCGAGCAGCTCGATGTTCTGCCCATCCTGTGCCGCAATGACGACGTTGCCCACTGCGCTGGCATGCACCGGTGAGAACAGTGCCGTACCGGGCTGCGGGATCTCTTCGCCGCTCAGGGTCAGGCGGTAAAGCCTGCGCTTTAGTTTGCCAAGATATTGCATTCTGGCAACGATTTCCTGGCCGGTGTAGCAGCCTTTCTTGAAGCTGACGCCGCCAACCGCTTGCAGATTGATCATCTGCGGAATGAATTCTTCGCGGGTGTTGCCGAACACCTGGCCGATACCGACACGGATCTGGCCCAGCAGCCAGTCGTTCAGCGGGGCTTCGCTCAACTGCGATGCCAGACGCGCTTTGATGCTGTCTGCCTGTGCGCTGCGCACCCAGAGCTCGGCCCGACCTGGCGAGACGCGGATCGCGATCAGATCATCGGCGCGCACCACGCTATCGGTTTCCTGTGGCAGATCCAGCCCCAGGCTGACCAGCGCAGCGTCCCCGTCCTGCAGACCGAAGCGCACCCAGTCTGCGCTTTCATCCGTGAGCTTCGATTTGGAGAACACTGCGTATTTGCGCAGGTCGAGCAATTGCGCCTCGATCAGTTCGCCAGCCATCGCCAACAGGCAACCGTCGCCCTCGAACACGATGCGAAAACTCGACTGCATCCGGCCTTTCTGCGTGCAACGGGCACCCAGGCTGGATTTGTCTTCATTCAGATAATTGAGGTTGCACGTCAGCTGACCCTGAAGAAACTTGCTGGCATCCACGCCGCGAACGGCGAGAACGCCCTCATGGGTTAGCGTGCAGAAAAAAGCTGTGTGGGCCATGGTCATCGCAGATTGGGAAAAAAGTCCGGGGGCACATCATAGTGCCGAGTCGAGGTTATGCATACGGGTACATGAAAACTGCTGCGACCATTGCGAGATTCGCGCGCCCGGCTCACGGCTGTATACTTGCCGCCTACTTTGAGGAGCGCTCCATGGTCGAAGACGTTGAACTCAACCGCCTTTACTGGCACAGCCGCCGCGGCATGCTTGAACTGGACGTGCTGCTGGTGCCGTTTGTCCGTGAGGTCTATCCACATCTGAATGACGTAGACCGCGATTTGTACCGCCGTCTGCTGACCTGTGAGGATCAGGATATGTTCGGCTGGTTCATGCAGCGCGCCGAATCCGAAGACGCTGAATTGCAGCGTATGGTTCGCATGATTCTGGATCGTGTCCAGCCCCAGTGATCGCTTTGAATGTCACTGGCAGGCTTCGCGTCTGCTGGTGACGGCGTATCTTGCGGTTCAGTCGCTGGCACTGGTCGCGTTGTACTGGCTGGACATCGCCGCGTGGGCTGCGGCGCTGTGTGCGCTGATGTGCCTGGTGCACGCTGTCCGCGTGATACCACGCTCCATCCTGCTGACGCATCCGGCGGCATTCACTGCACTCAAGCGCGATCATCAAGGCTGGCAGCTGTGGAATGCATGTGACGGCTGGCAGCCTGTGCAGTTATGCCCCGACAGCCTTGCCTTGCCGTGGGTGGTCATTCTGCGTTTTCGCCCGATTATCGCCGGTCGGCCAGGACGATCAATAAACAGTTGTTGTATCCCGCATGACGCATTGACGCCGGACATTCACCGACGTCTGCGTGTACGTTTGAAATTCAGCCGGCATAGGTGGGCGGCACCAGAATAGTGTCCAGCGCCTCCGGCAACATATCGGGATAGTCCAGCGTGTAATGCAGGCCGCGGCTTTCCTTGCGCTGCATGGCAGAGCGGATCATCAGTTCCGCGACCTGCGCCAGATTGCGCAACTCGATCAGGTCACGGCTGACCTTGTAGTTGCTGTAGAACTCGTCGATCTCATCCAGCAGCAGGCGTACGCGGTGTTGAGCGCGCTGCAGGCGTTTGTTGGTGCGCACAATGCCGACGTAGTCCCACATGAACCGCCTCAGCTCGTCCCAGTTGTGCGCGATGATCACGTCCTCGTCCGAGTCGGTGACCTGGCTGGCGTCCCAGGCAGGCAGGTCGGCGGGCATCTGCACGTCAGCCAATTGCTTTTCGATGTCTGCGGCGGCCGATCGGGCGTAGACGAAGCACTCCAGCAGCGAATTGCTGGCCATGCGGTTGGCGCCGTGCAGGCCCGTGAAGCTGGTCTCGCCGATGGCGTACAGGCCCGGCACATCGGTATGCCCCTTGCTGTCCACCATCACGCCGCCACAGGTGTAATGCGCGGCCGGAACCACCGGTATCGGCTCGCGTGTGATGTCGATGGAAAACTCCAGGCAGCGCTCGTAGACGGTTGGAAAGTGCGTCTTGATGAAGGCTTCCGGCTTGTGGCTGATGTCCAGATACACACAGTCGATGCCCAGTCGCTTCATTTCATGGTCTATCGCGCGGGCCACGATATCGCGCGGGGCCAGTTCTGCCCGCTCGTCGAAGCGCTGCATGAAGCGCTCGCCGTTGGGTAGTTTGAGGTAGGCCCCTTCGCCACGAAGTGCTTCGGTAATCAGAAAACTCTTGGCCTGCGGGTGATACAGGCAAGTGGGGTGAAACTGGTTGAACTCGAGGTTCGCCACTCGGCAGCCGGAACGCCAGGCCATGGCGATGCCGTCGCCACAGGCGCCGTCAGGGTTGCTGGTGTACAGATAGACCTTGGCGGCGCCACCCGACGCCAGGATTGTGAAGCGCGCGCTGTAAGTATCCACTTCGCCACTGTGGCGGTTGAGCACATAGGCGCCGAGGCAGCGCTGGCCGTCCAGGCCGAGGCGGCGTTCGGTGATCAGGTCGATGGCAGCGCGCTGATCGAGCAGTTCAATGTTGGGTCGCTTGATCGCCTGTTCCAGCAGGGTGCGAAAAATCGCTGCGCCCGTGGCATCTGCAGCATGAATGATCCGCCGATGGCTATGGCCGCCTTCACGCGTCAGGTGAAATTCAAATCCGCTTTCGTCGGTGTCTGTGTCATCGCCGCGGGTAAAAGGCACGCCTTGATCGATCAGCCATTGAATCGCCTCGCGGCTGTGCTC
This sequence comes from Pseudomonas sp. ICMP 10191, assembly GCF_001467335.1. Taxonomy (NCBI): domain Bacteria; kingdom Pseudomonadati; phylum Pseudomonadota; class Gammaproteobacteria; order Pseudomonadales; family Pseudomonadaceae; genus Pseudomonas; species Pseudomonas sp. ICMP 10191. Next base: position 19,196 of record NZ_LKGW01000113.1, read on the forward strand.
GACGGTGAAGCGCACAGCGTCTTCGTCGCAAAGGCCGCCGCCTGCGTTCAGCGTGTCCTCAACATGAGATTGCACGGTGTCGGTGTCATCCAGTACTGCCGCAACGCCGCCCTGTGCCCAGAAGGTCGAGCCATTGGCGAGATCGCCCTTGCTCAGGACTGCAATCCGCAGGTGGTCGGGAAGGGTCAGTGCCAGGCTCAACCCGGCCGCGCCGCTGCCGATTACCAGTACGTCATGCTGAAAATGTTGACTCATCTGCGAATTCTGCCCTTGGCGACCACTAGTATAAGTATTGGGGTAACGGCACAATAGCCTCGCCTACATGGCAATGTGAGACCACAGCGGGTCTGGATTGTGCTCCAGTCCCTGACGTCATGCCTATTGATTTCCTTTTGTTGAGTTGCTGGAAATGCTCCAGTGTATTGATTTAAGGGAGTTTTATGCAGTTTGCGGCTCACGCCAGCGGTTGTGCCAATGGAACTTTTCTTAAAGAACCATGCTCAATAGCAGGTTGCCTACACAGGAACAGCGTCGATTTCGCAGGGTTAGATAAGTGATCATCAACTGCGAAACCGGCGACAAGACTATTCGCGCAGCCGACCGTGTCGAGCTGCGTTTTTCGTGCAGGCTTTACGATGGCTTGCAGGAAACTTGCTTGAAGGGGGAGAACTTTTGCGAAAAGCCCGAGTCTATGTTTGCGAGCCTGAACAATATCAGTTGCAACACTCCTTCATGCTTAACGAGGAGTGTTCATGCTAACCCAGGAAGAGGATCAGCAGCTTGTCGAACGCGTACAGCGTGGCGATACGCGAGCATTTGATCTGTTGGTGCTGAAGTATCAGCACAAAATTCTAGGGTTGATCGTGCGATTCGTGCACGACACCCATGAGGCTCAAGACGTTGCACAGGAAGCCTTTATCAAGGCTTATCGTGCTCTCGGAAATTTTCGCGGCGACAGTGCTTTCTACACTTGGCTGTACCGCATCGCCATTAACACGGCGAAGAACTATCTGGTTTCGCGAGGTCGGCGGCCACCGGATAGCGATGTAAGGTCTGAAGACGCGGAGTTCTACGACGGCGACCACGGCCTCAAGGACATCGAGTCGCCGGAGCGTGCATTGTTGAGGGATGAGATCGAGGGCACCGTCCATCGGACCATCCAGCTTCTCCCGGAAGATTTACGTACGGCACTAACTTTACGTGAATTCGATGGTCTGAGTTATGAAGACATTGCGAGCGTCATGCAGTGTCCTGTTGGTACCGTGCGCTCTCGGATCTTCCGCGCTCGGGAAGCCATCGATAAAGCCCTGCAGCCGTTGTTGCAGGAATCCTGAGACAGCGGCGATAGCCCAAGAGAGGAACCCGCCATGAGTCGTGAAGCCCTGCAGGAATCGCTGTCCGCGGTACTTGATAATGAAGCGGACGAACTGGAATTACGTCGGGTATTGAATGCCATTGACGATGCCGATACTCGCGCCACCTGGTCGCGTTACCAAGTTGCTCGTGCAGCGATGCACAAAGAGCTGCTGATCCCTCATCTGGATATCTCGGCTGCTGTATCTGCCGCGATCGCCGATGAAGTCAGCCCGCTCAAGGCAGCTCGCGGTCCTTGGCGTACGCTGGGTCGCCTAGCCGTTGCAGCGTCGGTTACCGTAGCCGTTCTGGCTAGTGTCCGCCTGTACAATCAGGACGACATTGCCGGTGCGCAACTGGCACAGCAGACCCAACAGCCTGCAAACCTGACTGTTCCGCAAGTGAAAGGCCCGGCCGTACTGGCTGGCTACACTGAAAGCGCCGAGCAAGCGCCTGGTCCTATGGCCAATGGTGTATTGCAGGGCGGTGGTCAAGGTGACCAGCGTCTGCCGGGCTATCTGCGTCAGCATGCCCAGGAAGCAGCGTTGAAAGGCACTGAAAGCGCGTTGCCATACGCTCGTGCTGCGAGTCTGGAAAACCGTTAAGGAGGATCATGCGAGCCGTCCCTCTACTGCCGCTACTGCTTGGTGGATGGCTTGCCCTCCCGGTACAGGCTGATGATGCGCAAGACGCAATCAATCGTCTTGCCAAGGTTGATCAGCAGCAGAGCTATCAGGGTACTTTTGTATACGAGCGCAACGGGAGTTTTTCTACCCACCGAATCTGGCACCGCATAGCGGACGGTCATGTTCAGGAGCGCTTGCTGCAACTTGATGGTTCTGCTCAGGAAGTGTTGCGTGTTGACGGGCTTACCCAGTGCGTCAGCGGCACACTCGAAGCGGGTGTGGCCAATCCGGCCGACTCATCTGCCCGCGCCTTCGATGTCAAAAGACTCTCCGCCTGGTACGACATAAAAGTTGTCGGCAAATCCAGAGTGGCCGGTCGCCAGGCAACCATCGTTGCGCTGTCCCCCAAGGACCAGCATCGATACGGCCTCGAACTTCACCTGGATAACGAAACCGGTCTTGTGCTCAAGTCGCTTCTATTGAGCGAGAAGGGGCAGTTGCTCGAACGTTTCCAGTTTACCGATCTCGATACCGCCGGTGTTCTGTCCGAGCAAGCGCTCAAGACCAGTGCCGATTGCAAACCCGTGTCTGTGGTGAAAACCAAGTCCGAAGCGTCCATAGGTCCTGTGGCCTGGCATTCGGACTGGCTGCCGCCGGGTTTCGAAGTCAGCAGCAGTGGTGTGCGCAAGGACGCCTCCACGCAATCCTCCGTTACCCATCTGATGTATGGTGACGGTCTGGCGCGTTTTTCGGTGTTCATCGAGTCGGTGAAAGGTGGATCTTCCTCGGATATTCGCACCCAGCTAGGCCCTACAGTGGCTGTTTCGCGCCGTCTCACCACGCCGCAGGGCGACATGATGGTGACGGTCGTCGGAGAAGTTCCGATGGGCACTGCGGAGCGCATAGCATTGTCGATGCGTAACGACGAACCTCCAGCCAATAAATAAACATTTGAAGTCACGGATCCCAGGATGTAAAAATTTTCATCCTGGGTTACAGAAGCCGCCAGGCCGCACTCAACCTGGCTCGGGCACAGGCGCTGAAATGTTTGGTGAGGTTTGCAGATTGCAAAAGCTCTGTTTTTTTTCTATAGGTCACAGCCTCGCAGCTCTGGCCTTTTGTCGTTTCCAGAGGCCATGTCGCTGATCCAGAGATGAGCATCGCTGCTTGAGGTCTTTGAGTCGGTTGCTTCGGACTGCTTAATTTTTTCCTCGTTACGAACGGGAGCCATATGTCGATACCACGCATGAAATCCTACTTTTCATTGATTGCCGCTGTGCTGATGCTCGGTCAGGTTGCTACGGCTCAAGCCGAAAACCTGCCGGACTTCACCGGGCTGGTCGAGCAGGCGTCGCCCGCAGTGGTGAATATCAGTACGCGCCAGAAGTTGCCGGACCGTGCCGTCGCCAATCAGCAAATGCCTGATCTGGAAGGCTTGCCGCCGATGCTTCGCGAGTTTCTCGAGCGCAGCATGCCGCCGGGTTCGCGTCCGCCAGGTTCGGGTGCTGGCAAGGGTGATCGCCAGCGTGAGGCCCAGTCCCTCGGCTCGGGTTTCATCATCTCTCCTGACGGCTACGTGCTGACCAATAATCACGTAATCGACGGCGCTGACGAAATTCTCGTACGCCTGTCCGACCGCAGCGAGTTGAAGGCCAAGCTGGTGGGTACCGATCCGCGTACCGACGTTGCCGTCCTGAAAATTGAAGGCAAGGACCTGCCAACTGCCAAGCTGGGTAATTCCAATACGCTCAAGGTCGGCGAATGGGTCCTGGCGATCGGCTCGCCGTTCGGTTTCGACCATTCCGTGACCAAGGGCATCGTCAGTGCCAAGGGGCGCAGCTTGCCTAACGATACCTATGTGCCGTTCATTCAGACCGACGTGGCCATCAATCCGGGTAACTCGGGTGGCCCGCTGTTCAACATGGCGGGCGAGGTCGTCGGGATCAACTCGCAGATCTTCACGCGCTCCGGTGGTTTCATGGGGCTGTCGTTCGCGATTCCGATCGACGTCGCCATGGATGTGGCCAATCAGCTCAAGGCCAATGGCAAAGTCAGCCGCGGCTGGCTGGGTGTGGTCATCCAGGAAGTGAACAAGGACCTCGCCGAGTCGTTTGGTCTGGACAAGCCTGCCGGCGCGCTGGTTGCGCAAGTGCTTGAAGACGGCCCGGCTGCCAAGGGTGGTGTGCAGGTGGGTGACGTGATTCTGAGCGCCAACGGTCAGCCAATCGTCATGTCGGCTGACCTGCCGCACCTGATCGGCAACCTCAAGGACGGCAGCAAGGCCGAACTTGAAGTGATTCGCGACGGCAAGCGTCAGAAGCTGACGGTCACCGTCGGTGCACTGCCTGATGAAGGTCAGGAAATGGGCGATGTTGGCGGTACGGGTGCCGAGCGCAGCAGTAATCGTCTGGGCGTATCGGTGATCGAGCTGACCGCCGAGCAGAAGAAATCCCTGGATCTCAAAGGTGGTGTGGCGATCAAGGAAGTCACAGGCGGCCCGGCTTCGCTGATCGGTCTGCAGGCGGGTGATGTGATCACTCACCTGAACAATCAGGCGATCACGTCCAGCAAGCAGTTCACCGAGGTGGCGAAAAGCCTGCCCAAGGATCGCTCTGTCTCGATGCGTGTTCTGCGTCAGGGCCGTGCGACCTTCATTACCTTCAAGCTGTCCGAGTAACCGGTCGGTTTAAGAGGAAAGGGTGGCCATGGCCACCCTTTTTTGTACCCGTTTGTTTACCGTGCGCCGATCCAGGTGCCTGTAAGCGTGACGCCTCTTGCTTAGTTCAGGTACAATTCCCGGCTATTTTTCGGCGGGCAATCTGCCTGCAACCTTTTTGAGTGTTGATCCGTGAGTGATTTGAGTCATATCCGCAATTTCTCCATCATCGCCCACATTGACCATGGCAAGTCGACGCTGGCCGACCGCTTCATTCAAATGTGCGGCGGCCTGACCGAGCGCGAAATGGAAGCGCAGGTGCTCGATTCCATGGATCTTGAGCGCGAGCGCGGGATCACCATCAAGGCCCATAGCGTTACCCTGTATTACAAGGCCAAAGACGGTATTACCTACCAGCTGAACTTCATCGACACCCCCGGGCACGTCGACTTCACCTACGAAGTCAGCCGTTCTCTGGCCGCGTGCGAAGGTGCGTTGCTGGTGGTCGATGCAGGGCAGGGCGTCGAGGCGCAATCGGTCGCCAACTGCTATACCGCCATCGAGCAGGGCCTTGAGGTCATGCCGGTACTGAACAAGATGGACTTGCCGCAGGCCGATCCGGACCGCGTCAAGGAAGAGATCGAGAAGATCATCGGCATCGACGCCACCGATGCCGTGGCGTGCAGCGCCAAGAGCGGCATGGGCGTGGATGAGGTCCTCGAGCGTCTGGTCGCAACCATTCCGGCACCGACCGGCAATATCGAAGATCCGCTGCAGGCGTTGATCATCGACTCCTGGTTCGACAACTACCTGGGCGTCGTGTCCCTGGTGCGTGTGCGCCACGGCCGCGTCAAGAAGGGCGACAAGATTCTCGTCAAGTCGACCGGCAAGCTGCATCTGGTCGACAGCGTGGGCGTGTTCAACCCCAAGCACACGGCAACCGTCGATCTGAAAGCGGGCGAGGTAGGCTTCATCATTGCCGGCATCAAGGACATTCACGGTGCGCCGGTCGGTGACACCCTGACCCTGAGCACCACGCCCGACGTCGACGTGCTGCCCGGCTTCAAGCGTATTCAGCCACAAGTCTATGCAGGCCTGTTCCCGGTCAGCTCGGACGACTTCGAAGACTTCCGTGAAGCGCTGCAGAAGCTGACCCTGAACGACTCTTCACTGCAATACCTGCCCGAGAGCTCCGATGCGCTGGGCTTCGGCTTCCGCTGTGGCTTCCTCGGCATGCTGCACATGGAGATCATCCAGGAACGCCTGGAGCGTGAATACAATCTCGACCTGATCACCACCGCGCCAACCGTAATCTTCGAGCTGTTGTTGAAGACCGGCGAAACGATTTACGTCGATAACCCATCCAAGCTGCCTGACCTCTCGGCCATCGAAGACATGCGCGAGCCCATCGTTCGCGCAAATATTCTTGTGCCGCAGGAGCACCTGGGCAACGTCATTACGTTGTGCATCGAAAAACGTGGCGTACAGCACGACATGCTGTTCCTCGGCACGCAGGTCCAGGTGAGCTACGATTTGCCGATGAACGAAGTGGTTCTGGATTTCTTTGATCGTCTCAAGTCTGTCAGCCGCGGTTATGCTTCGCTGGATTATCATTTTGATCGTTACCAGTCGGCCAACCTGGTCAAGCTCGACGTTCTGATCAACGCCGAGAAGGTCGACGCCCTGGCCCTGATCGTTCACCGCGACAACGCACACTACAAAGGGCGTGCGTTGACCGAGAAGATGAAAGAGCTGATCCCTCGACAGATGTTCGACGTGGCAATTCAGGCGGCTATCGGCGGTCAGATTGTGGCCCGGACAACCGTCAAGGCGCTTAGAAAGAACGTATTGGCCAAATGCTACGGCGGTGACGTCAGCCGCAAGCGTAAATTGCTGGAGAAGCAAAAGGCCGGTAAGAAACGCATGAAGCAGGTCGGCAACGTGGAAATTCCACAGGAAGCCTTCCTTGCAGTGCTCAGGTTGGAATAGTCAGGTCCTATGTCACTAAATTTCCCGCTGTTGTTGGTCATCGCTGTCTTCGTCTGTGGCGTGCTTGCACTGATTGATCTGGTCATCCTGGCGCCTCGCCGCCGTGCTGCCATTTCCAACTATCAGGGCAGCGTGGGCGAACCTGACATTGCTGTCGTGGAGCGCTTGAACAAGGAGCCTTTGCTGGTCGAGTACGGCAAATCGTTCTTCCCGGTGTTGTTCATCGTGCTGGTGCTTCGTTCGTTTCTGGTCGAGCCGTTCCAGATTCCTTCGGGCTCCATGAAGCCGACACTGGATGTGGGTGATTTCATTCTGGTCAACAAGTTCGCGTACGGCATTCGCCTGCCGGTACTGGACCAGAAGGTGATTCAGATCGGTGATCCGCAGCGTGGCGACGTGATGGTGTTCCGTTATCCGAGCGACCCAAGCGTCAATTACATCAAGCGTGTCGTCGGTCTGCCGGGTGATCGTATCCGCTACACCAGCGACAAGCGGCTGTTCATCAATGGCGAGCTGGTCGCCAAGAAGCTGATCGGCACCGAGCCCGGTACACTGGGCAGCGCGGAACTCTATGAAGAGCAGCTGGGCGAAGTCGAACATCAGATCCGTCAGGAAATGAGCCGCTACCGCGCGCCGCCTGACAGTGAGTGGACAGTGCCTGCCGCGCACTACTTCATGATGGGCGACAACCGTGACAACTCCAACGACAGCCGTTACTGGGATGATCCCAACATTCCCAAGGACGAGCTGGGCATGGTCCCGGACAAGAACATCGTAGGCAAGGCGTTCGCGGTGTGGATGAGCTGGCCCGAGCCGAAACTGAGCCACTTCCCCAATTTTGCGCGCGTAGGGCTGATCAAGTAATCGATGCGGCGCTGCCTGAGCAGCGCCGCATGTCATTTGGGCTGACTGGAAACGCCTCTGAAGCATGAGTCGACCCGGTCAGGAGGCGTTGCACTCTTGAGGTCGAAGTCGAACATGACGTTCTCTACTTCTCAAAAAGGCTTTTCTTTCGTGGGCTGGCTGTTGGTACTGGCGCTGGTCGCGTTTGCGACGAGCACGGCCTTCAAGCTGGTTCCGCACTACCTCGACTACATGACGATGAAGAAAATCATCGAAGCGGTCGACACCAACAAGACCCTGGACATCACCACGGTCGACGATTTTTACGGTTATGTCGGTAAGAACATGCAGGTCAACAGCATTCGGGATATAGATTTGAACAAGGCGTTGAAAGTGACGGTGGAGAACAATGCGTTCCAGGCTCATTTGAACTATGAGCAGCGTGAACCGTGGTTCCAGAACATCGATCTGGTGTTGAAGTTCGACAAGCAATTCAGTGTGGGTAAACCGTGAGCGTATCCTTGAGCCGCCTTGAGCGTCAGCTCGGCTACACCTTCAAGGATCAGGAACTGATGGTCCTGGCCCTGACCCATCGCAGTTTTGCCGGTCGCAACAATGAGCGTCTGGAGTTTCTCGGTGATGCCATTCTCAACTTCGTGGCGGGCGAGGCGCTGTTCGAGCGTTTCCCCCAGGCTCGCGAAGGCCAGTTGTCCCGCTTGCGGGCGCGACTGGTGAAGGGCGAGACCCTGGCGTTGCTGGCCCGTGGTTTCGATCTGGGCGAGTACCTGCGCCTTGGCTCGGGCGAGTTGAAAAGCGGTGGTTTCCGTCGTGAGTCGATTCTCGCCGACGCGCTCGAGGCGCTGATCGGGGCGATCTATCTGGATGCAGGCATGGAGGCGGCGCGCGAGCGCGTCCTGGCCTGGCTGACAACCGAGTTTGACAGCCTGACGCTGGTGGACACCAACAAGGACCCCAAGACCCGACTGCAGGAATTTCTCCAGTCGCGGGCCTGCGAACTGCCGCGTTACGAGGTGGTGGATATCCAGGGCGAGCCGCATTGCCGGACGTTTTTCGTCGAATGCGAGATCAACCTATTGAATGAAAAAAGCCGAGGACAGGGTGTCAGCCGCCGGATCGCCGAACAGGTAGCCGCCGCAGCAGCACTCATCGCCCTGGGCGTGGAGAACGGTCATGAATGATACAACCGCAACACGCTGTGGCTATGTTGCCATTGTCGGCCGTCCCAACGTAGGCAAGTCCACGCTGCTCAACCACATTCTCGGTCAGAAGCTCGCGATCACCTCGCGCAAGCCGCAGACCACGCGCCACAACATGCTGGGCATCAAGACTGAAGGCGCCGTGCAGGCAATCTATGTCGATACTCCCGGCATGCACAAGAATGGCGAGAAAGCGCTCAACCGTTACATGAACAAGACCGCTTCGGCGGCGCTGAAGGACGTCGACGTGGTCATCTTCGTCGTCGATCGCACCCGCTGGACGGACGAAGACCAGATGGTTCTGGAGCGCGTTCAGTATGTCCAGGGGCCGGTCATCCTGGCGATCAACAAGACCGATCGTATCGAAGACAAAAGCGATCTGATGCCGCATCTCGAGTGGCTGCAGGGTCAGTTGCCGAATGCGTCCATCGTGCCGATCTCCGCGCAGCATGGTCACAACCTCGAAGCGCTGGAAAGCCTGATTGCCTCGCACCTGCCCGAGAATGACCACTTCTTCCCGGAAGACCAGATCACCGATCGCAGCAGCCGCTTTCTGGCTGCCGAACTGGTCCGCGAGAAAATCATGCGCCAGTTGGGTGCCGAGCTTCCGTACCAGATCACCGTCGAGATCGAAGAATTCAAGCAGCAGGGCCGCACCCTGCATATCCATGCGCTGATTCTTGTCGAGCGCGATGGACAGAAGAAGATCATCATTGGCGACAAGGGCGATCGCATCAAGCGCATCGGCAGTGATGCGCGTCGTGACATGGAACTGCTGTTCGACTCCAAGGTGATGCTCAACCTGTGGGTCAAGGTCAAAGGTGGCTGGTCCGATGACGAGCGCGCACTGCGTTCCCTTGGCTACGGCGACCTCTAAGCTGTCCTTTCGCCCGACCTTGCTATGGTCGGGCGAACACTTCCCTTTCGAGCCAGCCTGATGAGCACGTCTACCGGCCAACCTGCTTATGTGCTCCACAGCCGTGCGTATCGGGAAAACAGCGCGCTGGTCGACTTCCTCACGCCTCAGGGCCGTCTGCGTGCCGTGCTGCGCAGTGCCAAGGGCAAGGCGGGTTCGCTGGCACGCCCATTCGTGCCCCTCGAGGTCGAGTTTCGAGGGCGGGGCGAGCTGAAGAATGTCGGCCGCATGGAAAGCGCGGGCGTCGCTACCTGGATGACCGGCGAGGCGTTATTCAGCGGCATGTACCTCAACGAGCTGCTGATTCGCCTGTTGCCTGCCGAAGATCCTCATCCTGCCGTGTTCGAACATTACGCTGCCACGCTGCTGGCCCTTTCTCTGGGGCGTCCGCTGGAGCCGTTGCTGCGTTCGTTCGAATGGCGGTTGCTGGATGACCTGGGCTATGGCTTCGCGATGGACGCCGACATCAATGGCGAACCGCTGGCCATTGATGGCATGTATCGCTTGCAGGTCGATGCCGGGCTCGAGCGTGTCTACCTGCTTCAGCCCGGTCTGTTTCAGGGCGCGGAATTACTGGCCATGTCCGAAGCGGACTGGAGCGTCCCCGGTGCGTTGTCCGCTGCCAAGCGTCTGATGCGTCAGGCGCTGGCGGTACACTTGGGCGGTCGCCCGTTAGTCAGTCGTGAACTGTTTCGCAAGCCTTGATCAGGCTTTATTCTCTACAGCCTGCTTCGACCAGCTCGCCCATTTTTCTGGAGACCACCGTGACCCAAAGCACTCGCATCCTTCTCGGCGTAAACATCGACCACGTAGCCACCTTGCGTCAGGCTCGTGGCACGCGCTACCCGGACCCGGTCAAGGCTGCCCTGGACGCCGAAGAGGCAGGCGCCGACGGCATCACCGTTCACTTGCGCGAAGACCGCCGCCATATTCAGGAGCGCGATGTCCTGCTGCTCAAGGATGTCTTGCAGACCCGCATGAATTTCGAAATGGGCGTGACCGAAGAAATGCTCGCCTTCGCCGAACGCCTTCGCCCGGCGCACATCTGTCTGGTGCCTGAGACACGGCAGGAGCTGACCACCGAAGGCGGTCTGGACGTGGCAGGGCAGGAAGCGCGGATCAAGGCAGCGGTCGAGCGACTGGCGAAGATTGGCTGCGAGGTTTCACTGTTCATCGACGCCGACGAGCGTCAGATCGCCGCTTCAAAACGCGTCGGCGCCCCCGCCATCGAACTGCATACCGGTCGCTATGCCGATGCTCAGACCCCGACTGAAGTTGCCGAAGAACTGCAGCGGGTCGCCGACGGCGTCGCGTTTGGTCTCGCCCAAGGGCTGATCGTCAATGCCGGTCACGGCCTGCATTATCACAACGTCGAAGCCGTCGCCGCGATCAAGGGCATCAACGAACTGAACATCGGCCACGCGCTGGTGGCTCATGCTCTGTTCGTCGGCTTCAAGGCGGCAGTGGCCGAGATGAAAGCGTTGATCGTGGCGGCGGCCAGATAACTAATCCCTCAGGGTTTGCGCCCCACGATCACCGCACGCATGGGGGCAGGCAGGCCCTCGATAGTCTTGCTGTGATCGGTGGGGTCCAGATAGTCGCTCAGGGACTGGAAGCGCATCCACTCGGTGCTGCGCTGTTCGTCGACCGTTGTGTGGCTGACGTCGACGCAACGCACATCGGTGAAGCCGGCACGGCGCATCCACAACTCCAGCGCGGGGACTGAAGGCAGGAACCAGACGTTGCGCATCTGCGCATAACGATCTTCCGGGACCAGCACTTGATGGACATCGCCCGGCACTACCAGGGTTTCCATCACCAGCTCGCCGCCTTTTACCAGGCAGTCTTTCAAGGCCAGCAGGTGGTCGATGGGGGATTTGCGGTGATACAGCACGCCCATCGAGAACACTGTGTCGAAGCCTTCAAGATTGGCGGGCAAATCTTCCAGCGCGAACGGCAGGTGCCAGGCGGGCAGGTCAGGCAGATAGCGCTGCATGGCCTGAAACTGACAGAAAAACAGCCAGTTGGGGTCGACCCCGATCACGCTGTCGGCCCCGGCGCCAAGCATGCGCCATTGGTAATAACCGTTGCCGCAGCCGACATCCAGAACGCGTTTGCCCTTCAGGTCCAGGTGTGGCGAAACCCTCGACCACTTCCAGTCCGAGCGCCATTCAGTGTCGATGTGCACGCCGAACACATTGAACGGCCCCTTGCGCCACGGTGACAGGCCCAGCAATGCCTTGCGCAGGACGGTGCGGGTCTCGCCGTTGCACTCGGCTTCCAGGGTAAAACTGTCGAGCAGATCGATTCGCTCGGGCTGCAGGTCGGGCAAGGCATCCAGCGCACTTTGCCAGCGCTGCAGGTCACCGTGACCCTTGGCCATCTTGGTGTCGAGCTGGGCCTGCAGGCCATTGGCCCAATCGGCCAGAGGGGTTCCCGCCAGACGACGGACGAGGGGAGCGAGATCAATCATGGCAGGGCAATCAACGAGGTGAAGTTAAGGCATTGAAACCAGGGCACTACCTTGGAAAAACCTGCGGCAAGCAGGCGTTGGCGGTGTTCTTCGAGGCTGTCGGGTTTCATGACGTTTTCGATGGCGCTGCGCTTCTGGGCAATTTCCAGGTCGCTGTAGCCGTTGGCGCGTTTGAAGGCGATGTGCAGGTCGGTCAGCAGAGCCTGTTCCTGCTGGTCGTCGAAGCGCAGTTTTTCCGAGAGGATCAGCGCACCGCCGGGCACCAGCGCATCACGAATGCGGCCGAGCAATGCCAGACGCTGTTCGGGGGCAATGAATTGCAGGGTGAAGTTCAGCGCCACCACCGAGGCGGGTTTGAACGCCAGCGCGAGGATGTCGCCTTCGAGGACCTGCACCGGCAGCAACTCCTGAAACATGGAGTTCTGCGCGTTGAGGTATTCACGGCAACGCTCGACCATGGCACTGGAGTTGTCTATCGCAATGACTTCGCAGCCCTCACCGCGCACATGGCGGCGCAGGGCCTGGGTGACAGCGCCCAGAGAACTGCCCAGGTCATAGAGCACAGTATTTGGCTGCGCAAATTGCGCGGCCAGCACACCGAGGTTTTCGACAATCGTCGGATAACCGGGCACCGAGCGTTTGATCATGTCCGGGAATACCCGCACCACGTCCTCGTTGAAGGCGAAGTCAGGCACCTGGGCCAGCGGCTGGGCGAAAATGCGGTCGGTTTCTTTGCTCACGGCGGTTCCGGCGAAGGCTTTGAAAAGCCGGCATTCTAGCCAAGTTGCTGCCGGGATGCATGGTGCAGTACGTGCTGTCGGACAAGCCGTGCGCAAAGCCTCACTTCACGCTGATGGCGCACTCGAAGGTCTGCTCCGGGACGACTTCGGGTGCCCAGGGTTGCTGATAGACCATCATCAGCCGGCCGGTCCCGGCATCGGTGGCCTTGAAGCGCCAGACCGATTGCCCGCCGTCGCCGACCATCTCCTTGCTCTCGGCGCTGGCATACACCTCAGGCCCCAGGCTGCGCAGAATATTCTGGGCCGGGTTCTGGGTCAGCCAGCGAAAGCCGGTGGTGGGGTTGCTGGGCAGGGTCAGGATCAGCGTCTGCCCGGACGTGAGTGTCAGCGGGCAGTCGCTTTGCGTGTCGATGGAAACAATGTTTTTCGGCGTCTGAGCGCACGCCGTCAGCAGCGCAAGGCTCAGCGGGGCAATGAAACGGGCAGGGGTCATGGCAAGTTCCGGTATCGCGATACGAGGCGCAAGGATAACTGATCGGAGTTTTGTGAGGGAGTACGACCGGTGTCGCGCTCTGGATCGGACGCAGAGCGTCCAGAACTGAATTCCCATGCTGAAGCGTGCCGGAACGAGAGGTGCCCGATAGAACACCTCTCGTGCCCGTTCAGCGTAGGACCTGCGCAGTATCAATCTTTAGAACAACACCTTCACCACATCCGCAAAGCGTTTGGCGAAGTGCACGGTAATGCCTTCCTTGAGGTAGTCCGGCAGTTCCTCGAAGTTGCCACGGTTAGGCTCCGGCAGGATCAGTTCGTGGATTTTCTGGCGTCGCGCGGCAATGACTTTTTCCCGCACGCCGCCGATCGGCAGCACATGCCCGGTCAGGGTCAGTTCGCCGGTCATGGCGACACCTTTTTTCGGCGGCTGGTTGCGGGCCAGGGACAGCAAGGCGCTGGCCATGGTCACACCCGCACTCGGACCGTCTTTCGGGGTGGCACCTTCGGGAACATGTACGTGCACGAACGCCTCATCGAAGAACTTCGCATCACCACCAAACTTCGACAGATTGGCGCTGACGTAGCTGTAGGCAATTTCAGCCGACTCTTTCATCACGTCGCCCAATTGCCCGGTCAGCTTGAAGCCACGGTTGAGCGTATGAATGCGCGTCGCCTCGATGGGCAGGGTAGCGCCGCCCATGCTGGTCCACGCCAGGCCGGTGATCACGCCGGTGCCGGACAGTACTTGTTCGCTGCGGAATACGGGCATGCCCAGCGACGCTTCGAGGTCTTTTGGTCCGATCTTGATCACTGAATCGGGCTCGTCGAGCAGTTTGACCACTGCCTTGCGCACCAGCTTGCCAAGTTGCTTCTCCAGATGCCGCACACCGGCTTCGCGGGCGTAGCCCTCGATGACGGCGCGCAGGGCGCTGTCGCTGATGCTCAGCTTGCTTTTGGCAACGCCTGCTTTCTCCAGTTGTTTGGGCCACAAGTGGCGTTTGGCAATCGCCAGCTTCTCTTCAGTGATATAGCCGGACAGGCGAATCACTTCCATCCGGTCGAGCAGCGGGCCGGGGATCGAGTCCAGCGTGTTGGCCGTGCACACGAATAGAACCTTGGAGAGGTCCAGACGCAGGTCCAGGTAGTGATCGAGAAACTCGACGTTCTGTTCCGGGTCCAGGGTTTCCAGCAGCGCGGATGCAGGGTCGCCCTGATAGCTCTGGCCCATCTTGTCGATTTCATCGAGCATGATGACCGGGTTCATGACTTCAACGTCTTTCAGCGCCTGCACCAGCTTGCCCGGTTGCGCACCGATATAGGTACGGCGGTGACCCTTGATTTCGGCCTCGTCGCGCATGCCGCCCACGCTCAGGCGATAGAACGGCCGCCCCAGCGACTCGGCAATCGAGCGCCCGACGCTGGTCTTGCCCACCCCTGGCGGGCCGACCAGCAGCACGATCGAGCCGCTGATTTCACCCTTGTAGGCACCGACGGCGAGGAATTCCAGAATCCGCGCCTTGATGTCGTCAAGCCCGGCGTGGTGCTGATCGAGCACCTTGCGCGCGTGTTTGAGGTCCAGCTTGTCGGCACCATAGATGCCCCATGGCAGCGAGCTGGTCCAATCCAGGTAATTGCGCGTCACGGCGTATTCGGGCGAGCCGGTTTCCAGCACCTTGAGCTTGCCGATTTCTTCGTCGAACTTCTTGCGCGCCTGTGGCGGCAAGGTCTTGCCTTCGAGGCGCTGCTCAAACTGTTCAATGTCGGCGCTGCGATCATCCTTGCTCAGGCCCAGCTCCTGCTGAATGACCTTGAGCTGTTCCTTGAGGAAGAACTGCCGCTGATGCTCGCCGATCTTGCGGTTCACTTCGGCAGAGATTTCCTTCTGCAGGCGTGCAACCTCGACTTCCTTGCGCAGCATCGGCAGGACTTTCTCCATGCGCCTGAGCATCGGCACGCAGTCGAGCACCTCCTGCAGTTCGACGCCGGTGGCCGAGGTCAGCGCGGCGGCGAAGTCAGTGAGCGGCGAGGGATCGTTGGGGCTGAAACGGTTGAGGTAATTCTTCAGCTCTTCGCTGTACAGCGGGTTGAGCGGCAGCAGTTCCTTGATCGCATTGATCAGGGCCATGCCGTAGGCCTTCACTTCATCGGTCGGCTCATTGGGCTGCTGCGGGTATTCGACTTCTACCAGGTACGGTGGGCGGTGGTGTTTGAGCCAGGTACGGATACGCACACGGCTCAACCCCTGCGCGACGAACTGTAAACGACCATTTTCGCGACTGGCGTGGTGAACCTTGACCAGAGTGCCATACTCGGGGAGTGCGTCGGTCTTGAAGTGGCGCGGATCTTCCTGCGGGGTGTCCATGAAGAACAGCGCCAGCGAATGATGCTCGGACTTGCTGACCAGCTCCAGCGTTTCGGCCCACGGCTCTTCATTGACGATGACAGGCAGGACCTGCGCCGGGAAGAACGGACGGTTGTGGATCGGGATGATGTAAACCTTGTCGGGCAGGTTCTGGCCGGGCAAGGCCAGCGAGGTGCTGTCGGAACTCAGAGACACGTCGTGCTCGTCTGCGTCATTGGGCAAGTCTGGCGAGTCTGTCTGCTGGTCGCTCATGGGGCACCTGAGAAGTTGAACATGGTTCTTAGATGGGGCAGCGGCTCTCAGGTTTCAATAGTCTTGGTCGATAGTCTGTAAAGCGGTTGGAAAACCGTTATTTATTAGCGGGCCTGTCAGGGCTGACAAGGACGGGCTTACTTCATTTACGGCACTGCCGGTATGGGTTGAATCAGGCATGACCAACGTATTTATTTCTGCATTAGTGGCAGGACTGTGGATAGCATCGGCTGCAAACGCATCGGCTTCCAGCTTTACCGCCCAGGTAACGGACAAGGAAGGCAAGCCCCTTGCAGATGCGGTGGTAACGCTCAAAGGGCCGCCCGATCCTTCACCTGTTGTGTTGAAGGCGTCAATGGACCAGCGTGATCAGGAGTTTGCGCCACATGTACTGGCCATCCACGCCGGCACTCAGGTCAAGTTCCCCAACAGCGACAACATCCGCCATCAGGTCTACTCCTTTTCTCCGGCCAAGCGCTTCGAGTTGCGGCTTTACGAGGGCACACCCTCGGATCCGCTGTTGTTCGACAAGCCTGGCGTGGTCGTACTGGGCTGTAACATCCATGACTGGATGGTCGGTTACATCTACGTCACCGACGATTCATGGTTCGGCGTGACCGACAGCAACGGCCAGCTCAAGCTGGATCAGCTTCCGGCCGGGCATTATGCCGCGACCCTCTGGCATCCGCGTATCGCGGACATGCAGCCTGTGTCGGGCGGCGAGCTTGAGTTGCCGGCAGCAGGCCTCACTCAGCGTTTCAACCTCGCGGTCGAAGCGGAAGCCGATGACAAACCCGGCAAGCCCGCACCCGGCGGTTTCGGTGACGCCTTTCACAAGGCCGCACATGAATGAAATTTAGAGCCAGCTTTCAGGCGCGCATTGCCGGGGTTCTGATTGTCCTGTTGCTGATTGTCGTGAGTGCGGTCTATCTCGCCGTCAAGGTTGCAACAGGCGAGGCGGTGCGCACTCAGGCCCAGGCGCAGCTGGAGGTGGGTAGCCGCGTCTTCGAGCGTCTGATCGATCTGCGCGGCAAACGTCTGCGTGACACCGTGCAACTGGTGGCAGCCGATTTCGGCTTTCGTGACGCGGTGGCCAGTTCCGACGCCTCGACCATTCGCTCGGTGTTGCTCAACCATGGCAAACGCATCAATGCCAGTGACATGTTTCTGCTGGGCATGGATGGCGTAGTGATTGCCAGTACCGTGCCGAAAGTCCCCGAAGGTTCCAGGTTTGTCTATGACCAAGCCCTGCGCAATGCCAAACGTGCCGGTCAGTCAGTGCTCATTGTGCCCGGCGGCGGAGACCCTCATTTGCTGGTGGAGAGCACCGTTCTCGCGCCATTGCCGATCGGCCGCGTGGTCATGGGCTTTACCATCGACAGCGGCATTGCCGAAGAACTGCGTTCGCTCAGCGGTCTGGAAGTGTCTTTTCTCACCGTAGAAGACGGTAAGAACGGCGAACTGATCAGTACCCAGCCAGAGGCCCTGCACGCGGGCCTGATTGAGCTGATGCGCAGCTCCTCGGAAGGCCAGATGCTGCTTACCGAGCAATCGAACCTTAACTTTCTCAGCCAGACCCTGATGCTCGCCAACACCAGTATTGGCGGCGACGGGCAGGTTATCGCGCTATTACAGAGCCCTCTGGACAAGGCCTATCAGGCATTCGCGCCGCTGAATGAGAAGATCTTCTGGATTTCCATGGCCGCTTTGGTGGCGTCGCTGATCGGCACACTGGCACTGGCGCGAAGCGTGTCGCTACCGGTACAGGCCCTGGCCACGGCGGCCAAACGTATTGGTGATGGCGACTATAAAACGCCGGTCACCCTGGTTCGCAGCGATGAGCTGGGCATGCTCGCCGAAGCGATCAACACCATGCAGCAGGGCATCGCGGTGCGCGAGGGGCAATTGGCGCACAACGCGCTGCACGACAATCTGACCGGGCTGCCCAACCGGGCGCTGGTGATGGAGCGTCTGGGTAGCTCGATTGCTGCAGAACGTGCGTTGGCTCTGTTGTCTCTGAGTATCGAAAACCTCGCCACGATCGGCGAAAGCGTGAGCGTTGAAGGCGTGGAGCAGTTGTTGCGCCATGTGGGCCAGCGCCTGCAAGGTAATCTGCGTGCCGGCGATACCGTGGCACGTCTGGGGACCAACGAGTTTCTGCTGTTGCTGGACAACACGTCCAGCGCGGGTGCAGTGGGCATGGCAGACGCCCTACAGCGTCTGCTCAGTGAGCCGCAGCGTATCGACAATCACGAGCTGGAGCTTGAGTGCTGCATTGGCATCACGGTGTATCCGGAACACGGTGATTCCGCCCAGGAATTGCTCAACCGTGCGGCAATTGCACGCAAGGACGCCGCGTTCATTCCCGGTCGCTTGCAGATTTATCAGGATGGACGTGATCTGGCCCACCAGCGGCAGATCACGCTGATTCGTGACCTGCGCAAGGCCGCGCAAAATGGCGAATTCACGCTGCATTACCAGCCCAAGCTGGATATCCGTCAGGGCTATGTGCGTCAGGCCGAAGCGCTGTTGCGCTGGGCTCATCCGCAGTTCGGCAATGTCTCGCCCGCCGAATTCATCGTCCTCGCCGAGCGTACCGGGAGCATTTACCTGCTGACCAACTGGGTGATCGAAGAGGCGATTCGCCAACTGGCCGAATGGCGTCAGCGCGGTCTGGTCCTGCAGGTGTCGGTGAACATTTCCGCTGATGACCTGCTGGGTGATGATCTGGTCGGTTATGTCATGAAATTGCTCAAGCAATACGCTCTGCCTGCCGAACAACTGGTATTCGAGATCACCGAAAGCGCAGTCATGAGCGAACCGGAAAAAGCACTGATCGTCCTGCATCGCCTGCGTGATTGCGGCATCAGTCTGTCAGTCGACGATTTCGGTACTGGCTACTCGTCATTGGCTCACTTGAAACGTCTGCCCGTGCAGGAGCTGAAAATCGACCAGTCTTTCGTGCGCAATCTGGATGAAACCAGTGAAGACGCAGTAATCGTGCGGTCGACCATTGAAATGAGCCACAACCTCGGACTGAAGGTGGTGGCAGAAGGTGTCGAGTATCAACACAGCCTAGACCTGCTCCGGCGTTGGCACTGCGATACGGCCCAGGGTTACCTGATCAGTCGACCGCTGACCGCGTCGGCGTTCGAGGCATGGATTGCCACGTATCAGGCCTCACCCGGTCTTATGGTGAATTAATCCATGTTGCACAAAACATCGCTGCTGTTGGGGTCTTTGCTGGTGGGTATGGCGGGGGTTGCTTCGACGCCCGCCCTGGGCGACAACGGCCGGTTGATCGCCACGGGTGGCGCTACCAGCATTGAAGGCAGCGCCGGCGGCGGCATAACCCCGTGGGCGGTGATTACCGGCTACAGCGAGCAAGGCGAGTGGGGCGCTACCGCCTTCGCCACGCATGTGGATCTGCCGGACTACAACCTTGATGTGGCAGGCCTGGCGGTCGCCTATGGCAACCGCGTGGAGTTTTCCTACGCGCATCAGCGTTTCGATATCAGCAACCTGCAGCACAGGCTCAGCCTGCCGGACGATAACCTCAGTCAGGACGTGTTCGGCGTCAAGGTGCGGCTCTTCGGCGACCTGATCTACGAAAGCCTGCCGCAGGTTTCTCTGGGGGTGCAGTACAAGCATCAGAACGATTTCCTGATTCCCAGCCTGGTCGGCGCCCGACGTGACTCGGATGTCGAAGGCTACCTGACGGCCAGCCGCTTGTTCATGGGCGCGGCGTTCGGCTACAACGTTGTGGTCAACGGCGGCGTGCGTTACAGCCGCGCCAACGAAACCGGACTGTTGGGATTCGGCGGCGATCGGCGCGACAGCCGCAGCCTGCTCAAGGAGAGCTCGGTAGCCGTGCTGTTCAATCCGCGCTGGGCACTCGGTGTCGAATATCGCGAGAAGCCAGACAACCTGTCGTTTGCGGGCGAAAGTGACTGGGCCGATGTGTTTCTCGGCTATTTCCCCAACAAGCACGTGTCCGTGGTCCTGGCTTACGCCCGTTTGGGCGAAATCGCCACGCTGGACAACCAGAACGGCACCTATCTGTCTGTGCAGGGGAGTTTCTGATGAGGCGTTTGCTGATAGCCATGATGCTGACGCTACTGGCCGGTTGCGCGCAGCAGCAACAGCCACCCAAGGATGACAGCCTCTACCAGGACCTTGGCCAACGTGCCGGTATCCAGCGCATCGTCGAAGGTATGCTGATAAACGTGGCCAGGGATGAGCGGATCGTCGAGCATTTCAAGAAAGTCGACATCGTGCGTCTGCGCGACAAACTGGTCGAGCAACTCTGCGTCGAGTCCGGCGGCCCGTGTCGCTATACCGGCGACAGCATGGCCGAGGCGCACAAGGGCCAGCACCTGACGCCCAGCGATTTCAACGCGCTGGTCGAAGACCTGATCGCCGCGATGGACACCGAAAAGGTCCCGGTCCCCGTACAAAACCGCCTCATCGCCCGCCTGGCACCGATGCGCGGCGAAGTGATCGGCAAGTGATGGGTAGCCCTGAAACACACACTGACTATCGTGCCAATGCTCCCCGTCCAAGATCGGACGCAGAGCGTCCAGAACAGCGTTGCCACGCTGGAGCGTGCGGAACGATAATCTTCAGGGAGGGCACTTGCGCGAGAACACTATCGTGCCAATGCTCCGCGTTGGCATGCCGTTCGTGACGCTCCGCGTCACAAATCGACGCCGCGCCGCGTGTTCAGGATCGGACACAGAGCGTCCAGAACTGCGTTGCCACGCTGGAGCGTGGTGACGATAGTCTCTGTCGCGTTAACTCCAACTTTGCCCCATCTCAACTCAACCGCGTCAGATACCCCGGCACTTCCTGCTCCGGCAATACCGACAACACTTTCAGACGTTGCAGCATGCGCTGGCGGGCGCGTAACAGGTGTTCCTTGAGGTTCAGTGCGGCGGCGTCGAAGGCGCCGTGCAGCAGCAATTCAATGATCAGCCGGTGTTCGGCGAGCATCGCTTCATCGGCGCCAATGCTCAGCAGGCGGTAGAAAATCCGGTTGATGATCATCGGGCTCTGCGCCTGGCTGATCAGCATGGCGATCTTGCGGTTTTGCAGACCGCCCAGGCATTGCTGATGCAGGTCGTCCTCAAGGCGCTCGATCTCCTCAAGGCTGCACTGTTCGGCGTTTTGCGCCTCGATGACCCTGGCCAGCATTGCCTCCAGGGTTTCGCGGCTCAGCTGCGGCGCCGTCTGGCGCAAGGCTTCGGGCTCGAGGCAGGCGCGCAATTCGTAGTCTTCGGTGATTTCCCGGGCCGTCAACGGCCCCGCCAGCCATTGCGAGTAAGGCTCTTTTTCCACCAGGCCGCGATCCCGCAGGCGCATCAGCGCCTCACGAACCACTGCGCGGCTCACTCCGTAATGCTGCGCGGCGCTTTGTTCATCCAGCCGGTAGTGACCAAAGGCGATACAGGCCGACAGTGCCGCACCGATCTCATCGTGAATACGTTCGCCGAGCGGGCGGGTATCGACCAGTTCTTCGCTGCTGTCCAGCCCGAACTGCTTGTGGCTCAGGCTCAGACGCAGCGGCTCGACTTCCTGCGCGTCAGGATTGACCAGATAACCCCGGCCGTCGAAGCGGCTGATCAAGCCTTCTTCATGCAGCAGGTTGAGCGCCTTGCGCACCGGCACCCGGCTGGTGCCGAACAGTTCTGCCAGCGGTGCTTCAAGCAGCACCAGTCCATTGGCGGCCGCGCCCGAGACGATGGCGTTACGCAACACCTCGCGGATCATGGCGTAGCGCGACGCGGTGCGCGGGTCCTCTTCTGACATCGGTTTCATACACTTCTGGCGGTTGACGGACGATTCTCGCACAGAAGCGCTGTTGTCACCTTGGCACACGTCCTTATGCTCGCTCATGGGGCCACCGTTACTTTTTTGCACTGAAATGTATCTTTTGTAAAAGATACATTATTTCTTTATGACGATCCTGTTCGCCTACGACGCCTTATCGCAACTGATTGATGCCTTTGCAAAAAGGTTTCTAGTACGGCGTTTCCAGCGTGAAAGGGTCGTCAGCTCGATCGGGTCAGGACGTCGCGACATGCAGATTGGCATGGAACCTGCCTTTGTTAAATGTACATTTTATTAATAAGTACATTTTTAAAGGTGTGATGTCCATGACCGATACCGGGAGTCACAGCGTTACCGGTGATGCCTGCGCACTGGCCGAGGATTTTGCCCAGGGGCGCAGTGACCCTGTGCAGGCTCTGGACAAGGCCCTGCAACAGGCGGCACGCGCCGATCATGTGTTCATTTCCATGAGTATCGAACGGGCACGCAGGGAAGCCGAAGCGTCTGCGGCCCGCTGGCAGCAAGGGCAGCCATTGAGCCCCTTCGACGGCGTGCCCATCGCCTGGAAGGATCTTTTCGACGTGGCAGGCAGCGTCACAACCGCCGGCGCCGCGGTGCGCAACAACCTGTCCCCCGCGCTGCTGGATGCGCCGAGTGTCGGGCTGCTGGCACGGTCCGGGATGGTCAGCCTGGGCAAGACCAATCTCAGTGAATTCGCTTATTCAGGGCTGGGCCTGAACCCGCATTTCGGTACGCCGATCAACCCCAACAGCGACGGCTCGCCACGCATTCCTGGCGGTTCGTCTTCGGGTTCGGCAGTCGCCGTCGCCAACGGAACCGTACCGATCGCCATGGGCACCGATACCGCCGGTTCTATTCGTGTGCCGGCAGCGCTCAACGGTCTGGTGGGGTTTCGCAGCACCAGCCGCCGCTATAGCCGCGACGGTGTTTTCCCGCTGGCGCTGACGCTGGACAGCGTCGGGCCACTGACCCGCAGTGTGCGCGACGCTCTGGTGATCGACGATCTGCTCTGTGCGCGCAGCAAACCTTCATCGTTGATACCACGCAGCCTGGCCGGTCAACGTTTCCTGCTCGATCAGGCGGTGCTGGAAGACGAACGCGTCACGCCGGCCGTTCGCGACAACCTGTTGCGTGCTGTTGAAGCCTTGCGTGCAAGCGGTGCGCTGATCGAGGTCAAGCCTTGCCAGGCATTTCAGGCCACGTTGCTGTTAACCCAGCAACACGGCTGGCTTGGTGCAGCCGAGGCGTTCGCGCTGCATCAGGCGTTGCTCGACAGCGACGCCGCCAGCCAGCTTGATCCCAGGGTTCGCAAGCGCCTGGAGGCAGCCCGTTCCATGCCGGCCAGCCTGCTGGTCAATCTGTACGCTGCGCGCGAGCGGCTGCAGGAGCAGTTGACCCTCGAACTGGACGGCGCGCTGCTGATTACTCCGACCGTGGCCCATGTGGCGCCGCCGCTCGCACCGCTGCTGAAGGACGACGACCTGTTCGTTCAAACCAACCTCGCCACGCTGCGCCTGACCATGCCCGGCAGCCTGCTGAACATGCCCGGCGTGTCACTGCCCAGCGGCCGCGATGCCTCGGGCTTGCCCACCGGGCTGTTGCTCAGCGCACCGGCAGGCGAAGACGCACGGCTGCTGCGTGCGGCGCTGACGGTGGAGTCATTGATCGCAGCCCCTTGAATACGTTTTGCAGTGCAAACCGGCCCGCGTGCCGTACAGCGCGAAGCCGATCTGATTAACCCGTGGGAGAACAACGATGGCCAAAGAAATTCTGTGTGCGTTTGGTGTGGATGTGGATGCCGTTGCTGGCTGGCTGGGCTCCTATGGCGGCGAGGATTCGCCGGACGACATTTCCCGCGGCCTGTTCGCCGGTGAAGTCGGCGCTCCGCGTCTGCTCAAGCTGTTCGAGCGTTACGGTCTGCGCACCACCTGGTTCATTCCGGGGCACTCCATGGAGACCTTCCCCGAGGAGATGAAAGCCGTGGCGGATGCCGGGCATGAAATCGGTGTGCATGGTTACAGCCATGAAAACCCGATTGCGATGACCCCGGAGCAAGAGGAGATCGTCCTCGACAAGTCCATCGACCTGATCACGCAAATGACCGGCAAACGCCCGACCGGCTATGTCGCGCCATGGTGGGAGTTCAGCAACGTCACCAACGAGCTGCTGCTCAAGAAAGGCATCAAGTACGACCACAGCCTGATGCACAACGACTTCCACCCTTACTACGTTCGGGTGGGCGACAAGTGGACCAAAATCGATTACAGCCAGCATCCGGATACCTGGATGAAGCCGCTGGTACGTGGCGAAGAAACCGATCTGGTGGAAATTCCGGCCAACTGGTACCTCGACGATCTGCCGCCAATGATGTTCATCAAGAAGGCACCGAACAGCCACGGTTTCGTCAACCCTCGGCACCTGGAAGAAATGTGGCGCGACCAGTTCGACTGGGTCTATCGCGAACACGAACACGCTGTATTCACCATGACCATTCACCCGGACGTGTCTGGTCGCCCGCAAGTGCTGCTGATGCTGGAGCGCTTGATCGAGCACATTCAGAGCCATGCTGGCGTCAAGTTCGTCACTTTCGACGAGATTGCCGACGATTTCGTGCGTCGCAATCCCCGTACCCGCTGATTCATTGCCCTGTCCGAGGCGTCACTCATGTCCATTTACAATAAGCTCGACCTGACCGGCTGGAAACCTGAGCAACTGACTCCGGAGCAAGTACGGTTCGCCACATGGATTGCGTTTTTCGCGTGGGTGTTTGCGGTATATGACTTCATTTTGTTTGGCACGCTGTTACCGGAAATCGGTCGGCATTTCAGCTGGAGTGAGGTCGAACAGGCCGAAATCGCGACCTGGGTCGCGGTCGGCACCGCGGTGGTGGCTCTGGCCATCGGCCCGCTGGTA
The DNA here is from genome assembly GCF_001467335.1 of Pseudomonas sp. ICMP 10191. Taxonomy (NCBI): domain Bacteria; kingdom Pseudomonadati; phylum Pseudomonadota; class Gammaproteobacteria; order Pseudomonadales; family Pseudomonadaceae; genus Pseudomonas; species Pseudomonas sp. ICMP 10191. The sequence goes on from NZ_LKGW01000113.1 coordinate 43,881, forward strand.
GATCGCCTGGGACGGCGCGTGGGTATCATTTTCACCGTGAGTGGCTCGGCGATCTGCTCGGCGCTCACGGCCATCGGCGGAGCATGGGGCAAGTCGCCCCTGATCCTCATTCGTTCGCTGGGCGGTCTGGGTTATGCAGAGGAAACGGTCAACGCGACCTATCTGAGTGAGATCTACGCCGCATCCGACGACCCGCGACTCACCAAGCGCCGTGGCTTCATCTACAGCCTGGTGCAGGGCGGCTGGCCGGTCGGTGCGCTGATCGCGGCTGGTCTGACGGCGGTGCTGCTGCCGGTCATCGGCTGGCAGGGTTGCTTCGTGTTTGCGGCTATTCCGGCCATCGTCATCGCTATCCTGGCGCGCAAGCTCAAGGAAAGCCCGCAGTTTCAGATCCATCAACGCATCACCCAATTGCGCAAGAAGGGCGACCTCAGTCAGGCGCAGGCCGTGGCGCAGACCTACGGGGTGGATTACGAAGAGCACAGCAAGGCCGGTATCGGCGCGGCCTTTCGCGGTTCTTCGCGCCGCGCGACCCTGGTGATCGGTGCTGCGATCCTGCTCAACTGGGCGGCCATTCAGGTATTCAGTGTGCTGGGTACGACGGTGATCGTCAGCGTCCACCACATCTCGTTCGAGAACTCGCTGATCATTCTGGTGCTGTCCAACCTGGTGGGCTATTGCGGCTACCTGTGTCACGGCTGGATGGGTGACCGGATCGGTCGCCGCAATGTCATCGGCCTTGGCTGGATGCTCGGCGGCCTGGCGTTTGCCGGCATGCTTTACGGGCCAAGCAACATGGTGACGGTGGTCGGCTTGTACAGCCTGGGGCTGTTCTTCCTGATCGGCCCGTACTCGGCGGCCTTGTTCTTCATCAGCGAAAGCTTCCCGACCAGCATTCGTGCCACGGGTGGCGCAATCATCCATGCCATGGGCCCGCTCGGTGCTGTGGTCGCAGGCTTCGGCGCCACATCGGTATTGAGCGCAGGCGGCGACTGGCAGACCTCGGCGTTGTACTTCGGCGCAGTGCCTTGCTTCCTGTCGGGTGCGCTGATGTTCGCCGCTAAACACGTGCGACCTGAAACGGTGAAATGAGGAGCAGCACATGACGCGTAAAGTTGCTGTGATAACCGGTGCCGCCAGCGGCATCGGTCAGGCGCTGGCAGTGGCGTTTGCCCGCCAGGGTGTGGCGGTGGCAGGCGGGTTCTATCCGGCTGACGCGCATGATCCGGACGAAACCCGCAGGCTGGTGGCGGAGGCGGGCGGCGAATGCCTGATGCTGCCGCTGGATGTGACCTTCACCGAATCGGTCGATGATCTGGCCGCGCAGGCAGTCAAGGCGTTTGGCCGCATCGACTACGCGGTCGCCAATGCCGGGCTGTTGCGCCGCGCGCCGTTGCTGGAAATGACCGACGAGCGCTGGAACGAGATGCTCGACGTGGACCTGACCGGCGTGATGCGTACCTTCCGCGCCGCCGTCCGGCACATGGGTGAGGGCGGGGCGCTGGTGGCGATTTCCTCGATTGCCGGTGGTGTGTATGGCTGGCAGGACCATGCCCATTACGCAGCGGCCAAGGCCGGCGTGCCAGGGCTGTGCCGGTCACTGGCGGTGGAGCTCGCCCCGAAGGGCATCCGTTGCAACGCGGTGATTCCCGGCTTGATCGAGACGCCGCAATCGCTGGACAGCAAGAACTCGCTGGGGCCGGAAGGTCTGGCGCAGGCGGCCAAAGCCATCCCGCTGGGCCGTGTCGGTAGAGCGGATGAAGTCGCTGCGCTGGTGCGTTTTCTGTGCAGCGATGAAGCCAGTTACCTGACCGGGCAAAGCATCGTGATCGACGGTGGCCTGACCGTGCGCTGGCCCGAGTAGAGCGATTCGGATCGGCAGCGAGCCTGCTCGCGAAGCGTTCAGTACAGACGCTGGGAATGGCGTGTCAGTGACTGAGCGTTCGCGAGCAATACGCAGTGATCCCCAAACCAACCGAGGAACCCGACCCATGCAGCAACTCAAACAAAAGCGGGCAGTGATCACCGGAGCAGGCAGTGGCATCGGCGCAGCCATCGCTCGCGCCTATGCGGCTGAAGGCGCGCGTCTGGTGCTGGGCGATCGAGACGCCCACAGCCTGGCGAAGATCGCTGCAGAGTGCCGTCAGCTGGGCGCTCAGGTTCAGGAGTGCGTGGCCGATGTCGGCAGCACCGACGGCGCGCAAGCCAGCGTCGATGCCTGTGTCGAGCAGTTCGGAGGTATCGACATTCTGGTCAACAACGCGGGCATGCTGACCCAGGCGCGTTGCGTCGACCTGACCCTCGATATGTGGAACGACATGCTGCGCATCGACCTGACCAGCGTCTTTGTGGCCAGTCAGCGTGCATTGCCGCACATGATTGCCCAGCGCTGGGGGCGCATCATCAATGTTGCTTCGCAACTGGGCATCAAGGGCGGTGCCGAACTGACCCATTACGCCGCCGCCAAGGCCGGGGTGATCGGTTTCAGCAAATCCCTGGCGCTGGAAGTCGCCAAGGACAACGTGCTGGTCAACGCCATTGCACCCGGCCCTATCGAAACCCCACTGGTCGCCGGGATCAGCAGCGCCTGGAAAACCGCCAAGGCCGCCGAGTTGCCATTGGGCCGCTTCGGTCTGGCCGAGGAGGTCGCCCCGGTGGCGGTGCTGCTGGCCAGCGAGCCAGGTGGCAATCTGTTCGTCGGTCAGACCCTGGGCCCCAATTCCGGCGACGTCATGCCATGAGCAAACAGCTGGAGAACACCTGATGTGTGGATTGTGCGGGCTATTGGGTGAAGACGTGCACTGGAGCGATCCGCTGGCTGCAGAACTGCCCCGGCGGCGTGAGCGCTTGCGGCGTATTGCTGCAATCAACAAGGTGGTCGCGCCGTTTCGCCTGAAGGTCGAAGATTTTCAAGGCGTTTCCTATCTCCTGCTCGGGGCCACAGGCAAGCAGGAACTGGCGACCGGGCTGGAACAGCTCTGGCAGAAAGCCGAGTTGCTGATCGGCCGGCCGCTGGACCCGCTTGATTCACGTCTGCTCGATCATCTGCAGAGGTCATCATGAGTATTGCCCTGAACGTGATTACCGGCTTCCTCGGCAGCGGCAAGACCACGTTGCTCAAACGCCTGCTGGCCGATGAAAACATGGGTGACACCGCGCTGCTGATCAACGAATTCGGCGATGTGGGTATCGATCATCTGCTGGTTGAAGAGGTCGCACCGGATACCGTGCTGTTGCCCAGCGGCTGTGTCTGCTGCACCGTCCGCGGTGAATTGAAAGACGCGCTGCTCGGTCTGCTGGAGCGGCGTAATCGAGGTGAAATTCCTGCATTTCGCCGGGTGATTCTGGAGACCACCGGCCTGGCCGATCCGGCCCCGATTCTCACCACGCTGAGCAACGACCCGCAATTGCGCGGGCGTTTTCACATCGGTCTGATTGTCACGCTGGTGGACGCTTGTCACGCGACGCTGCAAGAGCGTCTGCATCCGGAATGGCTGGCGCAGGTCGCGGCGGCGGATCGTCTGCTGTTGAGCAAAACCGATCTGGTCGATGAGTCGGTACTGGATAGCCTGCGCGAGCATCTGCAAGCGCTGAATTTTTCTGCGCCATTGCTTGATACGGCGGAGGTCCACAGCGGCGATCAGTTGCTGCTGGGCGAGGGCATGCGCAGCGACGAACCGGCCGCTGAAGTGACCCGCTGGCAACTGCATCGGGTGCTGTCGACTTCCGCGCGGCATGGTGATGCGCAGGTCTGTTGCCTGACGTTCGAGCGCCCTCTGGACTGGGTCGGCTTCGGGGTGTGGCTGTCGATGCTGTTAAGATGCCACGGTGAACGAATCCTCCGCGTCAAAGGGCTGCTCAACGTGAACGACAATCAGGCTCCCATCGTGATTCATGGTGTGCAGCATTGCCTGCATGCGCCGGTGCATCTTGCCGCCTGGCCGGGCGAGGATCGCACCTCGCGGCTGGTGTTCATCCTGCGCGGTCTCGATCCCGATCTGCTGCGTCGTTCGTTCGACGTCTTCTCTGGCAGTTTCGCGCCACCGCTCAACGAGTCGGCAGCATGACCATCACCTTGCGCGTGCTGGGCACCTCCGTGACCCTGCTGGAGTCTTTGCGTGAGCGGGCCGAGCAGGAACTGGGGATCAAACTGATCTACCAGATTCATGACGTGCAAACCGCGCAACGTATCGCGGTCATGCAGCCAGACAGCTACGACCTCTACGATCAGTGGTTTCATAACGTTGATTTCGTCTGGCCAGCCCGGGCGATTCAACCCATCGACACGCGGCGCATCGCGCTGTGGCACGAAATCAACGACTTGCCCAAGCAGGGCCGTCTGCGGCCTACCGACCAGCCAGGCAGCGGCAGTGTGCCCAGCGAGCGTTTGTTCGTGCAGCACGACGGCAGTCTTGGCAGCGCGGTGACCGAGCGCATCAGCATGTTGCCGCTGACCCACAACGCCGACAGCTTCGCCTATCGCCCCGAGCGCTTGCCGGAGGGCTTGAGCTCTGCGGACGAAAGCTGGGGCTGGCTGCTCGACCCGGTGTGGGGCGGGCGCATCGCCTTGCAGAGTGACGCGGCCATCGGCGCATTGGATGCCGCGCTGGCGGTGCAGGGGGCGGGGCTGGCGAGCTTCAAGGACATCGGCAACATGAGCATCGAAGAAATCGATCGGCTCGCTGATGTGCTGGTGCGCAAACAGCAGCAAGGGCATTTTGGTGCGTTCTGGTCAGGCGACGAAGAAGCCGCCGAACTGATGCTCAGCCCGAACATCGACATTCAGAGCCTCTGGTCACCGACCCTGGTCAGGCTGCACCGTGCGGGGGTCAAATACCGTGTGGCGGTGCCCAAAGAAGGTTATCGCGGCTGGTTTGGCGGGCTTTCCCTGTCACGCCACGCCAAGGGGCCGGTGCTGGATGCGGCCTACGCGTATCTCAACTGGTGGTTGTCGGGCTGGCCCGGCGCAGTGATGGCGCGGCAGGGCTACTACATCGGCAATCCGGCACGCAGCCGCGATCACCTCAGCGCTGCCGAATGGGATTACTGGTACGCCGGCCTGCCTGCGCGCGAACAACTGCTCGGCAGCGACGGCTTGCCGCTCATCGACGCCGGAGAAGTCCGCGACGGCGGCTCCTACGAAGAACGCATGGGCCATATTGCCGTGTGGAATTCGGTCATGAACGAGCACAACTACCTGGTCCGCCGCTGGAGCGACATCCTGCGCGCCAGTGACAAAAGCAGCGCCAAGGCACGCTAGTCAGTCGCACTGGAGAGAGGACGCAGAGCGTCCAGAACGGCATTCCCACGCTGGAGCGTGAGGAGCGATAGTCGTCTGCCGCAACCCTGCCCGGTAGCTGGATCAACCGGGATCCGGCTTCAGTNCGGCTACCTCTCGGTAGCCGCCGTTCATTGACCTCAGCAACGCATCACTTCGGCAGTTTGAACGCCATCACGTAGTCACCCTGTTTGGTGCCCAGTGAGCCGTGACCGCCCGCAACGACCAGCACGTATTGCTGACCGTCCTTGCCGGTGTAGGTCATCGGGGTGGTTTGCGCACCTGCGGGCAGGCGGGCTTCCCACAACTGCTTGCCGTTACGCACGTCATAAGCACGCAGGTACTGGTCAAGCGTAGCGCTCATGAACGCCAGGCCGCTGGCGGTGGTGAACGTACCACCCAGGCTTGGAACGCCCATGGTCAGCGGGAGCGGGATCGGCGAGCTGTCGCGCACGGTACCGTTCTTGTGCATCCAGATGGTCTTGTGGTTGGTCAGGTCGACCGCCGCCACATAACCCCACGCGGGTGCCTGGCAAGGCAGGCCCATCGGCGACAGCAGTGCTTCCAGGATCACACCATAAGGCGCGCCCTTGTTCGGCTGTACGCCTTCGGTTTCGCTCTTGCGGCCCGGGCCGCCTTCAACTTCGGCAGACGGTACCAGCTTCGAACGGAAAGCCATGTAGTTAGGATTGACGAAGGCGATCTGACGCACCGGGTCGACGGAAATACCGCCCCAGTCGAACACGCCGAAGTTACCCGGATAAACGATCGAACCCTGCAAAGACGGTGGCGTGAACGGACCATCGTAGCGCAGCGACTTGAAGTCGATCCGGCACATCATCTGGTCAAACGGCGTCACGCCCCACATGTCGCGCTCCTTGAGCGGCGGCGGCATGAAGTTCAGGTCGGACTTGGGCTGGGTCGGCGAGGTGTGATCGCCCGCGACAGCGCCTTGCGGGACCGGCACTTCATTGATCGGCACGATCGGTTTGCCGGTGCTGCGATCCAGCACGTAGATGCTGCCCTGCTTGGTCGACGCCAGCACTGCGGGTTTGACGCCGTCAGCGGTTTTCATGTCCAGCAGCGTCGGCTGACCGCCCACGTCCATGTCCCACAGGTCATGGTGAGTGAACTGGTAGTCCCAGCGCACGCGGCCGGTCGCGATGTCCAGTGCAACCAGGCCCGCGCTGTACTTCTCGGACTCTGGCGTACGGTCGCCGCCCCACTGGTCAGGGGTCTGGTTACCCATCGGCAGGTAGATCATGCCGAGCTTTTCATCGACGCTGAACATGGACCACATGTTCGGCGAGTTGCGGGTGTAGATCTTGCCTTCGGCAATCGGTGCAGTTTCTTCCGGATTGCCGCTGTCCCAGTTCCACACCAGACGGCCGGTGTGCACGTCATAGGCGCGGATCACGCCGGACGGCTCGTCCATGGAGACGTTGTCAGTGACGTGGCCACCGATAATCACCAGGTCCTTGGTGACCGCGGGTGGCGACGTGGAGTAGTAGCCGCCCGGAGCGAAGGTGCCCATGTTGGCGGTCAGGTCAACCGAACCCTTGTTGCCGAAGTCTTCACACATCTTGCCAGTATCGGCGTTCAGCGCGATCAGACGGGTGTCGGCAGTCGGCAGGAAGATTCTGCGCGGGCAGGCAGCACTGGCAGTGGCCGTGCCGTCAGCAGCCGGGACCGTCGGGCTTTGCGCCGGGGCGCTGGCGGCGTAGGCAGCGTCGTCATGATAGGTGACGCCACGGCAGGTCATGTGCGCCCAGCCCTTGAAGTTGGCAGCGTTCTGAGTGCTGAGCTTCGGATCGAAGCGCCAGATTTCCTTGCCCGAATCCGGGTCAAGCGCGATCACCTGGCTGTGCGGCGTGCACACATAAAGCATGCCGTTGACCTTGAGTGGGGTGTTCTCGGCAGTCGTTTCCCCCGGATCGTTCGGCCCCGGAATGTCACCCGTGCGATAGGTCCAGGCCGGCTCCAGCTTGTTGACGTTTTCCGGCGTGATCTGCGCCAGCGGCGAGTAACGGTCACCGAAGGCGGTGCGGCCGTAGGACTGCCAGTCGCCGTCAGGCATGGCTGGGGCGGTGTTGGTCGTGCCAGCCGTCTCGCGGTCCAGCTGGCCTTCGATACGGCCCGGGTTGGTGAACTGGCTCGCCAGCGCGGTCAGGCCGGCCAGCACCACAGCGATGCTCAATGCACCGGTGCCCATGCGTGACGGACCGTTGCGCAGCAACGGTCTGCGGAACCATGGCAGCAGCAATACGATACCCAGTGCGAACCACAGCGCCAGGCGTGGCACCAGTTGCCACCAATCGAGGCCGACTTCCCACAACGACCATACAGTGCTCGCGAACAGCAGCAGTGCATAAAGGCCCAGCGCAGCCGCACGTCCGGTGATCAGCAACACGCCGGTCACGGCGAAGCCGATACCGGCCAACAGGTAATACAACGAGCCATCCAGTTGCAGCAGTCGGGCACCACCGACCAGCAAGGCCAGCCCCATCAACAGGATCACCAGCCCGAGCAGGGTCGGCAACAGGCGATTTCTATTTGAAGCACCGTCAGTGCTCATAATGCGAATCTCCGCGAGAAGTAAGTAATTGAAATCTTGTTTTTAAGCATCGCCTGCCCTGGCGCCATTCCTTGAAGCTGCTTGTTGAGACGAATCGCCGACGGTGGAATTAAACCGTCAGGCAGAGCGCGGCTGCACGTTCGGCTGGCGCGGTCGTTGAGTCGTAGACCATTACCGCCCGAATTCGTGCATAGGCTTTTTGTCCGAAGGAACATCTGCAGAAGGGGGAATCTTCAATCCTTAACCCGGCAATGATAGGGCGCTAACGATTTTTCTAAAAGCGAAAAACCTGACATGGATCATTGCAACGCCGGCAACAGTGCTGCAGGTCGACGGTGTTTTATGAAAGCGCGGCGCTTACAATGGCAGACTTTCGGGAAGCACCTGCGTACTCCAGAGATCCGTTCAGGTTCGTCTCTTCTTATTTCGTTGCAAGGCTCATCATGACAACACCCAATTCCGACCCGTTGCACGGCGTCACGCTGGAGCAGATCCTCAGGGCGCTGGTCGAACATTACGAATGGTCCGGCCTCGCCGAACGCATCGATATTCGCTGCTTCAAGAGCGATCCGAGCATCAAGTCCAGCCTGACCTTCCTGCGCAAGACACCCTGGGCGCGGGAAAAGGTCGAAGCGCTGTATGTGAAATTGCATCGCAGCAAGGGCTGGTAACAGGCCCGCCAGACAGTCCGGCAGGGACGCCGGCACGCAAGGATACCGATTGATGCTCAGTGAACATCCACAACCTGCGCAGGGACAGCGCTATTACGCCATTGTGGCCGCTTGTCTCGGCTGGTCGGGATTGGTGATTCAGCTTTACCTGATCCTGATTGGCCGTTATGCCGATCACGCCAGTCTGCTGGGTGGGCTGGTGCGCTTTTCAAGTTTTTTCACCGTACTGACCAATACGCTGGTAGCGGTCGCCCTGAGTTGCGCGCTGACGACACGGCAGTCGGCAGGCCACCGGTTTTTCCGGCATCCGGTGGTGTGTGGTGGCATTGCGGTGAGTATTGCGCTGGTGGGCATCGCCTACAACATTCTGCTGCGCCACTTGTGGCACCCGGAAGGCTGGCAGTGGGTGGCCGACGAACTGCTGCACGACATAATGCCGCTGGCGTTCGTGCTCTATTGGTGGCTGTACGTGCCCAAGGGCACGCTGCGTCTGAGCCATGTAGTGCTCTGGGCGATCTATCCGATCGTCTACTTCGCCTATGTCCTGCTGCGTGGCCACATGTTCGGTGATTACCTGTACCCGTTCATCGATGTCGGCACGCTCGGTTTCCCGGCGGCATTCATCAACGCGCTGGGCGTGCTGCTCGGTTTCGTGCTGATCGCATTGGTGCTGCTGGCAGTTGATAAACGGGCGTCTCGTCGTACCCGGTGAGTCGCCCGGTCCTGCTCATTCTTCAGTGCTGTCCAGCTTCCAGTAACCGGCGGCCTTGACGAAGTCCTCTTCCAGGCCGAACTCGTCGAGCAGCACACGACGTAACTTGCGTGACAGCGCGGATTCGGTCGCGACCCAGGCGTACAGCTTGCCCTCGGGCATCTCCAGACGACGCGTGACGTCCAGCAGACTCTGTTCGCCGCGTACGATCCAGATCACGTCGACCTGTGCGGCACTGTCGAACACCTGCTGTTCCTGCGGGTTGGCGACTTCGACCACCACCAGCGCCGCGCGGTTGGCGGGCAGCGATTCAAGGCGTCGGGCGATGGCCGGAATGGCTGTTTCGTCGCCGATCAGCAGGTAGCTGTCGAACATGTCCGGCACCACCATCGACCCCTTTGGCCCGGCGATGTGCAGGAATTGCCCGGGCGCTGCCTGCGCGGCCCAGGTGGCCGCCGGGCCTTCGCCATGCAGAACGAAATCGATATCCAGTTCCCCGGTTTCTTCGTCGTAGCGACGCGGTGTGTAATCGCGCATCGGCGGGCGCGGCGTGTCCTTGTCGCCGGCAGGGTTCAGGTTTTCCAGCGCGGCCTGCTCTTCAGCCGTTTGCGGGAAGAACAGTTTGACGTGGTCGTCGGTGCCCAGGCTGATGAAACCCGCCAACTCCGGCCCCTGCAAGGTAATGCGGCGCATCAGGGGTGTCAGTTCCGTGACCCGCACCACCTGCAGCTTGCGACGCTTGATTTCATGCATGACGCGATGGATTGACTGGGGCGAATTCATGCCGACTCCTCCGAGGCAGGTTGAGGCCCATCGACGACAGCCTTGGCCGTGCTGTTGAGCAGTTCGCTGACGCGCAAAATCTCTTCCGGGCTCCAGCGGCCATGGTGCATCTGCAGCGCGTGGCGCAGGTTGTGCACCGCTTCGTGGATTTCCGGCGGACGATCGTGGCCGCGCAGTGAGCGCTTGCTGACATCGATGCGCATGCGCACACCTTCCAGCGCCACGGCCTGATCTTCCAGGGATTGGCGACCCGCATCGGTGATGGTGTAGAGCTTCTTGCCGGCCTGGGCATCGCCGACCACCATTTCGCTTTCTTCAAGAAACGTCAGGGTGGGGTAGATAACGCCGGGGCTGGGGCAGTACGCACCTTCGAACAGACCTTCGATCTTGCGGATCAGGTCATAGCCGTGGGCGGGCTGTTCGGCGATCAACGCCAACAGCAGTAATTTCAGATCGCCAGGGGCGAAAACCCGAGGGCCACGTCCACCGCGTTCACGGCCCGGGCGTTTTTCAAAGCCGTCGCGATCTTCACCTGGTTCACGAAGATGCGGCGGACGGTGGTGGGGAGGGTGTTTATCTTCACGCATGTTTTTGCTCTCTGGTTACAAGTTAGATATACCTTAAGATATATCTTATTGTAATCACAGAGCTGGCAGACGAGCGGTCATTGCCGGTCAGACACCCTTGGGCGGATCGGCAAGCGGGGCGTTGCACATCGCCTGTCCGTGGTTCTCCAGGTACGGCGTCAGGATCGGTGCCATGCCTTTGAGCACCTGCACCGGCAACGCCGAGGTGAAGCGAAAGCCCTCGGCAGCACGTCCCGGCACAAACGCCGTCAGCGCGCCAAAGTGGTTGTCGCCGATATAAAACACAAAAGTCGCCGTGCGGTTGATTGCCCTTGAGCTGAGAATACGCCCGCCCGCACCGACGCTTTCGATCCTGTTGTCGCCGGTGCCGGTCTTGCCACCCATCGCCAGCACACTGCCGTCCTGCATCTTGAACGTGCCTTGCACGCGTTTGGCCGTGCCGCCATCCACCACTTGCGACAAGGCCTCGCGCATTGCCGCTGCGACCTCCGATGGCAACACACGCTTGCCCAGTTCCGGGTTGATGCTCAGTTGGGTGTCGTAAGGCGTATCGGCAGCAAAGTGCAGACTGTCGATGCGCACCGCAGGCAGGCGGATACCATCGTTCTGGATGATGCCGATCAGCTCGGCAAGCGCCGCCGGACGGTCTCCCGAACTGCCGATAGCCGTCGCCAGCGAAGGCACCAGATGGTCGAACGGATAACCCACGCGCTGCCAGCGTTGCTCGATGTCCAGAAACGCTTCGACCTCCATCATGGTCCGCACACGGCTGTCGCGAGCGCCTTTGTGGCGACTCTTGAACAGCCAGCCATAGACTTCCTGACGCTCGAAACGACTGGCGGCCACTGCGTCCTTGAACTGCGCGTCCGGGTGTTTGAGCAGGTAGCCTACCAGCCACAGTTCCAGCGGATGGACGCGGGCGATGTAGCCTTGATCGGGCAGATCATAAGTGCCCGGTCCGTAACTCTTGTACAGCTCGGCAAGACGTTTGTCGGTGAGTTTCGAGCTCGCCCTGGGCTCGTCCAGGTGGGCGCGGATGAACGCGTTGAATGTGCCCTGATCAGCGCCCGGCAGCAGATAACGGTGCACCGCAGCCAGACGGATCGCCGTCGGGTGAATGCCGTCGAGGAAGGTGTCGAGTCGCTCCTGCGTGGTCTTTTCCTTGTAGCGTTTCCAGAAGCGCAGCAGGAATACCGTGCCTTCGCGGTCGGCAAACTGCGCCAGGTATTCCTGGCGGCGCGGGTTGTCATCATCCTTGAGCAGCTCGGCGCTGTTGTTGGGCGCCTGATAGGTGCTGTAGCGAACGACATCGCGCATCAGGCGGATGAACGGCAGGTTGATCGACTCACGCAGCGATTCGCGCAGGGTTGGAATCCGCTCGTTGTCTTCGCGCCGGAAATTATTGAAACGGTGCATGCCGCCACCGGTGAAGAACGCTTCTGCGGGGCTTGCCGAATAGGTGCGGTCGAGTGCGGCCGAGAGCATCTTCGCCAGGTCATGGTCCTTGTTCAGCAGCAGATAATCCACCGCCCAGCGGGTCAGCCGATCCGGTTCCTCGACAGGGACTTTGCGCAATTGCGCAGGGTTCAGGCCCGCATAGCGCCCATGCAGTTCGGCGATGATCTCCAGATACGTCGTCAGCACGCGCATCTTCGCCGTCGAGCCCAGCTCCAGCTTGCTGCCTTCGTTGATATCGAACGGCTGATCAGTGCTGTCGGTCTGGACCCTGACCCGCGAGCCGTCCACGCCGCGTTCAAACAGCGTGAAGCTGTAGCGCACCTGTGTTGTGCTGGCCGGAGTCAACAGGCGCTCGCCCATCAACCCGATCCTTGCGGCAAATTCAGGGTTGGCCAGGTCGCGCAGGTACTGGCTGACGCTGCGCTGCAATTCGCCATGCAGGGTGCTGGTGGCGGACAGGTCAAGACGGTCCAGATCGTAGAGCGGGCGATTGAGCAGATTCGACAGGCGAGTGCGCGCGACACTGATGCCCTTGTTGGTTTCGATGGGCTGCAGGGTCGGTTGCTGCGCCCAGTCGCGGTAGATGACCTGGGCTGCCAGCGCGGCATCGGCCAGCGGTCGGTCGATGACGTTAGCCTGGGCCAGCAACCGAATGTGGCTGTCGGTCAGCTCTGCCAATTCCTGGCGGCCCTTGGCCAGATAGTGCGACGGACGACGCTGGGCGATTACCAGTGAGAGCACTTCACGCAGCGCCAGCGCCTTGTCGGCCAGTGCCTGTTTATCGCCGGGATTAGAAGCCAGTATCTCGTTGGTTTTGCCGAAGTCTGCGCCGAACCACACCCGCAGTCCTTCAGCCAGACCATGCACTTCGCCATGCCCTGGCACCGCAGACAGCGGCACGCTGTTCAGGTAGTCACGCACCACCCGCTGGCGCACGGCGAGTGTCTCGGTCCCCGGCTGATAGGCGCGAACGCTGGCGGAAATCATCTGCCGCAGCTTTTCAGAACCCGACAGCGTCAGCCCGTCTGGGGAGTGACGGTATTTTTCCAGCTGAGTGGCCAGCGTGCTGCCCCCAGCCGACTGGCCGGGGAGGGCAAACATCTTCGCCAGTTGCGACCAGGCGGCTTTGACAAAACGTGGCCAGTCCACCGCAGGGTTGGCCATGGGCTGCTGCGGATCGAGCAGGTCGCGGTTTTCGATGAACAGCAGGCTGTTCACCAGCAATGACGGAATGGCGGCAAAGGTCGGGTAAAACTGCTGTGGGTATCTGAATTCGTACAGCGGCTCGTTTCGGCAATCGGTGATCGACAGCCCGGCCTGGGTCTTTTCCTCGTAAGGCACGAAAAATCCATGCCGGACGTAACGCAACAGTTCCGGGGAAAAGCGGGTCTGGCGCGTGATCACGTAGTCGCGTTTGAGCAGGCGCGACAGGAATTCATCCATGGATGAATAGCCCAGGCGCCGGTCGAACGGCCCGTCACCGGGATACACCACGTCATGACTAGGTCCGGGCTGCATCGAGTAACCCAGGCTCGCGGCAAAGCGGCTGAATTCGCGCGCCTGAAGCCTGGAGGTTCTGCTCTCCACGGCCACCGCAACGCCCAATGCAACCCCGGCCAACACCACCACGACCCAGAACACCCGCCATCCGTATCGCTTGCGACGCGGATATTTGGGCGTACGAGGATCATCCTCACGATCAGCGGATAGCGTCTCTTGCTTGCTATCGGAATGCCGAAATGCGCCCATAGTCGATTGTCCGGTCATCCTGTCAAAGCACCTGACCCAAGCTTAGACGCTGGATGGGATTGTGGGAGGGAATTGTCTGGTGGTTTTCGAGGGAGGATGGCGCGCAGCGGGGATGAGCGTCATGAACTAATCCCACTGCAGCCACACATGAACTGCAGTGGCGCTGGCTTGATCAGACGTGAAGATCAACCAACGGTTTGCGCTCTTCTTCACGCTTCGGCGCATTGCGCTCGATCTGGTAAATGATCGTGTCCATGAAGTTGCCAATGTGGTTGCGGCTGAAGACCTGCCCGTAGTCGATAACCTTGCTGTAATTCTCAAGGTTGAGTGTGTGCTGGTTGCCGAATTTCTCCGTGTAGTGATCGAGTAACGTCATCACAATTTTTGCGTGCGCACGCAGATCCTCCTTCAGTTGTTGACGTTCGTTCAGCTTCTCGGTCAGGTACGCGAACTCTGCCGGGGTGAGCACATCGTCTGGGTCGGTCACTTGGATTTCCTGATTAAAACCCAGCGTGAAGCCGAAGTGCTTATTTGACAGCTCCGTATTAAGGTAAAAAAGCTGCTGCTTGAAATCGTGAAAATTGTCGTACATACGGCATAGGGTCTTGTCAAAATCTTTAGTTAAGTCACCCAGGTATGTACTTCGGAGTAGGTTCGATATCTCTTCAGACATACTTTCCAGCATAACCCGTCCTGCCGCCGACGTTTTGTAGTCGGATAACCAGGGTGTTTCCTCGGTGGTATAGAACTCAGCGTTCGGATCACGCACGTTATCACGCGCCTGAGGAATGTTGATTGGCGGAGCAGCAGGTGAGGTGAGGGAACTTGAGCCCGAGAGAGTGCGCTGTTGATTTTGTGATGCAGAAGCTAAAGGGTTGATATGCATGCTAAGCGCTCTTTGGTGTCAATGATAACTAGCTAGCGGCAGACCTTCGCAAAACTTTGCCTGATAAGTGTGTAGGATTTTTCCTAGACTGCAGTGGTGATTATTTTTTGTAGGAAGTTTCCTTGATTTTAATGTGAGGGTTGACCAGGTGCCTAACTTTCTATTGCGTTAATTTTGTCAGTGGCAACCTGCCTCTGCATAATCTGCGAGAATACCTATGAATACTTATGGAAGAAAATGTGTTGGTTTTTGCTTGTTGTCCATTTTCGTGATAATGGCATCGGCCTCCGACGCTCATGCCAATAAAGGTGCCGAGGACCCGGTCGGTGCATCAAGTAATGAAACCAACGAGGCCGTTGCGGCTGAAGCTGTGCAAGAAATTTCCGAGCCAAGATTTACCGTCATGCTGGATAAACTACACTCGGTGGCAGATGTGTTGACAGATAAACACCCCGTCCACTACTACGGCTTTGTCTCGCACCGTGGGCAAGATGTATTGCTCTATACACCTGTCGGTGATCCGGTAACTAACGAGTGGAAGACCGAGTATTACGAAAATGGTGAATGGGTTGCTCAGACACTTGAGACCAAGGTTTTTAAAGATCTGGCTCCTGGGGCTGAAGTGATCATCAGGGTCACGCCAAGAAACTCACTGGTAGGTGGCAGGCTTCCATACACTGTCAGATTTGGGTCCTATCCTGTTCTAAAAAGCTATGAGCTGCTCGACGAACCGGGAGTGATAAGAATTCCAAGTGGATATACTAACCCTGGTTGGTTGGCAACGCAGATTTATAAAGAAGCTCTGCTTGAGGTGAGGTTTAGCGATACTAAAGGTACGCCATTGGAAGGCGGTATGGCTATTTTGGATCTGAGCTTTGGTGAAAAAGACGCCTCGATCAGGCATATTCTGGTTAGCGGTGCTGATGGGTTCGCCTCTGAGCGCATTGAGTTCGGACGTTGCTATGGAGGTACGGAGGCCCAAGATTTTGTCCACACGCAAAGGGGGTTCAACACTTGGAGAAGTAACTATAGAGTGGCTCGCTACTTCGTAAGTAATTTCTCTTTAGGGCCCATCACGGCGACCCCTCATATTTTTTACATGGGACACATCTGCACACAAACCGTTGTGCGAACTGTTGCTCCTCGCGGTTAACGCCTAACTCAGCCTGGCGAATCATTTGTCTCGCCAGGCTGATGTCTCATACTGCCAGGGAAATAGACGAGGAATCTGGTTTTTCAGCATTGCTTCAGACTCGCTGTATCCATTCGTCATGCCTTTTGTACGATACTATTCATGAATTTGCTGTAGCCGATCATGTCATGAGAATTACTGATGTCCAGATTTATATTAGCCGACAAATATTTTATGAATTCGGTGTGGGTATCTTGTTGATCTCATACCGAATAGCGGCCAGTTCCTGAAAAACTTGGCCTGATAAACCAGTAGGACATTTCCGAGAGGGCGTGCAAATGTGACGTTGTTCTCAAGTAGTTAACAGGCGGGGCGATTTCCCCAGCCGCTTATTCAACTCCAGCCCATTGGCCATCAGCATCATTAACCCCAGGCCGACAATCGCGGTCGTCACTTGCATGGGCCATGTATCGCCTGCCAGTGCATTGGCCATGTCTGCCAGTGGCGCCAGCAATACGCCCAGACAGAAGACTTCCAGCGAATAGCGGCCCATGCGGCAAGTCTGGCGGGCGGGCCAGTTTTCGAGCCAGGTGTTTGAGGTTGGCAGCAGTCGGGCGACGACGTAGACCAGTGCAAGGAAGTGCAGCAGGCGCGCGGGTGCCAGGTCGGTTTTGCTGATGGGGTACAAGGCGTCGAGGTGCAGGGTCGAGACTAGCGCGCTGTGCAGGCCGGGCCATTTTTCACTGAAGGTCAACATTCCGGCAATCACCACGTAGGCGGCGGCCACCATGAACAAGGGTTGTTGGCGTAACGGAGGGTGCTTAACTGTTATGGCTGTTTCGCTGCGCAACGCGCACGCACCGCCGAGCACGAACAGCAGCTGCCAGGCGACCGGGTTGAAGTACCAGACACCGCCGCCTTCGTAGGCGCGCAGGTTCCAGCCGAATAACGGCACCATCAGGTACAGCGTAATCGACAGGCCGACGGCCACTTCGAGTTTACGCAGCATCACTGGCAAGGTCAGCGGCAAGGTCAGCAACAGCACGATATACAGCGGCAACGGGTCGGTCAGGTTCGGCTTGAAGCGCAGCAGCAGTTCATCAGCCAATGCCTGTTGCGGGTTGCCGACGAAGTATTCAAGGCCCATCTGCTGGACCATGTCGCGCGTCTCCACATGATTGTTGGCGACGAAGACGATGCCCATCAGCAGGGTCAGCAGAAAGATATGCACCACATACAGCACCCAGGTGCGGCGCAGGATTCGCACACCAGCCACCAGCATGCCGTCACGTCGAGCGATCCGCCCGTAGGCCAGGATCGAGGCGTACCCGGCGAGGAAAACGAAGATTTCCGCTGCGTCGCTGAAGCCGAAGTTGCGTACGGTCAGTTGCGCCAGGGGATTATCCGGCACGTGATCCCAGAAGATGAAGATCAGCGCCAGGCCGCGAAAGAAGTCGATTCGATGATCGCGTCCGTTAGTCATAACGGTGGACTCTTGAAAGTGCTGATGAGTAAAGATAGGCCACAGAGGCTCAGGTTCCAGGCCGGCGACCAGTGACGTTCGGCGGCGCGGCAGGGTGCCGCTAATCGAGGGCAATTGCAAAGGCGCGCTATTACAGAATGTCTCTGGCTCAGGCGTTCCGGTGGCTTCACGCCGACCGCTGCACCGTGTGCGTGTTCGATCAACCTCACCAATGATGCCAATCAACAGCAATCATTCTCATCTTCCGTTATGTTACTGTATAACTATTGCAGTCAACTCACTGGAGAGATCACGATGAAACCCGATATCCATCCTCAATACCGCACCGTGCTGTTCCACGATACCGCTGCCGACGTTTACTTTCTGATCGGCTCCACCGTAGACACAGACCGCACGCAACAGCACACCGACGGCACTACCTATCCTTACGTTGCACTCGACGTTTCCAGCGCCTCGCACCCGATGTACACCGGGCAGCAGCGCAAGACCACCACCGAAGGCCGGATCGCGGGTTTCAACAAGCGTTTCGCCACCTTTGGTTCGACCGGCAAGAAAGAAACCGCAGCCGCTCAATGAGCGGTCTGACCCCCCGGTCGTGGGCATTTCGTATGGATTGCCCACGACCGGGATTTTTTTGTCTGAATTTCAGGCCTGCGACCAATCATCTACTGGACTAACAGCCGACATTGCTTTTATCTTCGCGGCCTGAAAAACAGGAGTAACCGCTTTGAAAAAGTCAGTCGCCATCGTTTTCGGTGGGCAATCCAGCGAGCATGAGGTTTCGTTGCAGTCGGCACGCAACGTGATCAATGCGATTGATCGTGAACGCTATGCGCTGACCCTGATCGGCGTCGACAAGCTGGGCCGCTGGCTGCATTTCGACGAAGCCGATTACCTGCTCAATGCCACTGATCCTGCACGGATCAAACTGAGCGCATCAGGCAAGCCATTGTCCTTGCTGCCGGGCAGCATCGGCGGGCAGTTTGTCGACGTCGAGTCAGGTCAGCCACTGGCTGCCATTGATGTGGTATTCCCGCTGATCCACGGCGCGTTTGGCGAAGACGGTGCGTTGCAGGGTGTGCTGCGCATGCTGGCTGTGCCCTTTGTCGGCGCCGATGTGCTGTCCTCTGCGGCCTGCATGGACAAGGATGTGACCAAGCGTCTGCTGCGCGATGCGGGCATAGCCGTCGCGCCGTTCAGGGTCCTGTCGCGTGGAGAGAGCCTTTCTTTCACGGAAGTTGCCGACCAATTGGGGCTGCCGATGTTCGTCAAGCCGGCCAACCAGGGTTCATCGGTGGGCGTCAGCAAGGTGTCTGACGAGGCTGGTTTTGCGGCGGCACTGGCGCTGGGTTTCGAGTTCGATCATAAGCTGCTGATCGAGCAGGGCATCGTCGGCCGGGAAGTGGAGTGCGCCGTATTGGGTAACTTCGATGCGCAGGTCAGCGTCTGTGGCGAAGTGATTGCCAACGATGAATTCTATGCCTACGACACCAAGTACCTGAACGGCGATCAGGCGCGCATCGCTATCCCCGCCGAGCTGCCCGCCGGTCTGAGTGATCAGGTGCGTGACGTCGCGTTGCAGGCTTACAAGGTGCTGGGCTGCGCAGGGCTCTCGCGGGTCGATTTTTTCGTCACCGAAGGACGCGACATCATCATCAACGAGGTCAACACGCTGCCGGGCTTCACCTCGATCAGCATGTACCCCAAGCTCTGGCAGGCCAGCGGTCTGTCGTATGCCGAGCTGATCCATCGCCTGATCGTTCTGGCGCTGGAACGGGCTGATCAGGCGCGGCTGCTGAAAACGGAGATCTTCGCATGAAGATCATCCGCATCGCGGCGGCGCTGCTGATCGGCGCAGACGGCCGGACCCTGCTGGTGCGCAAGCGCGGTACCCGGGCCTTCATGCAGCCGGGCGGCAAGATCGAGCCCGGTGAACCGGCACCGCAGGCGCTGGCCAGAGAACTCGAAGAAGAGCTCGGGCTGATCGTCGATCCGGCGCAGGCAGTGTTTCTCGGTGAGTTCACGGCACCCGCCGCCAATGAGCCCGGTTTCGAGGTCAACTGTCAGTTGTATGAGGTCAGGACCGACGCCCAGGCAGTGCCTGCCGCCGAGATCGAAGAAGTGCTGTGGGTTGACGCGGACAGTCATGCGGGTTTGCAACTGGCTCCGTTGACCCGCGATCTGATCCTGCCGCTGTATCTTCAGCGGCAGGCTGCACGCAGCTGAACGGCGCAGTCGTCCTGCATCGCGGTGCAGGACGGCACTGTCAGCGAACCCTATTTCAGCGAATCAGGTGTCAGCGAACCACACTCACCCCGTCGAGCGTCGAAAACGAGGTGTCCTTGGCTGTCAGCAGGAAGTCACGCATGTACGGTGCGTCGAGCATGTCGGCGCGGATACCGGCGTAGAGCGTCGCGAACAGTCCTTTCTCGCCCAGCCGCTTGGCCTTCACATAGCCGCGTGAGCTGTATTCATGCAGCGCCCAGTGCGGCATCCCACAGACCCCGCGTCCGCTGGCGACCAGTTGCATCATCATCACCGTCAATTCCGAGGTTCGTACCTGTGCAGGCTCGATATCGGCGGGCTCCAGAAAACGGGTGAAGATGTCCAGTCGGTCGCGCTCCACCGGGTAGGTGATCAGCGTTTCGCTGAGCAGGTCTTCTGGAACAATGTACGGCCGGCCCGCCAGCGCGTGTTGATTGGCCACCGCCAGCATCGCTTCATAGGTGAATAGCGGCACATAGGTGATGCCGGGCAATTCCAGCGGGTCGGAGGTCACCACCAGGTCCAGATCGCCACGCGCCAGGGCAGGCAAGGGTGCGAACGAGAAGCCGGAAGACAGGTCCAGTTCCACCTCGGGCCAGGCATCGCGGAACTGGTCGATGGTCGGCATCAGCCACTGAAAACAACTGTGGCACTCGATTGCCATGTGCAGCCGTCCCGCCGTGCCACCCGCCAGTCGAGCGATGTCGCGCTCGGCACTGCGCAGTTGCGGCAGCATGGAGTCGGCCAGTTGCAGCAGGCGCAAACCGGCGCTGGTAAAGCGCACCGGTTTGGTCTTGCGCACGAACAGCGGCATGCCCATGCGCTCTTCCAGCTCCTTGAACTGATGGGACAGCGCCGACTGCGTCAAATGCAGGCGCTCGGCTGCTTCCACAAGGCTGTCGGCCTCGCGCAGTGCATGCAGGGTTTTGAGGTGGCGTATTTCAAGCACGTTCAGTGCTCCATGAGCAGTATTTGTGATCAACACGAAAAAAATGAGTTTGTCTCATGTTGTGTCAGCTGTCGACAATAGGCCCATCTTTTATGGAGGACGCATCGTGGCCCTGACTCAACACCCTGACTATTTTCACATTGGCGCAGACCGTGAATTGCAGCACGCTCTGCAGGCTTTCTGGAAACAGGATCAGGGTGTTGCGACAACTGATGCCGAACTGCGCAACTGGCTGATGGCGCGTTACCCGCAGCAGGTGCCACACCTGAAACGCGACCAGCGTTTTCAGCCCGCTTGGGCACCGCTGCTGGCGAGCGTCGCCGAAGCGTGCGAGCAAGGCCGCAAACCTGCGTTGATCGGTCCGCTGACACTGCTCTGGCTAAGTGACGTTCAGGGTGACGAAGTGGATCGCCTCGACCTGCTGGAGCATCTGCTGCCGGTGTATGGCGAGATCTTCGGGCGTCTGGCGGCGCGCGGTGTCGAGTGGATTCAGATCGACGAACCGATCCTGGCGCTCGACCTGCCGCTGGCATGGAGCAACGCCTTCGAACGTGCCTATCACATTCTTCAGTATTCGCCGTTGAAGAAGCTTATTGGCCTCTATCACGGTGACCTGCGGCCCAACCTGGGTGTCGCGGCCTTGCTGCCGGTTGCAGGGTTGCATCTGGACAGCGTGACCGAACCGGAGCTGCTGGCCCCGGTGTTTGATCGTCTGCCGGTTTACAAGGTTCTGTCCCTGGGCGAGTGCGATACGCATTCGAACTGGCATCAGGAATCGCTCCTCGAAGCGCGCGCCCGTTTTGGGGAAAACCTGATGGTGGCGGACCAGGTCGCTGCGTAACGCAACACTCGATTAACGACCGCTCAGCGCCATTCATCAAACTGTCACGCAAGTGTGGCAGCGCGCTTGGGAAAACATCATCAGACTCGCGGCCTACTGGGGATCTGTTTTTTGGTGTTTTTCATGCGGGTTTTAATTTTTCTGGCCGCGCTTCTGTGCGGCTTGCCGTCTTTTGCGGCCGATCGTTGTGATACCGATGTTCCTGTACAGATGGCTGACCTCAAGGAAGTGCGGATTGCCTACCAGAGTATTGGTAGCGAGTCCGACCCTGCCTTGCTGTTGGTGATGGGGCTGGGCGGGCAGTTGATTCACTGGCCGGACGAGGTCGTGGTCGCGTTGTGTCAGCAGGGCTATCGGGTCATTCGCTACGACAATCGCGATGTGGGTCTGTCTTCTTGGGTACAGCAGCCAGCGGATGCCAATCTGACGTTCGAAGTGCTGCGTTATAAACTTGGCTTGCCTGTCTCGGCACCCTATTCGTTGACTGATATGGCCGACGATGCGCTGGGGTTGATGGATGCATTGCAGATTCGTCAGTTTCACGTGTTGGGCGCGAGCATGGGCGGCATGATCGCTCAGCATCTGGCTGATCTGGCGCCGTCGCGGGTCGAAAGCCTGACACTGATCATGACCAGTTCCGGTGCGCAGGGTCTGCCCATGCCCAGTGCCGCGTTGATGCAACTGCTGGCGCGGCGCGGCGCGCCCAATCGGGAAGTGGCGATCGAGCAGCAGGCCGATTTGCTTGCAGCGCTGGGCAGCCCGCAGGTCAAGGATGATCGCCAGCAACTGCTGCATCAGGCGGCCGTTTCCTATGACCGGGCGTTCAATCCCGAGGGCGTGAAACGCCAGATCATGGCGATTCTGGCCGAGCCCAGCCGCGTGGAACTGCTGAACCGTCTGCGTCTGCCGGTACTGGTGGTTCATGGTACGGCTGACCCGCTGTTGCCGGTCATGCATGGCGTGCATGTGGCCGCGCACATTCAGGGCAGCCAACTGCGCCTGATTCCGGGTCTGGCACACCGTTTTCAGGAGGCCTTCAAGGCGCCGTTGCTTGGTGCAGTGCTGCCGTACCTGAAAGCCCAGCATGAAGACGGTCGCAACCTGGCTCAGTTGTAAGTCTGCCTGGTTGTCAGGCATGGGCAGAGGTGTATCGTGTGGCCTTTGCTTACCGAAAAGGGCCGACATGACAACTGCACTGAAGATCGACTTCATCTCCGATGTTTCCTGCCCCTGGTGCGTCATTGGTCTGCGCGCGCTGGATCAGGCACTGGAGGCACTGGGGGATGAGGTGCAAGCGCACATTCACTTCCAGCCTTTCGAGCTGAACCCGAACATGCCTGCCGAAGGGCAGGACATCAAAGAGCACATCGCCGAAAAGTACGGCTCCACGCCGGAACAGATCGACGGTATGCACCAGACCATCCGTGAACGCGGTGCTGAACTCGGCTTCACTTTTGCCAGCGGCGAGCGGCGTATCTACAACACGTTCGATGCCCATCGACTGTTGCACTGGGCCGAACAGCAAGGCAAGCAGCACGCGTTGAAGCAGGCGTTGTTCGAGGCCTATTTCAGTGACCTGAAAGACCCGTCCGATCACCAGACTCTCGCGGATGTGGCGCAGAATGTCGGCCTGGACCGTCTGCGTGCTCAGGCCATCCTGGACAGTGACGAGTACACCTCCGAGGTTCGCGAGGCCGAGCAGCTCTGGACGTCTCGCGGTATCACCTCCGTGCCGACCATGGTCTTCAACGACCAGTACGCCGTCTCTGGCGGTCAGCCGGTCGAGGTATTCGTCAGCGCAATCCGCCAGATTATCGGTGAATCGCAGTAACGTACTGCCCGTGCGGGATCGGACGCAGCGCGTCCGGAAGGCATGCCCACGCGGAGAATGGGCACGACAGGTGTCTTGAGGACGCCTATCGTTCCGCACGCTCCAGCGTTGGAATGCAGTGGGTCACGCTCTGCGTCACAGATCTGCGCTACGCCGCACGTTCAGGATCGGGCGCAGTGCTCAAAGCCCGTATTTCTTGACCTTGTCAAACAGTGTGGTCTTGGCCATGCCCAGTTCCTGACTGGCCTGGCTGAGGTTGCCGCCGCTGCGTTGCAAGGCGTCGCCGAGCAACGAGCGCTCGAAGGCTTCGACCGCTTCGGCAAATCCCAGGCTCTGGTTTTCACTGACCGTGCCTGACTGCTTGAACGCTGGCAGGCCAAGGGCAAAGCGTTCAGCCACGTTGCGCAGTTCGCGTACATTGCCCGGCCAGTCGTGGCTCATCAGGTTCGAACTGGTCTGTTGATCCAGCACGGGCGGTTCGCGGTCGAAGCGTAACGACGACAACTGCAGGAAGTGTTCGAACAGTTGCAGAATGTCTTCGCGGCGCTCACGCAAGGGCGGCAGTTCAAGCGTGACGACGTTCAGGCGGTAATACAGGTCGCTGCGGAACTGATTGGTCTTGCCCAAGGCATTCAAGTCGGATTTGGTTGCCGCTATGACCCGGCAATCCACGGCAACGCTCTGGTTGGAACCCAGCCGCTCGAGGGTTCGCTCCTGCAGGACGCGCAACAGCTTGATCTGCAGATTGACCGGCATGCTTTCCACTTCATCGAGAAACAGCGTGCCGTTGTGCGCGTGTTCGATCTTGCCGATGCGCCGTTTGCCCGCGCCGGTGAACGCGTTGGCTTCATGGCCGAAGATTTCCGACTCGAACAGGCTTTCCGCCAGCCCGCCACAGTTGAGCGCCACGAACTGGCTGTCCTTGCGCCGACTGAAATCGTGCAGGCAGCGCGCGACCAGTTCCTTGCCCGTGCCGGTTTCGCCTTCGATCAGTACGTTGGCCGAGGTGTCGGCGACGTTGGCAATCAACGCACGCAGGTTTTGCATGGCCGGGGAGCGGCCGATGATCCGGCCTTCCAGCGAATCGCGCTCGGCGAGTTGCTTGCGCAACGCCCACACTTCACGGGCCAGGCCGCGTTGTTCCAGTGCGCGTCGGGTGACGTCCACCAGACGTTCTGGAGAAAAGGGTTTCTCCATGAAATCGTAAGCGCCATCGCGCATAGCGTTGACGGCCATGGTGATATCGCCATGGCCGGTGATCAGCACCACCGGCAGGCTGCTGTCACGTGCCTTGAGACGGCTCAGCAACGCCAGGCCGTCGATGCCCGGCAAGCGAATGTCGCTGATGACGATACCGGCGAAGTTGTCACCGATGCGCTTTAGCGCCTCTTCAGCGCTGGCAACGCCTTCGCTGGCGATGTCCTCCAGCGCCAGGGCCTGCTGGCAGCCGAGCAATACATGCGGATCGTCTTCAACGATCAGGACAGTCAGGTCGCTGTTTATGCTCATGGGTGTCGTCTCATGTCGGGCTGTCCGGGTGGCGGGCATCGGGGATAAACGGCAGGCTCAGGACAAACGTCGTACCGCCGTCCTGCGGATGCTCTGCGCTCAGGCTGCCTCCGGCTGCGGCGGCAAGGCTCGCCGACAGCGTCAGGCCCAGCCCCAGGCCTTGTTCGCCCGGTTTGGTGGTGAAGAAAGGTTCAAACAGATGCTTGCGCGCCTCGGCGTCGACGCCGCGCCCGTTATCACGTACCCGCAGACGGTATCGGCCTTCGACAACCGATCCGCTGAGCCATAACTCCGGTTGCGGCAGGTCGAACATGGCATCCAGTGCGTTGCCGATCAGGTTGACCAGAATCTGTTCCAGGCGGGTCTGGTCGATGGTCAGGGTGGCGTCGACGAAGTCTCGATGCACTATCAGGCCGGACTGCTCCAGACGCACGCTCAGTAACTGCGCCGCCGCATCGACAGCCTTGCTCAGTTGCGCCTGGCCCTGATCGTCGCCGCGTCTGGCGAATGCGCGCAGGCTGGCGGTGATGCGGCCCATGCGGTCGACCAGGTCATTGATGGTACGCAGGTTGGTACTGGCGGTATCCAGCGCACCTCGTTCCAGAAAGCGCACGGTGTTGCCGGACAAGGTGCGCAGTGCGGCCAGAGGCTGGTTCAGCTCATGCGCGATGCTGGTCGACATCTGGCCGATGGCTGCCAGCTTGCCGGCCTGTACCAGCTCGTCCTGCGCCTTGCGCAAAGTGTCTTCGGCCTGCCTTCGTTCACGAATCTGCGCCTTGAGGCGTTCGTTGCTGGCCCGCAGGTGTTCGGTGCGCTCGGTGATCTTGCGTTCCAGTTCGTTGTTGGCCGCCTGCAGCGCTTCCCTGGCAGCAAGCCGGGTCGAGATCACTTTGCGCCGCTCGTTCCAGGCAATCAGCAGAAAGGTCACCAGCGCGCAGGCCACGGCGACCAGCATGCCCTGGTTGGCCGCTTCACGGCGCAGATCCTCCAGCGGAGTAAGCAGTGTCAGGTGCCAGGCGGTGTCATTCAGCGGGCGGCTCTGGGCCAGATAACTGACCTTTTTGTGTTCGCGGTCGACACTGATGTTGGCGGGGAAAACCAGTGTTTCGACGCCTTCAGACAAGGTTTCCCGTTCCAGTGGCACCAGTTCGTTGAGCGGCCACCAGTAATATTGCAGGCTGCGAGCCAGGCGCTCCTTGATCTCGGCAGTGAGCGGACGTACTGATTTCAGACGCCGAGCCGGGTCGCTGGAGAGGATGATGATGCCATTTTCGTCGCTGACGAATGCCTCCAGGCGCGCCCGCTGCCAGCGTTCTTCAAGTGCTTCGAGGCGTACCTTGATCACCGCAACGCCGATGATGCGGCCTTTGTCTTCCAGCCCATGCGCCAGGTAATAGCCCGACTCACCGGTGGTGGTGCCGATGCCGTAAAAGCGCCCGGGCAGGCCGCGCACGGCATCCTGAAAGTAGGCACGGAAAGACAGGTCTTCGCCCTGATAACTGTCGGCGTCACGCCAGTTGCTGGTGGCCAGCACACGTCCGGTGGTGTCCATTACGTAAATGGCACGGCTGCGGCTGCGTCGATTCAGCCCTTCGAGGTAGCGGTTGACCTGCTGCTGAAGCTCGGGTCCCGGTTCGTTCAGCAACTGCGACACGCTGGATTCCAGTTCCAGCACGCTGGGCAGGTAGGTGTATTTGCTGATTTCGCTCTCGACCGTGCGGGCGTGCAGCTCCAGTTGGCGTTCGCCGGTTTCGCGCAGTCCCTTGATGGCGCTGTGTTCACTGACCAGATAGGCGATATAGCCCAGCCCGATCATTAGCATGAGGATCAGCGGCGGTAGGAACAGTTGGCGGATCAGACGGGGTTTCACGGCGAGTGATGGCGGGGCGGCGCGATAAAGAGTGGGGTCGCATTTCATCACAGTCGTCCTGGACCGAACAGCTGCCCGCGGATGAGCGGGCAGCCGTTAAAGTACTGCCTAGTGCTGCAGAATCTTGGCGAGGAATTGTTGGGCACGCTCCGAGCGTGCGCTGACGTCACCGAAAAATTCTTCCTTTGCACAGTCTTCGACAATCTGTCCCTTGTCCATGAAAATCACCCGGTTGGCGACTTTGCGTGCGAAGCCCATTTCGTGGGTCACGCACATCATGGTCATGCCTTCCTGGGCCAGTTGCACCATCACATCGAGCACTTCATTGACCATTTCCGGGTCGAGCGCGGACGTGGGTTCGTCGAACAGCATGACCACCGGGTCCATCGCCAGCGCGCGCGCGATGGCGACACGCTGTTGTTGCCCGCCGGAAAGCTGGCCGGGGTGCTTGTGCGCATGCTCGGAAAGGCCGACGCGCTCCAGCAGCTTCAGTCCCTTCTCGGTGGCTTCGGCCTTGCTGCGGCCCAGCACCTTGATCTGCGCGATGGTCAGGTTTTCGACAATGCTCAGGTGCGGAAACAGTTCGAAGTGCTGAAACACCATGCCGACCCGCGAGCGCAGTTTCGGCAGGTTGGTCTTCGAATCGGAGATCGATGTGCCGTCGACAACGATATCGCCTTTCTGGAACGGTTCCAGCGCGTTGACACATTTGATCAGGGTCGATTTGCCGGAGCCGGACGGGCCGCACACTACAACCACTTCGCCCTTGCTGACCTCGGTGCTGCAATCGGTCAGTACCTGGAAGTCCCCATACCACTTGTTGACGTTTTTGATGGAAATCATACGGCAAACCTTTTTTGCAGGCGCTTCACCAGCAGCGAGGCGGCAAAGCTGATCGTGAAATACACCAGACCGGCAATGATCAGGAACTCGTTGGCGCGCCCGATGATGTCGCCACTGGAGCGCGATGCGTTGAGAAAATCGACGAGGCCGACGGTGTACACCAGAGAGGTGTCCTGAAACAGAATGATGCTCTGTTGCAGCAGCAGCGGGGTCATTTTGCGAAAGGCCTGGGGCAGGATGATCAGTCGCATCATCTGCGAGTAATTCATGCCCAGCGCCTGAGCAGCGCCCATTTGCCCCTTGGAGATCGACTGCACGCCGGCACGGACGATTTCGCAGAAGTACGCGGCTTCGAACATCATGAAGGCCACGACGCAGGAGGCGAACGCACCGATGGGCGTGTCTTCACCGGTAATCCAGCGCAGCACGAACGGCACGGCCAGGTAGAACCAGGTGATCACCAGCAGCAGCGGGATCGAACGAAAGTAGTTCACGTAGGCACCGGCCACATTGGCCAGCAGCTTGTTCGATGACAGGCGCATCAACGCCAGCAGCGTGCCAAGTACCAGGCCGCCGACGACACCCATTGCCATCAGCTTGAGGGTCATGACCATGCCGTTCCACAGGCCGGGAATGGCCGGAACGATTCCAGTGAAGTCCATTATTTGCCCCCCAGTGAGATGAGTCCCGGTACGGCGACTTTCTTCTCGATCACACGCATCAGCAGCATCAGGCTCATGTTCAGCGTGAAGTAGATGAGGGTCGCGAGGGTGAAGGCCTCGAACAGGTTGGCGGAGAATTCGGCGGTCTGCTTGGTCTGCGCAAGCAGCTCCATCAGGCCGATCAGCGACGCGACCGAAGAGTTCTTGAACACGTTCAGGAATTCGGAGGTGAGCGGCGGAATGATGATCCGGTAAGCCTGCGGCAACAGCACGTTCCAGTAGATCTGTGGCAGCTTGAAGCCCATGGCGCGTGCGGCCGATTCCTGGCCCTTCGGCAGTGCTTCAATGCCGGTACGCACCTGTTCGCAGACCCGGGCAGCGGTGAACAGGCCAAGGCAGACCACTACGCTGAGGAACGCGGAGGTGGTCGGGTTCAGGTCCTGCTTGTACCACTCCTGCAGGTTTTCCGGCAGCAGGTCGGGCACCAGGAAGTACCAGATGAACAGCTGCACCAGCAGTGGCACATTACGGAAGATTTCCACGTATACCGTGGCGATACCTGACACCAGACGGTTTGGCACGGTGCGCATGACGCCCAGCACCGAACCCAGTATCAGGGCAATGATCCAGGCAATGACAGCGATCGCGATGGTCCAGCCCAGGCCGGAGATGAACCAGTCCAGATAGGTCTCGCTGCCGACGCCGGTGGACTTGAAGAATACGCCCCAGTCCCAGTTGTAATTCATCAGGGTCTCCCCCTCTTTTTATTGCTATCGAAATGCACGCACTGTCGTCTGTCGAGAATGACGAGGCGATCCCGGACGAGCGCTGCCCGCCCGGGATGCCGTCAGTTCAGACTGGCTGAACCGGTCTCTCAGGCTTTCTTGTCGTCAGCTGGCTTATCGGTCGGGTTCTGAATCAGTTCCTTGAGCTTGTCGCTCATCGGGAAATTCAGGTTCAGACCTTTCGGAGGGACAGGGGACATGAACCACTTGCTGTAGATGGCGTTGATGTCGCCCGACTTGTAGGTAGCGACAATGGCGTCATCCACGGCCTTCTTGAACGGGGCATCGCCCTTGCGGACCATGCAGCCGTAGATCTCGTAGGATTGCGCTGTACCGGTCACTGCCCAGTCGTCCGGCTTCTTGGCCTTGGCCATTTCGCCTGCCAGCAGCGCGTCGTCCATCATGAAGGCGACTGCACGGCCGGACTCGAGCATCTGGAAGGATTCACCGTGGTCTTTGGCGGAGATCACGTTCATGCCCATCTGCTTGTCAGCGTTCATCGCCTTGAGGATGCGCTCGGACGTGGTGCCCGCCGTGGTGACGACGTTCTTGCCTTTCAGGTCGTCGAAATCCTTATAGCTGGAATCCTTTTTCGACAGCAGGCGCGTGCCGACTTCGAAGATGCCGATGGAGAAATCGACTTGCTGCTGGCGCTCGACATTGTTGGTTGTCGAGCCACATTCCACATCGACGGTGCCGTTCTGAACCAGCGGGATACGGGTCTGCGAAGTCACCAGGTTGTACTTGACCTTGAGGTCAGGCATGTCCAGGTCTTTTTTGATGGCTTCGACGATTTTCAGCTGGATGTCGTGGGAGTAGCCCATCGGCACGCCAGAGGCATCAGCGATGTAGGAAAACGGGATGGAGGCGTCACGATGGCCCAGCGTAATGGTGCCGGATTCCTTGATCTTCTTCAGAGTGCCAGTGAGTTCGGCGGCGAAAACCGGCGTGCTGATCAGAGCGGCAGCGATGGCTGCGCCCAACAGGTGGGGAACGATGCGCATGGGTGAGTCCTTGATGTCATTTTTTATTGATGGGGCCGCAATCAGAGTCGGCCCGCTTGTTGGCGAATGCTTCAACGGCGTCCACATCCAGACACACGCTCTTGTCGAAACCCTCGGTTCAGAATGTAGAGCATGAGTCGTGCCAGACCGTTTTTAGAATTCAACACGCTGAATTCAAAAGGGTTTTTTTAGATCGGCTCTGATGCTACGGACAAATGCGTCCGGGAAGCCGAATAAAGCGGGGGCGATTGTTCGGAAAACCGAATGGAAAGGGGGGCGGGAGGAGGGCAGTAAGGAGGGAAACCTGTTCACCGCACGATGGGTGAACAGGTTGCAAGCGGATTATCAGGCGGCTTCGAAAGAGGCTTTGTTGCGCACGATGGTTTCCAGGTAGCTGCTCACGGCGGCCTGTTCCTCAGGCGTCATGAACAGGCCCAGCTTGGTGCGGCGCCACAGGATGTCTTCGATGCTGGTGGCCCATTCCTGATCGCACAGGTAATCGACCTCGCGGGTATACAGGCCTGCACCCAAATGCTGACCAAGGTCTTCCAGACTTTGCGCGCCCTCCAGCAAGCGCCAGCTGCGGCTGCCGTAAGTGATCGACCAGCGCTTGGCGATAGGCGCGGGCAGCCAGCTGAAGCGGCGGGTCATTTCTGTCGCCAGCGCTTCGGCGGTGGTCATGTCTTCGCCGCCAGGCAGGGCAGCGTTGGCCGTCCAGCTCGGTTTCATCTGTTTGAAGAACGGTGCCAACTGCGCCATCGCCGATTCTGCCAGTTTGCGGTAGGTGGTCAGCTTGCCGCCGAACACCGACAGAATTGGCGCCTCGTCCACGCCGCCTGACAACGAAAGCGTGTAATCACGAGTAATAGCAGACGGATTATCGGACTCGTCGTTGCACAGCGGGCGCACGCCAGAGAATGTGTGGAGCACATCTGCGCGACTCAACTGTTTCTTGAAGTGGTCGTTGGCCACTTTCAGCACGTAATCCATCTCGCCTTCGGTGATGTCCACCTTGTTCGGATCGCCCTGATACTCACGGTCAGTGGTGCCGACGATGGTGAAGTGCTCCAGGTACGGAATCGTGAACACGATGCGCTTGTCTTCGTTCTGCAGAATGAACGCGTGCTCACCCTCGTACAGTTTCGGCACGATCAGGTGGCTGCCTTGAATCAGGCGGATGCCGTAAGCCGAATCGAGCTTGAGGTCTTCACGGATGAACTTGGCTACCCACGGGCCTGCCGCATTGACCAACGCCTTGGCGTGGATCGAGAACAGGCTGCCGTCGCTGCGCTCAAGGTGCAGATGCCACATGCCCTTGATACGGCGGGCGCTGACACAGCGGGTCTGAGTATGAATGTGCGCACCGTTTTCACGAGCGGACATGGCGTTGAGCACTACCAGGCGCGCGTCGTCGACCCAGCAGTCGGAATATTCGAAACCGCGGGTGATGCTCGAGTTGAGCGGGCTGTCCGCACCGAAATGAATGGTCCGCGATGCGGGGAGTTTTTCGCGCTTGCCAAGGTTGTCATAAAGAAACATCCCGGCACGAATCATCCAGGCCGGACGCAGGTGTGGGCGGTGAGGCAGCACGAAGCGCATTGGCTTTACGATGTGCGGCGCTTTGGCAAGGAGCACTTCACGTTCTGCCAGTGCTTCACGCACCAGGCGGAATTCGTAGTGCTCCAGATAGCGCAGGCCACCATGAATCAGCTTGCTGCTGGCCGAAGACGTATGGCTGGCCAGGTCGTCCTTTTCGCAGAGAAAAACCGAGAGGCCGCGACCGGAGGCATCCGCTGCGATACCGACACCGTTGATGCCACCGCCAATAACGGCAATGTCGTAGACCTCTGAGAGGGGCGGGTTTGGCACGTTGGTGTGGGGCATTGGTGGCCTCCTGGACAATTCGTGAGCAATGCTCGAAAGGCGAATCTGAACATTAATGTTCATTTCCGAAAATCATAGCTCAATAAAATGACCCTTGCCAGCACGTATCGATTGAAAATACTGATGATGGTGTCAGGAAAAGAACAAATATGAACATTGTAGGGCGGGAATTGTTACCGGGAGGATCGGTGCACCGCCTGCACTGAATTGCTCTGGATCAACGGTCTGCGCTGCATCGCTTGAACCGGGGAGGACGCAGAGCGTCCGGAACGGCATACCCATGCGGAGCATGGGCACGATAGTGTTCTTCAAGACACCTATCGTTCCTCACGCTCCGGCATGGGACTGCCTTGGGTGACGCTCTGCGTCACAGATACGTGCCGCGCCATACATACACAAGTCTTGTAGGAGCGAGCTTGTCAGGGAAGAGGCCGGTACAGACTCCAGAAAATAGGGCGCTCGACGCACCGTCTTCATGAGCAATGCGGACCGCCGCGCGAGCACTGCTCGCGCCTGACAATCACACCACTTCCAGACGAATCTTGTGCTGATTCAGCAACTGCTGCAGTGCGGGCACGGGTGGCTGGTCGGTGACCAGGCAATCGATGAGGGTGATCGGCCCCAGGCGGACCATGGCGTTGCGTCCGAACTTGCTGGAGTCAGCCGCCAGCAGCACTTTGCGTGCGTTGGCGATGATCGCTTGGGACACCCGTACTTCCTGATAATCGAAATCCAGCAGGCTGCCGTCTTCGTCGATGCCGCTGATGCCCACCAGGGCGAAGTCCACTTTGAACTGGGTGATGAAGTCGATGCTGCCCTGGCCCACCACGCCACCGTCACGTCGCACATTGCCGCCTGCTATCAACACCTCGAAATCATCCTTGGTGCTGAGGATCGACGCCACATGCAGGTTATTGGTGATGATCTTCAGGTTGTTGTGGTTGAGCAACGCACGGGCGATGGATTCGGTGGTGGTACCGATATTGATGAACAACGAGGCGTTGTCCGGGATCTGCGCGGCGATGGCCTCGGCGATCCGTTGTTTTTCGTCACGCATCTGGTCCGCACGCATGGCGTAGGCAGTATTTTCGATGCTGGAGTCGTAGGCCGCGCCGCCGTGGTAGCGGCGCAACAGGTTCATTTCCGCCAATTGATTGATATCACGGCGAATGGTTTGTGGGGTCACGACGAACAGCGTCGCCATCTCCTCGATGCTGACATAACCACGGTCACGGACCAGTTCGAGGATCTGTTGTTGGCGGGGAGGCAGGTTCATTGTTTTTCCTTGGACGCCCTCTACAAATGGCGCCCATCATGCCGCAGGAAAGTGCAACCTGTCAGCCGGAATCCTGCTCCCCTCCTTACAACAGCGCTGTCACTCTTCGTTTTCGTGCGGTTCCCAGTCACGAGTACGCGCGACTGCTTTCTGCCAGCCTGCGTAAAGTTTTTCGCGATGCGCCTCTTCACATGATGGCTCGAACACACGCTCGATCACCGCCTTGTTACGCAACTCGTCCAGGCTGCTCCAGAAGCCAATCGCCAGACCAGCCAGGAAGGCTGCACCCAGTGCCGTGGTTTCACGCATCTGCGGACGCTCGACGTGGGTGCCGAGGATGTCTGCCTGGAACTGCATCAGGAAGTTGTTGGCCACGGCACCGCCGTCCACGCGCAGCGACTTGAGGCGTTCGCCGGAGTCCTGTTGCATGGCATCGAGCACGTCGCGGGTTTGATAGGCGATGGATTCCAGCGCTGCACGGATTATGTGATCGACTTTCACACCGCGGGTCAGGCCGAACAATGCGCCTCGTGCGTACGGGTCCCAGTAAGGTGCGCCCAGGCCCGTGAACGCCGGCACCAGGTACACGCCGTTGCTGTCCTTGACCTTGCCAGCGAAGTATTCGGTGTCCAGCGCGTCGTTGATGAGCTTGAGTTCGTCGCGCAGCCACTGCACGGTCGAGCCACCGTTGAAGACCGCGCCTTCCAGTGCATAGGCCACTTCACCACGCGGGCCGCAGCCGATGGTGGTCAGCATGCCGTGCGCCGAC
Organism: Pseudomonas sp. ICMP 10191; assembly: GCF_001467335.1. Lineage (NCBI taxonomy): Bacteria > Pseudomonadati > Pseudomonadota > Gammaproteobacteria > Pseudomonadales > Pseudomonadaceae > Pseudomonas > Pseudomonas sp. ICMP 10191. Next base: position 77,683 of record NZ_LKGW01000113.1, read on the forward strand.
TTCACGGCTTTCTTGCCGGTGTTCATCAGCAGGAAGCAGCCGGTGCCGTAGGTATTCTTGGCCTGGCCGGGTTCGACACACATCTGGCCGAACAACGCCGCCTGTTGGTCGCCTGCGATACCGGCAATCGGGATGCCGCTTTTGCTGTGACCGTAGACCTCGGAGGAGGCTTTGACCTCTGGCAGTATCTCGCGCGGGATGTCCAGCACGTCGAGCATGCGCTGATCCCATTCCAGCGTATGGATATTGAACAGCATGGTCCGCGAGGCGTTGGTGTAGTCGGTGACGTGAACCTTGCCGCCGGTGAATTTCCAGATCAGCCAGGTATCGATGGTGCCGAACATCAGCTCGCCTTTGCGGGCGCGCTCGCGGCTGCCTTCGACGTTGTCCAGAATCCACTTGACCTTGGAGCCGGAGAAGTACGGGTCAATCACCAGACCTGTGGTGTCCTTGATGTACTCCTCAAGACCGTCGCGCTTGAGCTGCTGGCAGATCTCGGTGCTGCGGCGGCACTGCCAGACGATTGCGTTGTAGATCGGGCGGCCGGTGTCGCGCTCCCAGATGACCGTGGTTTCACGCTGGTTGGTGATACCGATGGCGGCGATCTGGTTGTGGTGCAGATCGGCCTGCGCCAGCGCCTTGGTCATGCAGGCCGTCTGGGTGGCGAAGATTTCCATCGGGTCGTGTTCGACCCAGCCTGCCTGCGGGTAATGCTGGACGAATTCGCTTTGGGCAGTGCTCACCACGTTGGCGTCGCGGTCGAAGATGATGGCGCGCGAGCTGGTGGTGCCCTGGTCAAGAGCAATGATGTAGTTCTTGTTCTGTGTGTCAGTCATGTCGATTGCCTTGCATTTATTGGGTGGGATTCAGTTGAGTGAGATTCAAATTGAGGGGTGCTCAAGATGAAGCCTGAACTTTGCCGCGAACCACAGGAGCCTCTTTTTCATTTTCAACAGGAGCGGCGCTGGGCAGATGACGCGCAATCAGCGCGCGGTAGCCAGCAGCACCAAGGCAGGCACCCAGAATGGGCGCAAAAATCGGAACCAGGAAGTAAGGAATGTCACGACCGCCGGTGAAGGCCATTTCACCCCAGCCAGCGAAGAACGTCATCAGCTTCGGACCGAAGTCGCGCGCCGGGTTCATGGCAAAACCGGTCAGTGGGCCCATCGAGCTGCCTATCACGGCTACCAGCAGGCCGATCAGCAAGGGCGCCAGCGGGCCGCGCGGCAAACCATTGCTGTCATCGCCCAGAGCCATGATCACACCCATCAGAATGGTGGTGATGACCACTTCGACCAGAAAGGCCTGACCGACCGAAATGGCCGGGTTTGGGTATGTCGAGAATACCGACGCCAGTTCAAGACTCTGCTCGCTGCCGCGAATGATGTGGTGAGCATGTTCGAAGTCGAAAAAAAGGCTGATGTACATCAGGTACACCAGACCCGCTCCGCAGAACGCGCCTGCGATTTGCGCCGAGATATAAAAGGGCAATTTACGTTTTTCAAAACCGGCGAACAGACTCAGCGCGATGCTGACGGCCGGGTTGAGGTGGGCACCTGAAATGCCGGCGCTGAGGTAGATCCCCATGCTGACAGCCATGCCCCAGATGATGCAGATTTCCCAAAGACCGAAAGTGGCTCCCGCGACCTTGAGCGCTGCAACGCATCCTGTGCCGAAAAAAATCATCAGGGCGGTGCCAAGAAATTCAGCCACACATTGCCCGGTGAGCGTCGGTTGTTTTAGTGCGATGGACATGGATACCTCATTTTTGTTTTTGTCTCGGCACCCTGAGACAGGCGTGGGTGCTCGTTATTCGTGCGTCTCAGAAAAAACCCCATTTCTGATCGCCGGTGCGAGTTATACCGAAAAACCGCTTTCGATAATATTCGTAAACGAAAAAATATAGACAAGAAACAACGCTGTCAAAGGTCGGAACCGAACGGTCAGTAAATCGCCAGGACCCCGCGAGGACCCGGCAAGACCGCTTTACACCGGGGAATTCAGGCTGTTGCCAAAAGGCCATCAGTGTCGCAGGTGGCGTGAATCAAGGCATGTTCACTTTACTTCGCTTAAAGTGATGGGCATTCGGAACCTTTTGGAGCGCTGCATGACACCCGCACTGGATTTGCTGAAAAAACATCGCGCCGAACATCGCATTCACAGTTATGAACATGATCCGAAAGCGCCTTCATATGGGCTGGAGGCGGCGGAAAAGCTGGGTCTGGAGCCTGCACAGGTGTTCAAGACGCTGCTCGCCAGTACCGAAAAAGGCGAATTGCTGGTCGCCGTCGTGCCGGTCGTCGGAACACTTGATCTAAAGGCTTTGGCGCAGGCTGCCGGGGCAAAAAAAACCGAAATGGCCGACCCTGCGGCGGCGCAACGCTCGACGGGTTACCTGTTGGGTGGCATCAGCCCTTTGGGCCAGAAGAAGCGTCTGCGCACCTTTATCGACGAAACTGCGCAGCGCTTTGACAGCATTTACGTCAGTGCCGGGAGGAGGGGACTTGAGGTCGAGCTTTCACCAGCGGTACTGGCTGAATATACCCAGGCCAGATTTGCCCCGATCGGCAGGGAATGATCTGCGTCTCAGTGGTTGAGCGTATGCACAGCCACGCTGCCGGGTGCCGGGAACAGCACCAGATGGTCTGCTGCCACACGAATGCCGACTTCCTCACCCTGGCCGTGATCGGCGTGGCTGGGGAAAATGGCTTCCAGCTGACTGCCGGTCGACAGTTGCAGGCGATACAGCGTCGAGGCGCCTTGAAAGGTTCGACCGATGACCCGTGCTTTCAGGTCGCTGTGCGGCGCGTAGACGATGTCGTCAGGGCGTAGCAAGACATCCACGGCGGCACCGCTTACGCCCGGGTATGCCCGGTTGCCGCGCAGAATGCCCAGTTCGGTATGCACCGATTCCGGATTCATCATCTGCCCGCGAATGAAATAGCCCTGGCCGATGAAGCTGGCAACGAACGGCGTGCGCGGTTCGTGGTAGAGATTGTAAGGTGTGTCCCACTGCTCCAGGCGCCCCTCCTTGAATACGCCTACGTGATCGCTCACGGCAAAAGCCTCTTCCTGGTCATGAGTCACCAGAATCGCGCTGGTGCCCCGCGCCTTGAGGATATCGCGCACCTCATGGCTCAGGCGCCGGCGCAACTCGCCGTCCAGGTTGGAGAAGGGTTCATCGAGCAGCAGGAGTTGCGGCTCGGGCGCCAGTGCTCTGGCCAGCGCCACTCGCTGTTGCTGGCCACCGGACAGCTCGTGTGGATAGCGCTTGCCCAGCGCGCCGAGGTTGACCAGTTCAAGCAACTCGGCGATCACTTTATCCAGGCGCGGGTGGTTGCGAATGCCGAATGCGATGTTTTCGGCGACACTCAAGTGCGGGAACAGCGCGTAATCCTGAAACACCATGCCGATACGGCGTTTCTCCGGCGGCAGGGTCCAGCCCGGACGGGAGATCACTTCGCCCGCCAGAGTGATCTCACCCGCATGGATCGGTTCGAAGCCGGCAATGGCGCGCAGTGTCGTGGTCTTGCCGCAGCCCGACGAGCCGAGCAGGCAGCCTATGTCACCCGCGTTGAGGTGCAGGTTCAGATCCTGCACCACGCGCTGGTTCTGATAGCCGCAAGCGAGGTTGCGCAGGTTCAGCAGCAACGGGTTCATGCGGGTTTGCAGGCCGGCGCGACGAGAAACTCCAGCAGCGCTTTCTGCGCGTGCAAGCGATTTTCTGCCTGATCCCAGGCGACCGAGCGTGAATCATCCAGCAGGTCGACACTGATTTCTTCGCCGCGATGGGCAGGCAGGCAGTGCATGAACAGCACATCCTTGTCAGCCAGGTCGAGCAGGGCACGCGTGACCTGAAACGGCGCGAACAGCTTTTTGCGCCGCGCGGTTTCCTCTTCCTGGCCCATGGAGGTCCACACATCGGTGCTGACCAGATGTGCGCCGGCAACTGCGGCTTTCGGATCGCGGACCACGGTGACGCGCTCGCCAGCCAGTGCCAGGAACTCGGCGTTTGGCTCGTAGCCGGCAGGGCAGGCCACACGCAACTGGAAGTCGAATTGAATCGCCGCTTCTATATAGCTGTTGCACATGTTGTTGCCATCGCCGATCCAGGCAACGGTCTTGCCCTGGATCGAGCCGCGATGCTCCAGGAAGGTCTGCATGTCGGCGAGCAACTGGCACGGGTGCAGGTCATCGGACAGGCCGTTGATGACCGGCACACGGGAATTGGCGGCGAATTCGGTCAGATTGCTGTGCGCATAAGTACGGATCATGACCGCATCCAGCATGCGCGACATCACTTTCGCGCTGTCGGCAATCGGCTCGCCGCGGCCCAATTGGGTGTCTCGATGGGACAAAAAGATGGCCTGGCCACCGAGCTGAATCATCCCTGCTTCAAAAGAAAGACGGGTACGTGTCGATGATTTCTCGAAAATCATCCCCAATACCCGGTTCTTCAGCGGTTCAAAAAGTACACCGCGATTTCGCAGGTCTTTAAGCTCTACGCCACGACGGATCAAGCCCGAGAGTTCTTCCGGGGTGTAATCCATCATCGAGAGAAAGTGCCTGGCGTTCATGATTAACTACCTTTTCTGCAACAGACCGCAGGTTATCAAAGCCGGTTTTTATCGATAAAACGGGCGAGACCTGCGGCGGAAGCCGCACGGGGCGACGAATAAGAAAGGCGCGATGGTATAAAAAAATGTCGCGTCTTACCAATAGCATGCGTTTTTCTGAAACATGGACACTGCTGGCGTCCCGGATAGAAGGGACGCCGTTATTCTGTATTGACGGGGCAAAAACTGGCTACGCTGAGAAGGTTGGCAGCCATCTGCACTTTTTCAGAAGGCAGCATTTGTACACTGCTCAAATAGCGCTTGGCAATTAGTACCAATCCTGTAACAGTCCATGTTTGCGCGGGCGTTGCCTAATGGGATGCGCTTCACGGGCTTGAAACAAGGACCGTTTCTTTAATCCCGGACGTGGGTTATAAATCGTTGCCGATACATTACTGATCGAGGGGTGGGGGAATGGACTCAAAAGAGCATCAATTAACGGAGTTGCTCGGGCTCACCGCCCGCACGCTTACCCATCTGACAGCCTCGATGACCTCAATGTCTTTCGAACTGCTGCGCAGCGAGGACGAAGTCACGCGTACGGCGGGGCGGCGCATGATTGATCGCATGGCGACCATCAGCTCGGGACTCGACGAGCACTGGCGCCTGATCGGCGATCTGACCGGCGTCCACCTGGCGCAGGAACAGATCGAAACCGTGGCCGAAATGCAGCAACAGCGCAAGGTCGTCACGCCTATCGGCGGTTGATTCGGCCACCTCATCCGCGCGCCTGATGCCCCTCGATTCACGGGCCGAACATCAGTGGCGCGGGGCATGGCAAGGCAGCATAGTGAGTGTTCGGCAATCAACCGGATTGCCATGACAAGATCTGAGGCTGTGATGACCCGGACTGAACACTACCGAGCCTGCCACCTGTGCGAGGCCATTTGCGGTCTTGTGATCGAGACCGTCGTGGAGGCGGATTCTGCGCCGCGCATTGCCTCGATCAAGGGCGACCCGCTGGACACGTTCAGCCGCGGTCATATCTGCCCCAAGGCGGTTGCGCTGCAGGACATCCAGAACGACCCTGATCGTTTGCGCCAGCCGATGCTGCGCAGCGGTGATCAGTGGCAGCCGATTGCCTGGCAGCATGCGTTCGATCTGGTCGCGGAGCGGTTTTACGCCATTCAGCAGCGCCATGGGCAGAACGCGGTAGCGGTCTATCAGGGCAACCCCAGCGTGCATAACTACGGGTTGATGACCCACAGCAATTACTTTCTCGGTCTGCTCAAGACCCGCAATCGTTTTTCGGCGACGTCGGTTGATCAGTTGCCGCACCACCTCACCAGTTTCCTGATGTACGGCCACGGCATGCTGTTGCCGATTCCGGATATCGATCACACCGACTTCATGCTGATTCTCGGCGGTAATCCGTTGGCGTCCAATGGCAGCATCATGACGGTACCGGACGTTGAAAAGCGTCTGAAAGCGATCCAGCAGCGCGGCGGCAAACTGGTGGTCATTGACCCTCGCCGCAGTGAGACGGCTGCCATCGCTGACCAGCATCTGTTCGTACGTCCGAGCGGTGATGCGGCGTTGCTGTTCGGGCTGCTCAATACGCTGTTCGAGGAGGGGCTGACCCGCGAGAGCCATTTGCCTGTCGACGGCCTGGAGCAGGTTCGCCACGCCATTGCCGGTTTCACCGCAGAGGCCATGAGCCCGCGCTGCGGTATTGCTGCCGAACAGATCCGGCAACTGGCGCGGGACTTCGCGGCCGCTGACAAGGCGGTGTGTTATGGGCGAATGGGCGTGTCGACTCAGACCTTCGGTACGCTATGCCATTGGCTGGCACAACTGATCAATCTGGTGACTGGCAACCTGGACCGCGTGGGTGGCGCGCTGTGCACAGAGCCCGCCGTCGACCTCGTCAGCTCGACATCCGGTGGTCATTTCAATCTGTGGCAAAGCAGGGTGTCCGGCCTGCCGGAGTATGGCGGCGAGTTGCCGGTTTCGGCGCTGGCCGAGGAAATGCTCGTGGAGGGGGAAGGGCAGGTTCGCGCGTTGGTGACCGTTGCGGGTAACCCGGTTCTGTCGACGCCCAACGGCCGTCAGCTGGAGCAGGCGCTCGAAGGGCTTGAGTTCATGCTCAGCATCGATCTTTACATCAACGAGACCACTCGCCACGCCGACTTGATTCTGCCGTCCACCTCGACGCTGGAGAATGATCACTACGACACCACCTTCAACACCCTGGCCGTGCGTAACGTCACGCGCTTCAATCGGGCCATTTTTGACAAGCCCGAAGGTGCGCTGCACGACTGGGAGATCTTCGTCGGGCTGGCCAGCGCTTTTGCTGCCAAGGCCGAGCGAGCGCTGAAACCCACGTTGCCGCCTGCGCAGATGATCGATCGCGGGCTGCGTGCAGGTCTCTATGGCGATGCATCACCCCATAAGCTGTCACTGGAAACCCTGGACAATCATCCGCACGGTCTTGATCTGGGGGCGTTGAAGGCCAATCTTGCAGAGCGCTTGAAGACCGCCAATGGGCGCATTCAGGCCGCGCCTGAGGTGATCATGGCCGACCTGGCGCGCTTTGCTGCCGAGCCTGCTCCCCAGACCGACGAGTTGCTGCTGATTGGCCGCCGGCATGTGCGCAGTAACAATTCCTGGATGCACAACTACCATCGGCTGGTGAAGGGCAAACCCCGGCATCAGCTGTTGATGCATCCTGACGATCTCGCGTGCCGTGGTCTGAGCGACGGCCAGCAGGTTCGCGTCAGCTCCCGGGTCGGGATGATCGAGGTTCAGGTGCTGGGCAGTCTGGACATGATGCCCGGGGTGGTCAGCCTGCCGCACGGTTGGGGGCATTCACGTGCGGGAGTAAAGATGGCGATCGCGCAGAGCCTGCCTGGCGTCAGTGCCAATGACCTGACCGACGAACGGCAACTCGACGTGCTGTCCGGCAACGCGGCGTTGAACGGCGTACCGGTGCAGGTCGTGGCGTGTTAAGCCTCAAGACAGAGCGTCATGCTCGGGATTTCGTTACAATGCGCCACCGTGCCGACAACTGAGTCGGATATTTCAGCCGAGGTGCTCCATGGATATCATCGAAACGATCAAAGAGCAGATTGCCAACAACACCATTCTGCTTTACATGAAAGGCGCTCCGAACGCTCCGCAATGCGGCTTTTCGGCCAAGGCTTCCCAGGCATTGATGGCGTGTGGCGAAAAGTTTGCCTATGTCGACATTCTGCAAAACCCTGAAATCCGCGCCAACCTGCCAAAGTACGCCAACTGGCCGACTTTCCCGCAACTGTGGGTTGCCGGTGAGCTGGTCGGTGGTAGCGACATCATTACCGAGATGATGGCTGACGGTTCGTTGCAGACGCTGGTCAAGGAAGCATCCGCCGCCAAGGCCGAGTAAAGCCTCGCGCAGAGCGTCGCACGATAGTCGCGATTATCGCTTCGTACGTTCCAGCCTGGTTTTACGCACAAGAAAAAGCCCGCTCTCGATTGAGGCGGGCTTTTTCATTGCGGCGCTATGGGGGAATCAGTCACCCATCTGCGACTGCAGGTAGTTCTCGATACCGACTTTTACGATCAGACCCAGCTGAGTCTCCAGCCAGTCGATTTGCTCTTCCTTGGGCTCAAGGATGTCTTCCAGCAGCTCACGGCTGCCGAAGTCACCGACGGTCTCGAAGTGAGCGATCGCGGCTTTCAGATCGGCCAGACCTTTTTGCTCGATCTTCAGGTCGCACTCCAGCATTTCCTTGGTGTGCTCACCGATGAGGATCTTGCCCAGGTCCTGCAGGTTTGGCAGCCCTTCCAGAAACAGCGTGCGCTTGATCAGCTTGTCAGCGTACTTCATCGCATGGATGGACTCTTTATATTCGTGGCCACCCAGCTTTTTCAGACCCCAGTCTTCGTACATGCGCGCATGCAGGAAATACTGATTGATAGCGACCAGCTCGTTCCCGAGGATCTTGTTGAGATGCTGGATGACGGTAATGTCGCCTTTCATGTTCGAGGTCCTGCCGGTGGCTTGTGTATATAAGTGCCGAGTGTGAGCTGAGCTTAAACGCCTGTCAAACCTAAGTTGTTGAATAATAAGTGAAATTAAATAGGAATAAGAATGTTTGAGTTCCGCATCTTGACGCTAAGCGCTTGAATTACAGGCATAAAAAAACCGGACGCGGTGTCCGGTTCTTTAAAAGAGGGGATTCAAGCAGCTGAAAATTTTGCCGGATAGGCCAGCAAGGCATGGCTGGTTTGCAGCTCGGTCAGCGTATCACGCACCACTTCCTTTGCCAGGCAGGCGCATTTTCCACATTTACTCGCAACGCCCAGTGTTTCACGGACTTCACGATAACTGCAGCAGCCTTCCAGAATTGCATCCCGGATTTGACCGTCGGTGACACCTTGGCAGAGGCAAACATACATAAGCTATGGACCGTCGCTGGTTTATTGCTTGGTGCCGAGGAGCTTAATGTTAATGAGAATGCTTGTCAAAACTGTTTTGGGTTGTATTCAGGTCGAGCGATGAGCGGTTGTTTTCGCAGGAATCGCATTACCGGTCGGCCTCGGGATGGTCGAGTTCCGGACATGAAAAAACCGGCACAAGGCCGGTCCATTCACAGACGTGACGACCTCAGTCGTCGAAATCTTCCCAGCCGCCCATTTCTTTCCAGCGATTGACGATGCCGCAGAACAGCTCGGCCGTCTTCTCGGTGTCGTAACGGGCCGAGTGCGCCTCGCGTCCGTCGAAGTCGATGCCGGCAGCCTGACAGGCCTTTGCCAGCACAGTCTGACCATAGGCCAGGCCGGCGAGGGTGGCGGTGTCGAAGCTGGAGAACGGGTGAAACGGGTTGCGCTTCATGTCCATCCGCGCAACCGCGGCATTGACGAAGCCGAGGTCGAAGCTGGCGTTGTGGCCTACCAGCACCGCACGTTTACAGCCATTGGCCTTGAGGGCCTTGCGCACGCCGCGGAAGATGTCGTTCATCGCGGTTTCTTCGCTGACAGCCATGCGCAGCGGGTGATCGAGCTTGATGCCGGTGAATTCCAGCGCCGCCGCTTCGATGTTGGCACCCTCGAACGGTTCTACGCGGAAGAAATAGGTGTGTTCCGGGAACACGAAGCCTTTTTCATCCATGCCGATCGTCACCGCAGCGATTTCCAGCAAGGCATCGGTGGCTGAATTGAAACCGCCGGTTTCTACGTCGACGACCACGGGCAGGTAGCCGCGAAAGCGCGCCGCCATCGGGTGACGGGAACCGCCGCCACCGCCGTGGCCTTCGTGTTCGTCGTCAAAATGATCTTCACTCACGCGTGTTCCTCCAGACGCCAGCGCAGCTTTTCACCAGCGCGCAGCGGGATAACAGTCAACTCGCCAAACGGCAGGCTGGCAGGGGCGGTCCACTCGTCACGCACCAGCGTGATGGTGTCCTGATTGGCGGGCAAGCCGTAGAACGCCGGACCGTGGAGGCTGGCGAAGCCTTCCAGCTTGTCCAGAGCGTTACGCTGCCCGAAAGCTTCGGCATACAACTCGATGGCTGCGTAGGCGGTGTAGCACCCGGCGCAACCGCAGGCGTTTTCCTTGGCATGCTGGGCGTGCGGCGCCGAGTCGGTGCCCAGGAAGAACTTGCCGCTGCCGCTGGTGGCCGCGTCGAGCAGGGCCGTCTGATGCGTATTGCGCTTGAGGATCGGCAGGCAATAAAAGTGCGGACGAATCCCGCCGACCAGCATGTGGTTGCGGTTGTACAGCAGGTGATGCGCGGTGATGGTCGCCGCGACATTGGCTGAAGCCTCATTGACGAACTGCACCGCTTCACCGGTGGTGATGTGTTCGAACACCACTTTGAGGGTCGGGAAGCGCTCGACTACACGACGCAGGTGCTCATCGATGAAGACCTTCTCGCGATCGAACACGTCGATTTCGCCACGTGTCACTTCCCCGTGCACCAGCAGCAGCATGCCGACTTCGGCCATGGCTTCGAGAGCAGGAAAGATCTTGTCGATACTGGTGACACCGGAATCGGAGTTGGTGGTCGCGCCAGCCGGATACAGCTTGGCCGCATACACGAAACCACTGGCCTTGGCGGTGCGGATGTCGTCGGGCGTGGTCTGGTCGGTGAGGTACAGCACCATCAACGGCTCGAAGCGGCTGCTGGCCGGGCGTGCAGCCAGAATGCGCTGGCGATAGGCATCGGCTTGCTGCGCATTGCGCACCGGAGGCACGAGGTTGGGCATGATGATTGCGCGGCCAAAAGTTCGCGCTACGTCAGCAACGGTATGAGGCAAGACAGCTCCGTCACGGAGGTGAATATGCCAGTCGTCGGGACGCAGGAGGGTCAGGCGGTCAGACATTGGGGATTCCAGGCGGGTCAAACTCGCTGGGAATGCTACCGGAAAAGACTCTCTCAGGCATCCGCTATCAAGTTTTGCATGAAGTTACCGATAGCTCCCTTGTCAGTCGGTAATTTTCTGTTTCGCGTTCATTTCCAGTGGAGCCTCCCGTGCGCCAGCGATATTTAGCCCTGCTCAGCCTGTTTGCCAGCCTCCCGGCGATGGCTATCAGTTTCCAGACGCGTCTGGAGAGCATCGAGTGGAAGGTCGAAGGCGATCAGTTCGAGTGCCGTCTGACTCAACCGATCACCGACTTCGGTGCCGGTGAGTTCGTGCGCCGCGCGGGCGAGCAGGCGACGTTTCGCCTCAAGGCTTCGTACAACATGCTCGGTAACGGCTCCGCGACATTGCTGGCCGCTGCGGCACCGTGGCAACCGGGTCGCGGCGATATCAACCTGGGATCGGTGCGCGTCAGCAATGGCGACATTCCCTTCAATACCTCCCAAGCCCAGGCCGGACGTCTGATCAGCGGTCTGATGGACGGTCGCAGTCCGCTCATTCGCCACTACACGCGAGACGGCGGCCAGATGGAAGTGCGTCTGCTGCCGGTCAAGTTCAGCAAGGCATTCAGCGATTACCAGGCATGCACTGCCAAGCTGTTGCCGATGAACTTCGATCAGATCAAACAGGCCGAAGTGGGTTTCCCGGGCGGCGGTATCGAGCTGGATGCGCGTGCCAAAGCGCGTCTGGACAACATGGTGGCTTATTTGAAGGCCGACCCGACCGTGAATCGTATCGAACTGGACGGCCATTCGGATAACAGTGGCAATCGCCTCACCAACCGTGACCTGTCCCGCCGTCGCGCGCTGGCGGTCATGGATTATTTCAAGGCTCAAGGCATACCCGAGCAGCAAATCACCCTGCGCTTTCATGGCGAGCGCTACCCGCTGGCGCCCAACACCAATGAAGCCAATCGTGCGCGCAACCGTCGGGTGAACGTGCACCTTGAGCGCGTCGCGCCCGATGAGCGCCCGGTGCCGGTTGCGTCTGCCAGCGCAGCACACACTTCTTAAGACCTGTAAAAGGCTCCTGCCAGACGTCGCCTTGTCGTCACAAGCTGTCGCGCCCCTGTAAATTTGCCGGTTTGAACGGTAGAATCAGCGGTTTTCCGTACAACCCGGTGGAGTGATGGCATGGCGGACGTAAACAAGGTAGTTCTCGCGTATTCCGGTGGCCTGGATACTTCGGTAATCCTCAAGTGGCTGCAAGATACGTACAACTGCGAAGTGGTGACCTTTACCGCTGACCTGGGTCAGGGTGAAGAAGTCGAGCCGGCACGCGCCAAGGCGCAGGCCATGGGCGTGAAAGAAATCTACATCGATGACCTGCGCGAAGAGTTCGTGCGTGATTTCGTCTTCCCGATGTTCCGTGCCAACACCGTCTATGAAGGCGAGTACCTGCTGGGTACCTCCATCGCCCGTCCGTTGATCGCCAAGCGTCTGATCGAGATCGCCAACGAAACCGGCGCTGACGCCATTTCCCACGGCGCGACCGGCAAGGGTAACGATCAGGTGCGTTTCGAGCTGGGTGCCTACGCGCTCAAGCCAGGCGTGAAGGTCATTGCTCCATGGCGCGAATGGGATCTGCTGTCGCGTGAAAAACTGATGGACTACGCCGAGAAGCACAACATTCCCATCGAGCGTCACGGCAAGAAGAAATCCCCGTACTCCATGGATGCCAACCTGCTGCACATTTCTTATGAAGGCGGCGTGCTGGAAGACACCTGGACCGAGCACGAAGAAGACATGTGGCGCTGGACCAAGTCCCCTGAGGACGCGCCAAACGTTGCGACCTACCTTGAGCTGACCTATCGCAATGGTGACATCGTTGCGCTGGATGGCGTCGAAATGACCCCGGCCACTGTGCTGGCGACCCTGAACCGCATCGGTGGCGAAAACGGTATCGGCCGTCTGGATATCGTTGAAAACCGTTATGTGGGCATGAAGTCCCGCGGCTGCTACGAGACACCTGGTGGCACCATCATGCTGCGTGCTCACCGCGCCATCGAATCCATTACCCTGGACCGCGAAGTCGCCCACCTCAAGGACGAGCTCATGGCCAAATACGCCAGCCTGATCTACACAGGCTACTGGTGGAGCCCTGAGCGTCTGATGCTGCAGCAGATGATCGACGCGTCTCAGGTTCACGTGAACGGCGTTGTGCGTCTGAAATTGTACAAGGGCAATGTGATCGTCACCGGTCGCAAGTCGGATGATTCGCTGTTCGACGCCAACATTGCCACGTTTGAAGATGACGCAGGCGCCTACGATCAGGCCGATGCAGCGGGCTTCATCAAGCTCAACGCACTGCGCATGCGGATTGCAGCCAACAAGGGCCGCAAGCTGTTCTGATACCGCAAGTTGTTCGACACGTGCAGCCCATACAGGGCTGCACTTCAAATACTATCGAAATTGGCATTCCTTCCGGACGTCATGTAAAAAGACGTTGAGCCAGTGAAACCGGTGGTTGATATACAGGGTACATGTACTATGCAAGATAGCAGCGTGTAGCCGACTGCAGAAATATCATGTGTCACGGGTATTCAGTCGTTGAATATCTTCTTACCGTTAGCGTCGAAAAAGTGCTTATTTGTTTTAGTGTTTTCCTACAACAGTTGTAGACGTTCAGGGCAGGGGATAACAGAGTTTTCCATCGGCTCCCTGAAAGGTATCGCACGCTGTCTCTTTTTTGCCTCGTTATTCAGCGTCAGTCGCTCTCCCGTCGCTGGCTGAACTCAAACCGGTACGCCTTGCCGATGCCGAGTACCTGGCGAAGGCTCAGATCGAGTATCCCGGCAATCTCGGACGCGGTGTAGCCCAATGCCGAGTAATGCATGGCGTGACCTGCAACGACGTCATCGATGTCCGTAACGTCATCAAGGGCCTCCCTGCGGGGGGTAAGCAAGGGCTGGCTGAGGTTAACGGTCACGCCATTTTCTGTCGCCAGGCGGCGCACATCCCTTTTACTCATTCGCAATGAATACTGTAACGCGGTAAAACCGGCACCCTTGGCCGCCAGGTATTTCAGTTGCTGCACTTTGCCCGCGTGTTCAAGTCCGTGTTCTACGGCAGGTTGTGTACGAGTGGATGAGGGGGCGGCTAATCCTGCGGCCTCTCCTTCGGGTATGACGGCTATGACGCCACCGCTGGCAACAAAGGCTTCCACTGCGGTGATGAGATCAGAGGCGGTGGGGGTGGAGGTGGGTGGCCGCGTACGAGCGTATTTAGTGTTCATGGTACATCCCTTTTTGAACATGGTTATACACAGGGCCCATTCAAAAGAGTTGACAGGCGCCCCGAGAGTTTTCAGAAGGCAGCGATGCCGGATTGGTGATATACCCAGTGCCGGAATTAATCCGACCGCGCGATACATGGAGCCTGCTTAAACACATCGCATAGGCACGTGCGCAAGTACAGTGCGCAGCAACAGGGTTTCTTATAGTGGCGCGTGTTCAAGGGCAGTAAGTAATAAAGTTGCTGTTAAAAAAGTAACGAGTGGTAATAAATTTTGCAAGGGAAAAATGGCAAGTTATAAGAATTGACCGAGCGGTTTTTATAATGTCTTACGAGTTGTAATGTCACGTCTGCTAATCGTGTAGTCCGTTTCCTATTCGAAAGAATACGTCTGGCTTTGAAATGAAAAATGGTATTTGCTACGTGTCGAAAGAGCTACTTATGGTCTTGAATGATGTAGGGTTATGCCAGGGTGTATGTAAGATTTTGCGACAGTAAGAGAATGGAGCTTGTTGAGTAGAGGCATGTCAATGAGCAGTTCATAGAGGTATGGCACGTTGATGCTATGTATTTGTTTGTAGGATTTTTCTTGCTGTTTTGTGAGGATTCTCCTTAAATAAATATTTGTACGAAATTTTGTAAATAATGTGTAATTTTTAAACCTTATTTACGTATTTAGTGTGTGGGGTGTGTCCAATGGTCTTCGATCATAGGTGTGCAGGTTAGGGCATCCGCATGCAGAAACTTTTCAGTCACCCTGCTAAGGGGCGTTATGGGCAGATGTCGCCTTCCACGCCGCAGATCGTTAGCAATAGGCTTTAACAGCAGATGTGCTCAATCGGGAACGCAGGGAACGACCTGTTTTTTAAATGATTCAGCTAAAGGGAATTGGTTTTAAATTGCTGGCGATAAGCCATGTGTCGGGTCGATTTGTGACGCTGATGCAGGAATGCTCTGGCGATACTGTTAACAGGTGCAACAGGGCCGCATTTTGAATGTAAGAGTTCGGCGATCGTCTGCTGTACGCATTTATCTACTGATGCTGCGATGCTTGTGCTGCAGTGATCAGCAACAAAATTCACCAGGTTCCGAAAAGGAAGGCTTTGTGAGAATTAATAAAAAATGTACGTTCCTGCCAAGTATTGTAGGAAGTTTCTGCTGTAATTGTAGGAATGGTCTTTGGCTGTCAGTCCACAAGGGTGAGCGCCATGCAAAGCAGTAAACGACTAAGTTATTGTGCTGGCTCTGAAAATTCGAATAGCGAAAAATGGACTGCCCATGAATAAAGTGCTGATCGTGGATGATCATCCCGTCATTCGCCTTGCTGTACGCATGCTGATGGAGCGTCATGGCTATGAGGTCATCGCGGAGACTGACAACGGTGTGGATGCGCTGCAACTGGCGCGTGAGCACCTCCCGGATATCGTCATTCTCGATATCGGTATCCCCAAGCTCGACGGGCTGGAGGTAATCGCCCGACTGTCAGCCATGACGTTGCCATTCAAGGTTCTGATCCTCACCTCCCAGGCGCCGGGCCACTTCTCCATGCGCTGCATGCAGGCCGGGGCCGCCGGCTATGTCTGCAAGCAGCAGGATCTGACCGAGCTTCTCAGTGCCA
The DNA here is from genome assembly GCF_001467335.1 of Pseudomonas sp. ICMP 10191. Taxonomy (NCBI): domain Bacteria; kingdom Pseudomonadati; phylum Pseudomonadota; class Gammaproteobacteria; order Pseudomonadales; family Pseudomonadaceae; genus Pseudomonas; species Pseudomonas sp. ICMP 10191. The sequence goes on from NZ_LKGW01000113.1 coordinate 93,495, forward strand.
TCAAGGCGGTACTGTCAGGGTACAGCTACTTTCCCAACCAGGCGTTGCACACTGTTCGCTCCAGTATGGGCAACGCGAGTGAGTCGGATATGGTCGACCGGCTTTCCGGCAGGGAGATGATGGTTCTGCAGCAGTTGGCCCGAGGCAAGACCAACAAGGAAATTGCAGATGGCATGTTTTTGAGCAACAAGACCGTCAGTACCTACAAAACGCGTTTATTACTCAAGCTCAACGCGCATTCGCTGGTCGATCTGATCGAGCTTGCGCAGCGTAACGGGCTTGTCTGAGTAAGGAATTGTCTAAAAGGAGCTGTGGCTGATGCCCGGTTGTGCAGGTCGGCTGTCGAGCCTTCATCTTTCGTAGTGATCACGTATTGAAGCCTCTTCTGCGAGAGGCTTCAAATGCCTTGATCGAGCAAGTCAGTGCGAGGTTTCAGGGCTGTCTAGAAATCGAAGTCATAATCAGCCAACTGCTTCTGCAAACGCCGTTCTTCAAGCAGGTTGTCGATGGTGCGTCGTTTGCTCAGGTTGGTCTTCGCCGGCTCGACAGTCACTGGTTCTGTGTCGTCCGTGTCGACGGAGACAAGGTCGTCGTCTACGTCCAATTGTTCGTTATCAGTGCTCATGAAGTCGACTCCAGGGCTTGGGCTCTCTGGCGCTTCTTATATCGACAATCCACAGGTGGGTAAAAAAGATTTTTTCAATCGACAAGGCAGCAATGAGCTGTCTGGCTCAATCGTCGGACGTTTTTGCCTTGTAATCGCATAGATCCTCTATACGGCAACTGCCGCACCGCGGTTTACGGGCCTGGCAAACGTAGCGCCCGTGCAGAATCAACCAGTGATGGGCGTCGAGCAGGTAGTTTTTCGGCACAAATTTCATCAGTTGCCTTTCCACTTCCACCACATTTTTCCCTGGCGCGATGCCTGTGCGGTTGCTGACGCGAAAGATATGCGTGTCTACCGCCATCGCGATCTGGCGGAAAGCGGTGTTGAGCACCACGTTAGCGGTTTTGCGCCCGACGCCCGGCAGCGCCTCGAGTGCTTCTCGGGTTTGCGGTACCTCGCCGTTGTGCAGCTCCACCAGCATGCGGCAGGTTTCAATCACGTTTTTGGCTTTGCTGTTGTAGAGGCCGATTGTCTTGATGTATTCGGAAAGCCCTTCTACACCCAGTTCGTAGATGGCCTGTGGCGTATTGGCGACCGGGTAAAGCCTGGCAGTCGCCTTGTTGACGCTTACGTCGGTGGCCTGGGCGGAAAGGATGACGGCTATTAACAGTTCAAAAGGCGTGGTGTAGGCCAATTCGGTTTTCGGGTCCGGATTGTCCTCATGCAGCCTGCGAAAGATTTCCTGGCGTTTTGCGGCATTCATGAGCGGAGCTTTTCCTCGGAATCAGCCTGTGCGGGGGGTGGCAGAAGTGCTGCAAGTGTTTGCTCGGCAGCTTCGTATTCGCGCTGCAATTCCACAAGCCTGGCAGCCTGCTCCGCAATGGGAGGGTGACCAAACGCCTTGAGTGACTTGTTGAGCTGCGCGCGGCTCATGGCCAGCGCAATTCGGGCTTTTTTCACCGCTTCATCCGGTCCGGCAGGCTTGTCGTTGCGGGCGAGAGCGACGGCGGATTGAGGCAGCACACTACGAGCGGATTCAATGCGCTGTGACCGCGCAAGGCGCTCTGCCAGCCGCTTTTGCTGTTCACGGTGCAGGCGCGCATTTCGTGCTTCGAAACGCATCCGGGCATGGCTACGCTTGCGCTGCCGCGCCTCCTGCAGCTCGGCGGTAGGGGCCAGACCACCCACGATGGGCGTGACCGTGGCCAGTGGCAGCGGATGCATTTCAATGCAATCCACCGGGCACGGCGCAACGCACAGGTCACAACCTGTGCATTCGTCGATAATCACGGTGTGCATCAGCTTGGATGCGCCAAGAATGGCATCCACGGGGCAGGCCTGAATGCATTTGGTACAACCGATGCACTCTGCTTCGCGAATGAAGGCAACCTGCGCAGGTGCAGTGCCGCGTTGCATATCCAGTGTCAGGACCGGAACAGACAGCAGTTCGGCCAGCTGGACTATCGTTTCGTCGCCGCCCGGTGGGCATTTGTTGATGGCTTCACCGCCAGCGATGCCTTCGGCGTAGGGCTTGCAGCCGGGATGGCCGCACTTGCCGCACTGAGTCTGCGGCAGAAGGGCGTCGATACTGCGGATGAGGTCCACGTCGGGAAGCAGGCGAATCAATTCAGTCATGGTCTTGCCAGGTGACCAACAGGTGTTCTGTCTATCGAGAGAGCAGCATTATCGGACAGATCAGGGAGCTTGCGAATGCGTAAAGGCCCGGTATCCGCCTGATGGCAGGATACCGGGCCCTGCGTCGTTTTTTACTTGATGCGCTGGCCTGGCTTGGCGCCACTGTCGGGGCTGAGCAGATAGATCTCCTCACCGCCGGGGCCTGCCGCCATCACCATGCCCTGCGAAATGCCGAAGCGCATTTTTCGCGGCTTGAGGTTGGCGATCATCATGGTCAGACGGCCTTCGAGTTCGGACGGGTTCGGGTAGGCGCTCTTGATGCCGGAAAAGACATTGCGCTGCTCGTCGCCGATGTCCAGGGTCAGGCGCAGCAACTTGTCGGCACCCTCCACGTGTTCGGCCTTGAGAATCAGTGCAACACGCAGATCGATGGCGGCAAAAGCGTCAAAGTCGATTTCCGCCGACAGTGGGTCTTTGGTGAGTTCGCCATTACCGGCAGGTGCGGTGTCCGCCGACGAGTCGGTAGCGGTCAGGTCTTCCTTGGAGGCAGTGGCCATGGCCTCGACCTTGACCGGGTCGATACGGGTCATCAGTGCCGAGAACGGGTTGAGCTGATGATTGGCCAGCAAGGTCTTGTGGTCTGCCCAGGTCAGTGGTTCGACATTGAGGAATTTTTCCGCATCGGCGGCCAGATTCGGCAGCACCGGCTTGAGGAAAATCACCAGCTGGCGGAACAGGTTGATGCCCAGCGCGCATACGGCCTGGACTTCATCCTGTTTGCCTTCCTGCTTGGCCAGCGCCCATGGCGCTTTTTCCGCGATGTAGGCATTGGCGCGGTCCGCCAGGGCCATGGTCTCGCGCATGGCGCGGGCGAAGTCGCGGGCTTCGTAAGCGTCGGCAATGCTGGGTGCAGCCGCCAGAAACGCGTCGGTCAGTTCGGGCGCCGCATTGGCTTCGACCATCACGCCGGCGTTGCCCTTGTGAATGAACCCGGCGCAACGGCTGGCAATGTTGACGACCTTGCCGATCAGGTCGGAGTTGACCTTCTGCACGAAGTCTTCGAGGTTCAGGTCGAGGTCGTCGACGCCACGGCCCAGCTTCGACGCGTAGTAATAGCGCAGGTACTCGGGCGGCAGGTGGTCGAGGTAGGTGCGTGCCTTGATAAAGGTGCCGCGCGATTTCGACATCTTCTGACCATTGACGGTCAGGTAGCCGTGTACGTTGATGCCGGTCGGCGTGCGCAAGGCCGCACCTTCCAGCATGGCTGGCCAGAACAGCGCGTGGAAATTGACGATGTCCTTGCCGATGAAGTGATAGAGCTCGGTGGTCGCGCCCTTTCCCCAGTACGCATCAAAGTCCAGGTCCGGACGACGCGCACACAGGTTCTTGAAGCTGGCCATGTAACCGATCGGCGCATCGAGCCACACGTAGAAGTATTTGCCTGGCTCGTCGGGAATTTCAAAGCCGAAATAGGGCGCATCGCGGGAGATGTCCCACTGCTGCAGGCCACTGTCCAGCCATTCGGCGATCTTGTTGGCGACGGCGTCCTGCAGGGTGCCGCTGCGTGTCCAGCTCTTGAGCATGGCGTCGAACGCAGGCAGGTCGAAGAAGAAGTGCTTCGAGTCCTTGAGCACCGGCGTGGCACCGGAAATCGCCGACTTGGGGTCTTTCAGGTCCGTCGGGGCGTAGGTGGCGCCGCACTTTTCACAGTTGTCGCCGTACTGGTCTTCGGCCGCACATTTCGGGCAGGTGCCCTTGATGAAACGGTCGGCCAGGAACATTTTCTTTTCCGGGTCGAAGTACTGGGTAACCGAGCGCGTCGCGATATGACCCGCATCGCGCAGCCGCTTGTAGATCATGCTCGACAGCTCGCGGTTCTCGTCCGAGTGCGTCGAGTGGAAATTATCGAAATCCACCAGGAAGTCGGCAAAGTCGGCGCTGTGTTCGGCCTTGACGTTGGCGATCAGTTGCTCTGGCGTGATGCCTTCCTTTTCGGCGCGCAGCATGATCGCCGAGCCATGGGCGTCGTCCGCGCAGACATAAATGCATTGATTGCCGCGGTGCTTCTGAAAACGCACCCACATGTCGGTCTGGATGTACTCGAGCATGTGGCCAAGGTGGATGGAACCATTGGCATAGGGCAGGGCGCTGGTAACGAGAATCTTGCGTGGCTCGGACATGGGGCTCGGCTACTTGAAGTGAAACGGAGACCGGCCACTATAAAGGTCTGAACGATTTTTTTCACCCGTGCGGTTGTGGGAATGCTCCTGAAAGGTGGGCCGCGGTTCAGTGAAATCATGTGGGCTGTTGGCAGAACAGGTACGATAGTCGGCTGTTCCAGTCAGTCTTTTTACGGAGTAAGCCATGAGCGCAGTCAATCGCGCAGCGGTGGAGACGATTCTTCGCCAGTACACCGACCCCTATATGAATCAGGATCCGGTCACTGCCGGTTGCGTCCGGTCCATCGATATTCAGGGGGCACAGGTCAGCGTGCAACTCGAATTGGGCTATGCCGCCGACCTGTTCAGGAACGGCTGGGCGCAAGTGTTGAAAACTGCCATCGAGAACCTGGAAGGCGTCAGTTCGGCCACGGTCGCCATCAGCAGCGTGATCAGCGCGCACAAGGCCCAGAGCCAGATCCCGGGGCTTGCCAATGTGAAAAACATTGTTGCCGTCGCGTCCGGCAAGGGCGGTGTCGGCAAGTCCACGACCGCCGCCAACCTGGCCTTGGCACTGTCTCGCGAGGGCGCACGCGTCGGTATCCTCGATGCCGATATCTATGGGCCTAGCCAAGGGGTGATGTTCGGTATTCCCGAAGGCACGCGGCCGAAGATCAAGGACCAGAAGTGGTTCGTGCCGGTCGAGGCGCATGGCATCGAGGTGATGTCGATGGCCTTTCTGACCGACGACAACACGCCGATGGTCTGGCGCGGACCGATGGTGTCGGGGGCGTTGCTGCAACTGGTCACGCAGACTGCCTGGAATGATCTGGATTATCTGGTTATCGACATGCCGCCCGGCACTGGTGATATCCAGTTGACGCTCGCGCAGAAAGTCCCGGTGGCGGGTGCCGTGATTGTTACCACGCCACAGGATCTGGCCCTGCTGGATGCGAAAAAGGGTGTCGAGATGTTCCGCAAGGTCAACATTCCGGTACTGGGCGTTGTGGAAAACATGGCGGTGCACATCTGCTCCAACTGCGGCCATGCTGAGCATCTGTTCGGTGAGGGTGGCGGCGAGAAGCTGGCGACGCAGTACGATGTCGAGCTGCTGGCGTCACTGCCGCTGTCGATGCTGATTCGCGAGCAGGCAGATGGCGGCAAGCCTACGGCGATTGCTGAGCCGGAGAGTCAGATTGCGATGGTGTATCAAGAGCTGGCACGTCATGTCGGTGCACGGATCGTGTTGCAGGAAGCTGCAAGTCCAGCCATGCCGACCATTTCGGTAAGCGACGACTGATTGGATAGCGATGATCGGGCGGGGGAGGTGCTTTGCTTCTCTCGTCCCGGTCAGCTGTACAGCAGGTGCTCAGCCGGCGAGAGGTCAAAAGACGGGCAATAAAAAACCCCGCTTTTAAGGGCGGGGTTTTTAAGCGAATCAGTACAAGTTAGATAACTTGAACTTCTTCAGCTTGCATGCCTTTCTGACCGCGGGTAGCGATGAAAGAAACCTGTTGGCCTTCTTTCAGGCTTTTGAAGCCGTCGGATTGGATAGCTTTGAAGTGCACGAACAGGTCGTCACCGGATTGTGGAGTGATGAAGCCGAAGCCTTTTTCATCGTTGAACCACTTAACGGTACCAGTTTGGCGATTGGACATAGTATATCTCCTTGGACAAAGTTAACTGCGGCGTAGGAAGAGCCCTGGCCGAGACTGAGTGCAAAGAGCTGGAAAATTCATGGAGATGGTTGGATCGAAATTCAACATCGTGTAGAGATTCTCAGTGACACAAGCAACACAGTGACGCCACCTTAACCCTTTTTTCCGAACGTGCCAATGGTCTGTTGATGATTATTTCCATTCACGGCGAAACAGCCCGGCCAGTCACGCAAACTCGCGATCTGTTGCCTTTGAACCGTCGGCCTCAGCCCGGTAAGATGCCGGATATCTTTTTCACCTCGCTATTCAGGACACCGCCATGAGCATCAAATCGGACAAGTGGATTCGCCGCATGGCGCAGGAACACGGGATGATCGAGCCCTTCGTAGAGCGCCAGGTACGTGGCGAAGGCGCCGATCGGGTGATCTCTTTCGGGGTGTCCAGTTACGGCTACGACGTGCGTTGCGCCGACGAATTCAAGGTGTTCACCAACATCAATTCGGCCACGGTCGATCCGAAAAACTTCGATGAAAAAAGCTTCGTCGATATCAAGAGCGACGTGTGCATCATCCCTCCCAACTCGTTTGCGCTGGCGCGCACGGTGGAATATTTCCGTATTCCGCGTAACGTTCTGACGATCTGCCTGGGCAAGAGCACCTACGCGCGCTGCGGCATCATCGTCAATGTCACGCCGCTCGAGCCAGAGTGGGAAGGGCATGTAACGCTGGAGTTTTCCAACACCACGACACTGCCGGCCAAGATCTACGCCAACGAAGGCGTGGCGCAGATGCTGTTCCTGGAGTCCGATGAGGAGTGTGAAGTGTCCTACAAGGATCGTGGTGGCAAGTACCAGGGCCAGCGTGGCGTCACCCTGCCACGCACCTGATTTGCGCTTCAGGTGACTAGTGGAATTGAATTAATACTCTATTCCGCACTCTATCTGCTCACATGCTTTCGCATCATTCATTACGTGCGAAGGCCTTTGATCTGGAGTGCCCTATGAAGACTACTTTCAAAATCTCTGAACAGGTTCAATCTCCGCTTAACGAGATCGGGCTGCTCGCCTGGTCATTGATGGCTCATTCCGATCTCAGCCCGGAGCTGAACATGGTCGGTGGCGGGATCCCGGGCGATCCAGGCCCCGACACTCCGTTTCAGCCTACCGAGCCAGGCGGGCCTACTGTTCCGGACGAGCCGCCACCTGCACCTGTGGCCTGACTATTACAAGACTGCCTGCTGCTCTCGCGAGCAGTGGGCAGTTTTTTATAGGGCGACCGGCTACGTTATGCCACTCGCCACACCGCATCACCGCCGGTCACATAGACCGTGCTGTCCTGCGCGGGACGAATCTGAAAACCACCGGTGAATTCGCCGAAGGCTGGCAGCAGACTGACTTGCCGGCCCAGGTAAAAACACGCCAGCCGCAAGCTTTGCCGGCCGCGCCCGTGTAGCCGATACACCGGATGAACGTGCCCGGCCAGTACGTGCAGGTCAGGGTGCGGATCGGGCTCGTGCTGCAGTGCAAATGGCCCGAGTGCCAAGGGCTCGGGGACCACATCGATGCCCAGATAAGCGGGTGGATCGCCAGCCCGTTTGTCATGGTTGCCGCGGATCAGTGTGATGCGCAGCGTCGAGCGTTCTGCCCGCCATTGTTCCAGCGCCGCCAGCGTGCCGACCGCGTGAGATTCCGGCGCGTGCAGGAAATCGCCCAGAAAAATCAGATGATCGCAGGGATAGGCCTTCAAAAGGCTGTCCAGGCGGCGCAGATTCTCCTGTGTAGTGCCGTGCGGCACCGGCTGGCCGAGCTTGCGATAGGCGGCCGCCTTGCCAAAGTGCGCATCGGCAATCAGCAAGGATCGTTCGGCGGGGTAGTAGATGGCCTTGTCGGCCAGCAACCACAGCTCTTCTCCTGCCAGCGTGACAGCCAGATACGGGTTCATTGTTCAGTCTCCGGGCCGGCGGCTTTCTCCAGGTCGCGGACCATTCGCGCGATGCGGTCGGCAAGTTTCTCCGAACTGAGGCTTTCGCGAAAGCGTTCGACCAGCAATGGAAAGGCCAGCGGGGTCGCGCGCTTTGTTGCGTGCAGGTCCAGCGTGCGGCTGTTGATCTGGCGCAACGTCAGTTCCAGCCGCTGCAGGTCCAGCTCCTGACGCAGGACTTCCTGTTCGGCCTGGGTCAGCAGCATGTTGTCCGCGTCGTACTGCTTGAACACCTCGAAGAACAGTCCGCTGGATGCCTGAAGCTGACGATTGCTCTTGGCCGCGCCAGGGTAGCCGGAAAACACCAGACCGGATATACGCGCGATTTCCCGAAAGCGCCGCAGGGCCAGCTCGCCAGCGTTCAGGCTGGCGATAATATCGGCTAACAGATCCGTTTCGCTGAACAGGTCAGCCTGCAACGCTTGCGCCCAGTCGATCTCGCTGGCACTGAGCAACTCCAGCCCGTAGTCGTTGACGGCAATGGAAAAGGTCAGCGGCCGATGCCGGCTCAGGCGCCAGGCCAGCAGGCTACCCAGTCCCAGGTGCACGTGTCGGCCGGCGAACGGGTAGAGGAACAGGTGCCAGCCTTCGCGGGATTTGAGTGTTTCGGCCAGCAATGTGTCGCGTCGCGGCAGCCCTGACCAGTGCTGCTGCACTTCCAGCAGGGGTTTGATAGCGCGCATTTCCGGGCTGTTGAATTCGCCCCGCGCAGCGGCATCGAACTTCTCCACCACGGCATCCGCCAGTTCGCTGGACAGCGGCATTCGACCGCCATTCCAGCGTGGCACGGCGGCTTTTTTGCCGGTCGCGCGCTTGACGTAGGCCGTCATGTTTTCCACTCGAACCAGCTCCAGCAAGCGTCCGCCGAACAGAAAGCCGTCACCGGGTTTGAGTCTGGCGATGAAGCCTTCTTCGACGCTGCCCAGCGAGCCACCGCCGCCACCTTTTTTCCAGTATTTCAGGTTGACGGTGGCCTCACTGACGATGGTCCCCACGCTCATGCGGTGACGTCTGGCAAGACGCGCATCGGGGACGCGCCAGACGCCGTCCTCGTCAGGTTCGGCACGGCGATAATCAGGGTAGGCGGTCAGTGAGTGGCCGCCGTTGCGGACAAACGCCAGCGCCCATTGCCATTGCTCGTCGCTGAGGTCCCGGTAAGCCCAGGCGCTGCGTACCTCGGCGAGCAGCTCATCAGGCAGGAAACCACCGCCCAGAGCGATGCTGACCAGGTGTTGGACCAGCACGTCCAACGGCTGGAGCGGCGATTCGCGGGGTTCGATCATCCGTGCTTCGACGGCGTCGTGAGCGGCAGCGGCTTCGACCAACTCCAGGCTGTGGGTCGGCACCAGCGTCACGCGTGAGGGGCGACCCGGCGCGTGGCCTGAGCGCCCGGCGCGCTGCATCAGGCGCGCGACACCTTTGGGTGAGCCGATTTGCAACACGCGCTCCACCGGTAGAAAGTCCACGCCCAGGTCCAGACTGGAGGTGCACACCACAGCCTTGAGTGCGCCTTCTTTCAACGCGCGCTCGACCCAGTCTCGGACCTCTCGCGCCAGCGACCCGTGATGCAGGGCAATCAACCCGGCCCAGTCGGGGCGGGCTTCCAGCAGCGCCTGATACCAGATTTCCGATTGTGCCCGAGTGTTGGTGAACACCAGACAGCTCGCGCTGCTTTCCACCTCGGCGACGACCTGCGGCAACATGCGCAAGCCCATATGCCCGGCCCACGGAAAGCGTTCGATGGACGGCGGCAACAGCGTATCGACCTGTAAGTCCTTGACGATCTTGCCTTGCACGGTCACGCCGCCGTCGCCGATCAGCACCTGCTGCGCATGTTGCTGATTACCCAGCGTCGCGGAAATGCCCCACACGATCAGTTGCGGATTCCAGCGCCTCAGGCGCGCCAGGGCCAGTTGCAACTGCACGCCGCGCTTGTTGCCGATCAACTCGTGCCATTCGTCCACCACCACCATCTTCAGTGTCGACAGGGCGACCTGAGCGTCGGCACGGGTCAGCAGCAGCGTCAGGCTTTCAGGGGTGGTGATCAGGGCAGAGGGCAGCCGCCGGCTCTGCCGGGCCCGTTCGCTGCCGCTGGTATCGCCGGTGCGCAAGCCGACCGACCACGGGATATCCAGTTCAGCCAACGGGGCCTCAAGGGCTCTGGCGGTATCGGCGGCCAAGGCGCGCATGGGCGTGATCCACAGGACACTCAGCGGTTCAGCGGGCGGTTTGCGTTTGCGGGGTTTGTTGTCAGCGGTGAGCGTATTGGCTTTGGCGAAGCGGTTGAGCGCAGCGAACCACACGGCGTAGGTCTTACCCGAGCCGGTGCTGGCATGCAGCAATCCGGACTCGCCGTTTTTTACCGCTGCCCAAACTTCCTTCTGAAACGCAAAGGGCTTCCAGCCCCGGGCGAGAAACCATCGTCGAGCGAAATCGGTGGGTCTGCTCATCCGTTTGAGTGTGCTCTGAGTGGCGTTAAGTCAGAGACAGCAGAGAAAGGGTAATAGTTTTAAATGGTTATGTGGCTGATCGCTCCTGGATTACCCATCGTGCCGATGCTCCGCGTCGACATGCCGTTCTGGACGCTCTGCGTCCTGTTTATGACGCGCAGCGCAATGAAATGCATTCCCACGCTGGAGCGTGGGAATGAGATTTGAGGGGGGGGGCAGACGTGTGTACGCAGCAATCGGTGCTACTTCAGATTGCCGCTCAAGAACTGCTGCAAACGCTCGCTTTTCGGATTGTTGAGTACTTCGTCCGGGTGGCCGGACTCTTCGATCTGGCCCTGGTGCAGGAACACCACCTGGCTCGCCACCTTGCGTGCGAAACCCATTTCGTGGGTCACCAGAATCATCGTCCGGCCTTCTTCAGCCAGGCCTTGAATGACTTTCAGCACCTCACCGACCAGCTCCGGGTCCAGCGCGGAGGTAGGTTCGTCGAAGAGCATGATTTCCGGCTCCATCGCCAGCGCACGGGCAATGGCCACGCGCTGCTGCTGACCACCGGAAAGAAACGCGGGGTACTGATCGGCAACACGCTCCGGCAGACCGACCTTTTCCAGGTATTTGCGCGCGCGCGCCTCGGCTTCGGCCTTGGGCACGCCCAGGACCCGGCGCGGCGCCATGGTGATGTTTTCCAGCACGGTCATGTGCGCCCACAGGTTGAAGTGCTGAAACACCATCGCCAGCCGCGTGCGGATACGCTGCAGCTCATCGGGGTCGGCAACGCGCATGCCGTCCTTGTCGCTGACCATGCGCACTTGCTTGCCATCCAGGCTCATCGCCCCGTCACTGGGTTGTTCGAGAAAATTGATACAGCGCAAAAAGGTGCTCTTGCCGGAGCCGCTGGCCCCGATCAGGCAGATGACGTCACCGCTGCTGGCCTTGAGCGATACGCCTTTGAGCACGTGATTGTCGCCATAGCTTTTGTGCAGGCCATCGATGGTCAGTTTTTGCATGACAGGTCCTCAAGGAGAAAGTAGATAGCCGCTGCGATAGGCCTGGGTGCCGGCGATGTGCGCAATGACCATGCCGGCAGTCGCCATGCGGCGCAGCGAACGCGCATACAGCAGGCCTGCGTTGAGGGCATGGATGCAGGTCATGGTGTCGCTGATCGGGTCGATGACTTCGGCAATCAGCTGGCCGGCCTCGACGTGTTCGCCTGGCATCGCACAGAACACCAGCAGGCCGCCGACCGGCGTAGCCACCGGTTCGACCGCTGCCAGTGGCGTAGCGGGGTAGAGCAGTTCGGGCAGCGGCTGCAGATCGCCGTCGATGATGCCGGCGTCGATCAGGTAATGGATGATCGCCTGACAGTCGCGGCTGGCCAACGCATGGTTCACATCGCCTTGTCCGCGCAGCTCCAGGGTCACTGAAAAGCTGCCCATGGGAATCGGAAAACGCTCGCCAAAGCGTTGCTGCAGTTGCCACCAGACCAGCGTAAAGCACTCATCGAACGACTGCCCGCCTGAGTCGGTTGCCAGCAGGCTGGCTTGCGCGCCCAGGTAGCGTGATAGCGGTTCGACTTTTGGCCAGGCCTCGGGCGTGGTGTACAGGTGCTCGACCGACTCGAAATCACAATGCAGGTCCAGCACGATGTCGGCGTCGCAGGCCAGGCGCTGCAGGGTCAGGCGCAGCGATTGCAACTGGGTGGTCGCCGACAAGGCATTCAGCGCCGCCAGCAGGCTGTCCCTGACCAGTGCGCGGTTGTGCTCTGCGTCGGCAGTCAGTCGGGCTGCAATGTCATCACCGACCTGAGTGCCGAGATCGCTGAACCAGCGATTGAAATTCTGGCCGCTTTCCAGCTCGTAGCGGCCCAGCGGGGTGTCCATCAGCACCTGTTCCAGACCGATCGGGTTGGCGACGGGCACCACAACGATTTCGCCCAGCAGGCGCCCGGCATTTTCCAGTTCAGCCAGACGCTGCTTCAGGTACCAGGCCACCAGCATTCCCGGCAGCTCATCGGCATGCAGCGACGCCTGGACATAGACTTTGCCGGTGCCGTTTTGCGGACCGTAATGGAAGCTGTGGATCTGCCGGCCAGTGCCGGGCACTGGCGACAGCAAGTCATGGGTGTGGTGGCGCATGTTCAGTCCTGATTAATGGGCCGGGCCGAGAAAGGCCAGCCAGCGGCGTTCGGCAAGGCGGAACAGCCCGACCAGAATGAACGTCACGGTCAGGTACATGACGGCGGCGATACCGAAGGACTGGAAGGTCATGAAAGTGGCAGAGTTGGCGTCCCGCGCTACTTTCAGGATGTCCGGCACCGTGGCGGTAAAGGCCACGGTGGTCGAGTGCAGCATCAGGATCACTTCGTTGCTGTAATACGGCAGCGAACGGCGCAGCACCGACGGCATGATCACGTAAGCGTAAAGCTTCCAGCCGGTCAGGCCGTAGGCCTTGGCCGCTTCGACTTCGCCGTGGGCCATGCTGCGGATCGCCCCGGCAAAGATCTCCGTGGTGTAGGCGCAGGTGTTCAGAGTGAAGGCCAGGATCGTGCAGTTCATCGCATCGCGAAAGAACGCATCAAGCATCGGCTGTTCACGCACCGCAGCAATGCTGTAAATGCCGGTGTAGCAGATCAGCAACTGTATATAGAGGGGCGTGCCGCGAAACAGGTAGGTGTAGAACTGCACCGGCCAGCGCACCCAGCGGTTTTTCGACACCCGCGCAATCGACAGCGGGACCGACACGCAGAAGCCGATGGCGATGGAGGCGCTGAGCAGCCACATGGTCATCGCCAGGCCGGTGACGTTGACGCCATCTGTATAAAGGAAGGGCTTCCAGTATTCCTGCAGCAATTCGATCATCGCTGTGCCTCCCGGCTGCCTGCGGCGTAATACCGCTCAGCCCAACGCAGGGCGAAGTTCGAGGCGCTGGTGATCAGCAGGTAGATCAATGCCGCCAGCACCAGAAAGTAGAACAGCTGATAGGTGCTCTTGCCCGCGTCCTGTGACGCCTTGACCAGATCGGCCAGGCCGATGATCGACACCAGCGCAGTCGCCTTGAGCAGCACCTGCCAGTTGTTGCCGATGCCCGGCAGCGCATAACGCATCATCTGCGGGAATACGACGTAACGAAAGCGCTGGCCGCGTTTCAGTCCATAGGCTGTCGCTGCTTCCACCTGACCGCGAGGCACGGACAGAATCGCGCCGCGAAACGTCTCGGTGAAATACGCACCATAGATGAAGCCCAGGGTGATGACGCCTGCGCCGAACGGGTTGATCTCGATGTATTCCCATTCCATCGCGTCGGTCAGCATGGTGAGCCAGGTTTGCAGGCTGTAGAAAATCAGCAGCATCAACACCAGGTCCGGAACACCACGGATCAGTGTCGTGTAAATTTGCGCCGGCACGCGCAGCAGCGCGGAGCTCGACAGTTTGGCGCTGGCCCCGATCAGTCCGAGCAGAATGCTCAGAGCAAGCGACAGCACAGCCAGTTTGACGGTCATCCAGGTGCCTTCCAGCAACAGCGGGCCAAAGCCCTTCAGGCTGAATGCCGAGAGTCCCAGGTTTTGCATGAGTGCATCGAGCATGGATAGGCCTTGTTACCAACAAAAACGCCCACCGATCGGGCGACGAATCATCGCCGAAATCGATGGGCGTCGGGGTGTTATTTACCGCTATAGAGATTCAGGTCGCCAAAGTGTTTTTTCTGGATTTCAGCGTAGGTGCCGTCGTCGTGCATCGCCTTGATGCCTTTATCCAGCAGCGCTTTTAGTTCCTTGTTGCCCTTGGCAATGCCGATGGCGGTTTTGGCTGGCAGCAGTTCGCTGTCGACAGGCTTGCTGACTTCGTAGTCGGCACCGGCTGGCGATTTGAGGAAGCCCAGTTCGGCCTGGAGCATGTCCTGGATAGAAGCGTCCAGACGGCCCGAAGTCAGGTCGGCGTAAACCTGGTCCTGGTTGGCATAGGCCTTGGTGGATACACCAGCCTTGTCCAGTACGGCCTTGGCGTAGGCTTCCTGGATGGTGCCTTGCTCATAGCCCACGGTCTTGCCTTTCAGGCTGGCCGGGTCGGCGGTCAGGCCTGCACCTTTCTTGAACACCAGCGAGGTCGGGCCGGAGAACAGTTCGTTGGAGAAGTCGATGACTTTTTCGCGAGCCGGGGTCACGGTCATCGAGGAAATGACGCCGTCGAATTTGCGTGCCTTGAGGCCAGGGATCATGCCGTCGAAGTCGCTTTCGACCCATTTGCAGGTGACTTTCAGCTCTTTGCAGATCGCGTTGCCCAGATCGATATCGAAACCGACCAGGCTGCCGTCGGCCGCTTTGGACTCGAACGGTGCGTAAGATGGATCGACGCCGAAGCGCAGTTCCTTGTATTCCTTGGCCATGGTGTTACCGGCGGCGATGCACAGAGCCAGTGCAGAAAGAGTCAGCCATGCTTTTTTCATTGTTCAGTCCTTAAAACCTTAAATGGGGCGTTGGGAATACGCGAAGCGTGCTACCGGCAAGTGCCAGACAGGCATTGGTTAGCAATTTCCGAACCAGAGGAACGAACGTGCGTTTGAAATATAAGGGGTTGTCGCTATTTCATATAAACGGCTGGCAATAGGCCGCCCATGCGCGCTTACAGGGCTGGTGTTCATCGCCCGGTCCGACACAAGATGCTTTTTCAGGTAAGAAAGAGCGGAAGATTGGTAACGAATCGGGAAGTTTCCTGCGTTGAGACGGGATGATTCGTTCGTCGGTGTTTCAAAAAGGTGCACGGTATTTGTCGTGCGCCTTTTTGGTGCTCTAGTTCAGCAGGTCCTGCAGCGTCGCCAGACTGTCGGCTTCGGCGACCGGCTTGTCCTGCCGCCAGCGCAGCATGCGCGGAAAACGCACCGCGATGCCGCTCTTGTGGCGCTTCGACAGCGCGATACCTTCAAAGCCGAGCTCGAATACCAGCGTCGGGGTGACGCTGCTGACCGGCCCGAATTTCTCCACCGTCGTCTTGCGAACGATGGCGTCGACCTTGCGCATTTCTTCATCGGTCAGCCCCGAGTAGGCCTTGGCGAACGGCACCAGGGTGCGTTCACTGGCGTCGGGCGGGCCGTCCCACACTGCAAAGGTGTAGTCGCTGTACAGGCTGGCGCGTCGTCCGTGACCGCGTTGCGCGTAAATCAGCACGGCGTCGACACTGAACGGATCGATTTTCCATTTCCACCACACCCCCATGTCCTTGGTGCGACCGACCCCATACAACGAGTCGCGAGCCTTGAGCATCATGCCCTCGACGCCCAGGCTGCGAGAGGCCTCGCGCTGGGTGGCCAGATCGAGCCAATCCTTCCCGCTGAGCACCGGGGAGGGCATCAGCACCTCGCTCTGGCAGGTTTCGATCAGCGCTTCCAGTTGCGCACGGCGCTCATGTTGCGGGCGACTGCGCCAGTCATCGCCTTGCCACTCCAGCAGGTCATAGGCGAGCACCACGACCGGAACGTCGGCAAGAATCTTTTTGCCGAGCGTCTTTCGGCCTATGCGCTGTTGCAGCAGGGCGAACGGTTGAACCGAGGGCGCAGCCGCAGGCGAATCGCTGTTCAAGGCAAACTCCGCATCGGCATCGGGGTTCGCATCGGGGGCTTTCCAGACCACGATTTCGCCATCGATCACCGTGCCGTCCGGCAGGCACTGCACCAGGCTGTGCAACTCTGGAAAACGGTCGGTCACCAGCTCCTCGCCGCGCGACCAGATCCACAAGCGTCCGTCACGCTTGACCAGTTGCGCGCGAATACCGTCCCACTTCCATTCCACCTGCCAGTTCTGCGCCGGACCAAGCAACTCCTCGAACTGATCGGCGGGCTGTTGCAGGGAGTGGGCGAGAAAAAACGGGTAGGGCTGGCCGCCGCGTTGGGCGTGCTCATCTTCGGATTCAGGCGCGATCAGCTTCAAATAGCGTTCGGCGCTGGGCCGGTGCGACAGGTCGGTGTAGCCCACCAGTCGTTGTGCGACACGCTTGCTGTCGATGTCTGCCAGCGCTGCCAGCGCACGGGTGACCAGCAGCTTGGACACGCCGACGCGGAAGCTGCCGGTGATCAGCTTGATACAGACCATCAGGCTGCTGCGGTCCAGCTGCGACCAGAACAGCGGCAACCGCTCGGCGAGTTCTTCAGGCGGCAGGCCGCGCAATGGCAACAGCTTGTCTTCCATCCAGGTGGCCAGGCCTTCGTCATTACTGTGGTCGGCCTGGGGCAGTAACAGCGACAGGGTTTCCGCCAGGTCGCCGACCGCCTGATAGCTTTCTTCGAACAGCCATTCCGGCAGATTTGCCAGGGTCATTGCCTGCTCGCGCAGCACACGAGTAGGCACCAGTTGCCGTGGACGTCCGCCTGACAGAAAGTACACCGCCCAGGCGGCGTCCTCTGCAGCCGCCTTTTCGAAGTAGTCGCGCATGGCGGCAAGTTTGGCGTTGCTTGACGTAGTCGCGTCCAGTTGTGCGTAGAGTTCAGCGAAAGCTTTCATGACTGAGCCTCACCCGTGCCTGCCGCCTCGGGTTCGCTGGTTGCCGGGTTGCTGTCTTCTTCATCGCCGTATTCGGTGCTGAAGCCTTGCGCATCCAGGCCCAGTTCACGCAGGTAGCGCACCAGTATGCCGACCGAACCGTGGGTCACCATGACGCGTTCGGCGCCGGTCTGTTCGACAGCCCATAACAGGCCCGGCCAATCGGCGTGATCGGACAGCACAAAACCACGATCCACACCGCGCCGGCGTCGTGTACCGCGCAGCATCATCCAGCCGCTGGCAAACGCATCGCTGTATTCCCCAAAGCGCTTCATCCAGCTGCTGCCGCCTGCCGAAGGCGGGGCGAGAATCAACGCCTGGCGCAGTGCGGGATCGGTCTTTTTGAAATCGCCGGCGTATTGGGTTTCGGGGATGTAGATGCCGCCCTCGCGATACACACGGTTCAGCGGTTCAACGGCGCCGTGGACCAGAATCGGCCCGATCTGCGCGTCGATGCCATGCAGAATGCGCTGGGCCTTGCCGAACGAATAGGCGAACAACACGCTGGCCTTGCCCTGGGCTGCATTGGCACGCCACCACTGGTTGATGCCTTCGAAGATCTGCGCCTGCGGTGCCCAGCGATAGATCGGCAGGCCGAAGGTCGATTCGGTGATAAAGGTATGACAGCGCACCGGTTCGAAGGCCGCACACGTGCCGTCCGGCTCGACTTTGTAATCGCCGGAAGCAACCCAGACCTCGCCTTGGTACTCCAGTCGCACTTGCGCCGACCCCAACACATGCCCGGCCGGATGCAGGCTCAGTTTCACGCCGTGATGGGTGATGGTTTCGCCGTATTCCAGGGTCTGCAGATTAATGTCCTGCCCGAGGCGCGAACGCAGAATGCCCTCGCCACTGGCCGCCGACAGGTAATGCTCGTTGCCGGTACGGGCGTGGTCGCCATGCGCGTGAGTGATGACTGCCCGTTCGACAGGACGCCATGGATCGATGTAGAAATCACCGGGTGGGCAGTACAAACCTTCGGGGCGTGCAACGACAAGATCCATGGGGCAACCGTATGGATGGGCTTGTTAGCTATGAGCCGGTAAGGATCTGGAAGTTCGGGGAGTTTGCGTGAGGGCTGCGGAGCGTGAGGTGCGATAAATGTCCAAAAGAACACTATCGTGCATAAAAGCGCTTTTTTGTCGCGATGGCACAGACGACGCCGAGTGCGACGTAAGTGACAGGGCGAAGGAACCCGACGAAGTCGGGCCGGAAACCGGAGCGAAAGGCGTTGGTTACTTTGGCCTCATCAAAGTAACTCGCCGAGGGGCGAAAAGGTGACTTGAGTCGAGCCTAAATCCACCTGACACCACAGAACCGCTGTGTGACGCGGAACGTCACGAAAGGCATTACCACGCTGGAGCGTGGGAACGATAGGTGTCCTGGAGAACACCCTCGTGCCCATGCTCCCTTTCGGCACTTACTTGCCCGGCGTCAGCGTCAGGCGCTGTTTGCCGTAGCCCTTTTCGTAGTTTTGTTGTTGCACCGGAATCGACTGGTACTGGCCTTTCTGCCACGGCTCGATGCTGTTGGCGTAATACGGGCTGGCCGGGTTGCCGGATTGGCCGGTACTGATCAGGCCGGTCATCGGTTCGACCAGGCTGAAGTCGACAATCATGCGCAGACCGGGTGCCATGCGGGCGTCGAAGCCCTTGCCCCACTCGAAGCCGGACACGTTCAGCGTCGTGTGATCACCCCCCGCCGGTGTGGCGCCACGGTTGAACTCGCCGCCACCCAATTGTTTGGCCAGCGGGCTGATCGAGGCCCAGTTGTCGCGGTGCAGTTTGCCCCATTGCCAGGCCTTGTGATCGCTGCCCAACAGGCTGTCGCCGCTGGTGATGGCGGCCGCCAGACTGCGCGCAAGGATGGCCGGTTTATCTTCCTTCTGCGCGGTTTTGACGTCATCCCAAAACGGACTGTCATCGCGACCCAGCAAGTGGTCGGCCTGTGGCGAGTAGGATGAACTGGCGTTGGCCACCAGTGCCTGCCAGGCAGGGCTGGTTTCCGGGCCCAACTCATCTAGGAAAATCTGCTTGGCGCTTTCCTGCAGAAACAGCTCGTACAGCGCCGCATCAGCCGAAGTCGCACTGAGCTTGCCATCGAACGCCATCAGGCGCGTGAGCGCTTCGCGGGCCTTGTTGCGCTCAGCTTCGGGCAGAGCATCAATGGCCTGCTTGAGCGGCTTGCTCATGCCCGGCGCCTGGAACATGGTCTTGAGCTTGGCGGCGAACGTCGTGGTCTGGTCGTATTGCATGGCGATGGTGCTGCGCAGGTCCTGCTTGCCGCCGTTGGCGAGTTCGGCAATCCGCTCGGCGCGCTCCGGGTAGCCCCACGAGTTGGAGAGCTGCATGCCGTAGCCTTTCGGAATCGTGCGCTGGTTGGCCGCTGCAAGCCAGCCCTGGCGCGGGTCCTGATCATAGGGGTGGAGCATCGAGTCGGCGAAGCCGTCCCAATCGTACTTGCCATCCCAACCCGGCGAAGGCAGCAGGCCCTGGCCTTCACGGCGGTTCGGGAAGCGGCCGGTGACCTGCCAGCCAATGTTCGAGGCGTCGGCAAAGATCATGTTCAGGGTGATCGCCCGAATCTCGCGGCTGGTATCGAAGGCTTTCTCGACGTTAGGCGCACGGGACAGGTCGAAGAACGCATCCAGGCTCTTGTCGTCCTTGAAGTTCGGAACCTGCAGCGCCAGGCTCAAACCGTTGCCGGGCGGGGTTGCAGAGGCGTTGAGCAGCGCGCCGTGGCGGGTTTCGTACACGGTTTCACGCAGCGGGCTGCCGCCCTTGACCAGAAAGGTTTCCTGATGAGCCGCCGCTGGCAGCCATTTGCCGTCAGCCATATAGGAGACACGGTTGCCTTCGCGCTTGATCTTCTCCAGAAACAGGTCCTGGTTGTCGCCCTTGACGTTGCTCATACTCCACGCCAGTTTGCCGTTGAAACCGCTGAGCACCAGCGGCATACCGGCGATGGTGACACCGGACACCTGATATTTCGGTGCGCGGATCTGCACGAAGCTCCAGGCAGAATTGAGCCCGGCAGGCAGCTGCATGTCACTGGCCAGCAGGCTCTTGCCGTTTCGGCTGCGTTGTGGCGCGATGGCCCAGTTGCTGGAGGCCGCGACGCCGAGCATGTTCAGGTCCGAGAGCTGCAGGGCGATCCTGTTCAGATCGCTCAGGCCGGTGACCTGATTGTTCAGGTTCAGGCCCTTGAGCTTGTCGGCTTCGGCAAATGGCAATTCTTCGTCAGGGTAGGTCGGCAGTAGCCAGGCGAGCTTGTCCGCGCTGACTTTCTGCGCCAGAACCAGCGCCGACAGCTCTTCCTGCAGGTTGACCGACAGGCTGAAGTTGAGCAGGCTGAAGATCAGCGCCGAGTCTTCCGGCTTCCAGTATTCCGGCTTATAGCCCGAACTGGCGATATCGGCAGGCAGCTTGTCGCGATAACGGAACAGGTAGGCGTTCACGCCGCGCGCATAGACATCGAAGAAGCGTTTCAAGCGTGGCGATGCGGCGTTGTACAGGTCGCTGGCATTCTGCTTGAGGTTGACCGAGCGCATCAGGCGGTCGACGTCCAGCGCATCGGCGCCGGCCATTTCCGACAAACGGCCCTGCGCCAGCAGGCGCATGCCGAGCATCTGACCGATTCGATCACCGGCATGGACGTAGCCGAGCGTGAACAGCGCATCGTGGTAGCTGCTGCTTTCTATCAGCGGCATACCCATCGTGTTGCGGCGCACCGAAACGTTCTGCGCCAGCCCTTTGAGCGGGAACGTCCCGGAAACAGGCAGCACGGTCTCGGGATCGCCGCCGCCCAACTGGCAGCCGGCAAGGCTCAGGAAGCTCGCCGCAGCGGCGGCAGCGCCGAATCGGGGTAGAAAATGACGAAGGGCTGGCGAGGCCATGGGCAAGCTCCTGGAGGGGTAACGTACAAAAGCCGCTACGTTAGAGAGCAGGCAAGCCGCACGCAAGCGGCACGGACTAGTTTATTTCAGGATTTTGCAGAGGCTGACCAGACGCCTTTAGTTCGCAACGCTCTGCGCTACATGGCAGCCAGTGGCTACATGCCTTAGGTCCCTAACTGAAGGCAGGCAGCACACTCAAATGAAAACGGCCTGCAATGCAGGCCGTCGTCAGAATGCTCCGCGCCTTACGCGCCGTGGCATTTCTTGAATTTCTTGTCGCTGCCGCATGGGCAGGGATCGTTACGACCGACATCCTTGAGGGTATTGCGCACTGGCTCCTGATGGGCGTGACCGCAGTTCGGACCGTGTACATGGCCGTGCTGGTGGTCGTGGTGATCGTGATCATGGTCGCAATCGGGGCCATGCACATGGGCTTGCTGGTTCATCGGTTTTACTCCGCAATTAAAACTGGCGCGCATTATCCCGCAAATCATGGCAAAGCAGTATCGCCATATCAGGATTCGCATAGCATCGATTTTTAAGTATGCTTAGTTTTAGTCGAGCGTTTTTCAGCGTTCTTTATTCCATGTGCAGAGCCGACTCCATGACCCGACAGGAACGCATCGCCAGGGCAATCGCCGCCAGTGGCCTGAAGAAAGGTGAGATTGCCGCCCTTTGCGGCGTGGCCAACTCTGCCGTCACCCAGTGGATCAGCGGAGAAAGCAAGAGCCTGAGGCCGGAAAACCTTTACGCACTGGCTCGTGCCACGGGCTTTCGTGCCGAGTGGCTGGCGATTGGCGAGGGGCCGGAAAAGGCGCCTGCCTTCGACGCCAACGTTGCGCTGATCGATCAGCCGAAAATGTCCTTCCGTTATCCGGTGATCAGCTGGGTCTCGGCAGGCTCGTGGGAAGAGGCGGTTCAGCCTTACCCCGACGGTTTTTCCGACCGCTATGAAATCTCCGACTACGACTCCAAGGGGCCGGCGTTCTGGCTGGAGGTCAAGGGCGATTCGATGACCGCACCCACCGGCGTCAGCGTGCCGGAAGGGATGCTGATTCTGGTGGACACGGAGGCCGACGTGCAGCCTGGCAGGCTGGTCATCGCCAAGCTGCCCGCCAGCAACGAGGCGACGTTCAAGAAGTTGGTCGAGGATGGTGGCACACGCTACCTGAAGCCCTTGAACCCGGCGTACAAAATGATCGAGTGCGGTGCCGACTGTCGCATTATCGGCGTGGCCGTGAGGATGACCGGCAGGCTGTAAGCCCTGCGTGGCAGGGCGTGCGGGCATTTTTGTCCAAGATGCTCGGCAGGACACGTCCTACGAAATGCTTGCGAGGTTCATGCAGCTGGAATACTGTATTTATATACAGTTATGCCTCGGAGGCTATCATGGCTGGCAGTAATAATGGATCGACAGGCAGGTCTTCCTACGAACAGATCGGCAAGCGCATTCAACGGCTGGTCTCCGCGCCGAATGTTCAAAAGACCCAGTGGGTCATCGTCGTCCGTCGTGATGATGAGCCCTTGGACAGCTGGAACGTGGTGCTGCAGGAAATCGAAGAGACCGAAGGCATCGAGATTGACCGTCAGCCAGACGGTTCGATAAGGATCGGCTGGCAGCGCTACATCGATAATTGACCTCAAGCCTCTGATGCTCGCCCGGTAGCGCGGTGGGTTGATGGCATATGTTTGCCTGTTTTTTTAAGCATGCTTAATTTTTTGATTTTTGAACGGTCCCGACGCCGCAGCAATTCCCGGCAGGTCCCCCAGTGTCTGAATTTTTCTGTGTTCGTGAACGGCTGTATTTCTTGAACGGAGTCAGAAGCGATGGATATCTTGAATGGTTTGGCAGACCGAGGCGAATGGCTGGTAGCCGGTCTGGTGGGTGCGATCATTTCTGGCTGGTGGCATAAGGCAGGTCTGCTTGACTGGCGTGCCTGGCTGGTTTTTCTGGTGACCGGTGTGGCTTGTGCTGTGTTTCTCACCGGCATTGCCAGTGATTACCTTGGCGTGGCAGACCCGCGCAACACCACGGGCGTGGGGTTTCTGCTGGGATCGTTCGGCGGTGCGCTGATCAGTGCCGTCAATCGGGCATTGTGGGCCGCGGACATCTGGAAGTTTCTTCTGGAACTGATCAAGGGCAAGCTGGGCGGATAGCCGGAATGATCATCGGCGCTGGATCAGGTCGTGCGGCAGCACATCGCCTGATGTGCCGATGCGGACGTTGTGCCTGAATACGATGCCGGTCTTGAGCTTGCCGTCCAGCCGATAATGGATCGGCTCATCAGGCTTTTTCAGCAGTTGAGCGATGTACCGTGCGTAGCGCCAGAGGTTGGTGCGAATCGGCACCACAAAGGTTTTGCGGCTATTACCGTCGACGACAAACCAGTCGCTGAACGCGTCATCGACGAGGACCACGTCATTGAGGGTGATCTTGTACTTCAGGCCACGCACCAGCAAGCTGTCTTCGTTGGGGTTTTCAACTTCGAAGTACAGCTTGAAATCCTGCTGTGTCAGCCTTGCCTTGACCACCTGGACCTTCAGCAAATGCACTTCCGGTTCCTGAGTGCGGTCAAAACTCAGGAGTGAGCATCCGCCGAGCCCGAACAGGATCAACGCAAGGCTTATGATTCTTGTAATGTGCGCCTGAAAAAACATGGATGTGCTCCCTTTGACGCCTGAGTCTACCAACTCGACGTTCAACGGCAACGCGCTTATTGCGCTGTATCACGCTACGCCATACTTTTACTGACGTGCATATCGGTGTCTTCTTCCATGAATCTCTACGAAATTGTCTTCAGCGCTGAACTCGTCGCCGGAGCACAACCCGAGAAGGTAAGGGCTAACCTTGGCAAGCTGTTCAATGCGGATGCTGAACGTCTGGACCTCCTGTTCTCGGGGCGCCGACTGGTTCTGAAAAACAATCTCGACGCCGCAACCGCAGAAAAATACCGCGCCACCCTGGAGCGCGCAGGTGCTCTGGTGCGTGTGCTGGAAATGAATACGCCACCGCCCATGGAAGAAGTCGAACTGGCGCCGCCGCCCGACGCACCGACCTGGTTGCGCAAGACCTCGGTCAGTCCGGGGCGTTTGCAGATCAAACCGCGCGACGCTTACATGGCGGCTTTTGTGGACGTCGATGCGCCGGACTACTCGGTTGCAGAAGCGGGCGTCGAGTTGCTGCCCGGCAAGCCTCAGCCTGTTGCGCCGCTGCTGGATCTCTCGCGTTTGAGCCTGGCCCCGGTGGGCAGCGACATGGGACAGGTGGAAAAGCCCGAGTCGCAGGAGGCGCCCGATACGTCGCATCTGAAGATCATCCCGGAGTGATGCTGCGAGCCCGCTGAATCCTGAAACGGAATTATTTTCAATCAGCCCTGTTACTTTCGAGCGTTCGTCCGGCTAACAGGCATTGAGAAGTATTCCATCAGGAGTTGCCCGATGTCCCGTTCGTTAGACACCCTTCTGCGTCCCAGTCTGTTGGCCGTGGCGATCGCCCTGTGCACGCCTCTGACCAGCCCGCTGTCGATGGCGGCGCAGCAGGCCAGCGTGGTTGCCTATGATCTGCCCGCAGGCCCGATGGCGACCACGCTGAATCGGATCTCCAGCCAGGGTGGTCTGGCACTGAGTCTTGACCCGGCGTTGGTCGCCGGCAAAACCAGCTCGGCGGTGAAAGGCAATTTCGATGCGGCGACGGCCTTGCGCGAGGCCCTGCGTGGCAGCGGTCTGCAACTGGTGCAGAGCAGCGCCGGCACCTACACGCTGATGGTCATGGAACAGAACGCCTTGAATCTGTCGGACGTCAACATCAACGCCAATAGCACGCCCCTCGAAGGTTCGGAAGCAGCGGGTTATCGCAGCGAGACCGTCAGCAGCGTCGGCGCGCTGGGTGGCATGAGGCTGCAGGACACGCCTTATTCCATCAGCGTCACGCCTCAGGCATTGCTGAAAAACATCCAGGCCACCTCGCTGGACGATGTCATCAAGCACAACCCGTTCACCCAGATGTACTCGCCGACCAGCGCCGGCTACGCCAGTGCCGTCAACATTCGCGGTTTCAGCAGCGCGGGCAGCCTGAACATCGCCAATGATGGCCTGCGTTTCACCAACGGTGCCGACGGCAGCAACTACATGGAAGAGATGGAACAGCTGGAAGTCATCACCGGGCTGACCGGCTTTCTGTATGGTCCGGCCTCGCCGGGCGGGCTGGTCAATTACGTGCTCAAGCGCCCGACCTATCAACGCTACAACAGCGTCACCCTGGGCAATGCCGGGGGTGAGAATTACTACCTGCACGGTGACTTCGGCGGGCCGATCGACAGCGAGGGCAAATTCGCCTATCGCCTCAATGTGCTGACCCAGGATGGCGAAACGGCCGTCGATCTGAACAAGCGGCGTCGCGAGATGATTTCCCTGGCGCTGGACTGGAACGTGTCCGACGATCTGCTGGTGCAGTTCGACGCCTCGCACAAGAAGACCGAGATTCGCGGCCTGACCAGCTACTGGTATTTCGGTGACCAGTCCCTGCGTCCCAGCGCGGCATCACTGGACAACGACAAGCTCTACAGCCAGAGGTGGTCGTTTTCCGATTATGAGTCCGACAAGGCCGGTGTTCGCGCCAAATGGCGCTTGAACGATACGTTCACCTTGCGCGCAGCCTTCGCTGCCCAGCAGTACAACTCGGAGAACACCTATACCGGGCCGACGGTCTACAGCGCGGGCCTTTACTCGCAGCCGCTGTATGCCTTCGCCCCGATTGAAACCGAAGAAAAGACCGGCTCGTTGTTTCTCGATGCGGCGTTCGATACCGGTTTCATCGGTCACAAGGTCACCGTGGGCTATCAGGGCAATACCTCGCGCCAGAAACAGTACGAGGATCACATCCCGTACACGCCCGATCAGCCAGGCCCGCAATACACCTCGCCGGTGGGCACAATACCGCTGGACCAGACGCCTCAGGTCGGTAAACCGTCGTACTCGATCGGGCATGGCGACCAGCGCCTGGCCAACAGTTCGGAAAGCAACAATGTCCTGATCGGTGACGTCATCACCTTCAACGAACAATGGTCAACGATCCTGGGTGTGACCAACACGCAGATCAAAACCTACGCCAACGAGTTCGTTTATGCCAAGGCGTTCGGCTCGGCGGAAACCGAGACGAAATACAATGAAAGCAAGACCTCGCCAAACATCTCACTGGTCTATAAACCACTGCCGTGGCTGACCACCTATGCGACGTATATAGAAGGCCTGCAATCGGGTGGCGTCGCGCCTAGCGGTACGCTCAATGCCGGCCAGGCGTTTGCGCCTGAAATCAGCGAGCAATACGAAATTGGTGCCAAGGCGACGCTGGGCGAAACCCTGCTGACCCTGGCGCTGTTCAACATCGAAAAGCCCAACGGCTACACCACGGGTGGCAACATTTACGTGGTTGACGGGCGTCAGGAAAACAACGGCCTGGAATTCAGCGTCACCGGCAAGGTGATTCCGGAACTGACTGTGGTTGGCGGCTTCACCTTACTGGACCCGAAAATCAAGAAAACCGGCGTCGCCGCGGATGAAGGCAACGTGCCGACCAACGTCGCCAAACAACTGGCCAAGGTCTATGCCGAGTACGACATCAACCCGGTACCAGGCTTGGCCATGACTGGTGGGGCGTTCTACACCGGCAAACAATACACCGATCAAAGCAACGAAAACGACCTGCCGTCCTTCACCACCTTCGACGCCGGAGCCCGCTACCGTCTGCGCCTCTCAGAAAACGACCTGACCCTGCGCGTCAACGTCAGCAACCTGACCAACAAGGAATACTGGCTCAACAGCAGCTACCTGGGCGACCCACGCACCGTCGCGTTCTCGGCGCAATTGGAGTTTTAAGGTGAGCCCAATCCACCTGATAAGGCAGACCGCTGTGTGACGCAGAGCGTCACGAACTGCATTCCCACGCGGAGCGTGAGGAACGATAGTCAGGGGGCGAAAAGGTGACCTGAGGCGAACCTCAATCCACCTGACATCACAGAACCGCTGTGTGACGCTGAGCGTCACGAACTGCATTCCCACGCGAAGCGTGAGGAACGATAGTCAGGGGGCGAAAAGGTGACCTGAGCCGAACCTCAATCCACCTGACATCACCGAACCGCTGTGTGACGCAGAGCGTCACGAACTGCATTCCCACGCGGAGCGTGAGGAACGATAGTCAGGGGGCGAAAAGGTGACCTGAGGCGAACCTCAATCCACCTGACATCACAGAACCGCTGTGTGACGCTGAGCGTCACGAACTGCATTCCCACGCGAAGCGTGAGGAACGATAGTCAGGGGGCGAAAAGGTGACCTGAGCCGAACCTCAATCCACCTGACATCACCGAACCGCTGTGTGACGTAGAGCGTCACGAACTGCATTCCCACGCGGAGCGTGGGAACGATGGTCAACCGCAGAGTTCTCGACGCTCAAGCAAAGAGACGCAACTCAGTCCACATAAGCCGAGCAGCACTTCTTGAACTTCTGCTCACTGCCACACGGACACGCATCATTACGCCCAGCCCTCAACGGCACGGTAGAGTCGATAAAATACCAGCGCCCCTGATTCTGCACGAACGACGAACGCTCCTTATGACTGTGCTCACCATTGCCGTCATGCCAGCGAGCGGTAAAGGTCACGAACGCATGCTCCGGCTTACCGCCGAACACCTCCGAGCTTTCCACCTCCAGCCCCAGCCAAGTGCTCTGCGCACTCCACTGCGCGATAGCCTCACGGTCCAGCCCGTCTTGCTGCACCGGCAAAGTGGTCTGTACCAGATAGTCGGTCAGCCCCAACACATAGGCGCTATAACGCGAGCGCATCAGCTTTTCCGCGCCGGGTGCAGGCTGACCTGCGTGATAGCGACCGCAGCAGGCCAGCAACAGATCGCCGCTGCCGCAAGGGCAAATGGCACTACTCATAGGTCACCACCAATACTTCCCAAAATTCTCCGGGTTGGCCCAGTACTTCGCGTTCAGCCAGTCGGGCACCTGTTTGTACTCACGCAAGTCGTACGTAAACAGGTTCAGTACCTGCTCGTTGCGGGCGAAGCGTTCGCTGGACTGCAGCGCCAGCGAGAAAAAATCCGTCTCCTGCCAGCCGCAGGCCTGCAAATCGGCGAGCACCGCGATGCGGCTGGCGTTGAGGTTGCGGATGCCACCCAACAGTTCCAGGCCGGTACGCTTGGGGATGTGCTCAAGGCAATCGACCACCAGCGCCAGATCGAAACGTTGCGCAGCCAGATGGGCAGGCAGCGCACCGGGTTCGGCCAGCGCGACCTCGGTCTGCGGATGGGCCTCCTGAAAGGCCTGCAACGCCGGGAACGCCTGAGCGCCGATCAACAGCAGGCGCTGCGGCGCATAGCGATCGAGCAAGGCAGCCAGCGCTTGTTGGGGCGTACGGTTCGAGTAGCCGACGGTCATTGAAAGTCCTCTGGTTGGCTGACAAGACTAGCCTGCCCGGCGAGGTCTGGAAAGCGTCGTTCACGGGCCTTCAGGTGCAGCGACTGGTTCATTAAGCCATTTGGCAGATACTTAGATTATAAAGTTACTTGCAAGCTGTTTTAAGAGGTATTAGGATCCCCGGCACAAATTGGATCCCAAGAGTGACTGCATGGACGCGACGCCTAAACACCCCCAATGTAACTCAATTGTATTTTCTGCGATGCCTTGATAAAGGCGTGGCACTTACTGTGTGTCCGGCGGGCATGCAGAATATTCTGACCACGGGCTATTAGGCGTGCGGCGTTCATTATGATGAACCGCTTTTCTGTGCGCGTTGAATACGCAAAGCAATGATATTGCCCGGGTCATTCGGGTGCGTGCCGGTGCAGCTATTAAAAAAGCGCTGGTTGTTCAACTGCCGCATCTGGCAACAGGCAGGGCGCCTGTTTGACGTCATTTTTTGTTTTACGCAATCGCTGTTTGACCACTCGATCAGCTTTTGCTCTCGGTTCAGGCCGTCGGTCATTTGTTTTGTTGTGATACGGATAACACGGTTCAGCATGGCGCTGAACATTAAATGTCATTAAGCCATTAATGATTAACATGGAGAGAAGCAAACGATGATATCCACCGCTGAGATGCTAAAGACGCTTGAAAGCACCGTTGACGCCTGCCTGGAAGCAGAATTCAAAAAAGACACTGTCATGGGCGAGTTCCATAAAGGCGACTGGTTCAATGAGTCTTATTACAAGCGTCATATCCTGGAGTGCGTGATCCGCATTCACATGAACAACGAACTGGACGCACGGGCTGTACAGGTTGCGGCGGTCGATAACATTTCCGCGGCCAAACAATTGTCCTACTATTTGTATGATGAGTTCGGCCACGACGAAATGTTCGGTCAGGACCTCGCTACGTACGGCTATTCCCCTTCCGATATTCAGGCGCAGTTCGCCTTTCCGGAAACCTGGAAACTCATGGGTTACCTGAACTTCTGCGTCAGCAAGTTCGGGCCATTGTCCTCGATCACCTGGGACTGGTTCCTCGAATACTACGGCGACAAGTACAGCTCGTTCATCACTCAGAAGGCCAGCGCCAGCATGGGCCAGCCAGCGGTCAGCGGAGCGGCTTCGCACGTGGCTTTCGACGAAGCCGAGGACCACAGCGGCATGATGAACAACATGCTGGCGTCGGTTATCAAGGACGAGAAGGATCTGCAAAAGGCTGTCGTTCATATCAAGGCATTCGTGCCGATGGTCGGTGAGTACTTCCAGGCCCTGCGTGCAGCAACGCTTTAATACACCTTACTCAAGGTCGGTGTAATGGCAATCTACAGTGTTCGTATTGGAGACCAGACTTACACCGCCGAGAGTCAGCACCCCCTTACCGATGCCCTTCCTCATGAAGCGTTGGTAAGGGGGTGTCTCAAAGGGGTGTGCAGAGTGTGCAAGTGCACACTTGTTTCGGGTCGCGTTCTGGAACAGGGAAAAGTCGTTGCCTTGAATGAAGCCTTTTTGCCATGCGTCAGTCGTGCTGAAACGGATATTGATATCCGCGTTGCGATCAGCACTTTTCATAAGGCCAGGCTGAAAAGCAAACGGATTCTGTCCGGGCAAATCATGGAAGTCGTGCTTGAGGTCAAAAAGGTTTTTTATAACGCCAAGTCGGTCATCAGCTTGAAATACCCCGAGGGTTCAGCGGTACGAAGTTATTCCGTGGTCACCTTGGGTGGCAAGGATTACGACAGCCTGACCTGCCATGTGAAGTTGCGTGAGGGTGGCCTGTTCTCGGGCTTATTGGTGCAGTGGCCAATTGGCGAACCGTTGGAGTATTCAATTGCAAGTCCTGCCTTGCCGGTCTATGAACAGTCCCTGAGTCGTTTGAATGTCGTGAGCGGTGGAAGTGGAATGGGGGCGGCACTGAGCCGTGCGCAGGAACTGGTGGCGAAGTACAGTATTAGTGAAGTTGCCATTTACGCCGTCAATCGTGCAGGCCTAAGCGATTATCACGCGGGGTGTATAGAGGTCTTTCGCAAGACGGTTGACTGCGACGTTCAGGTCACCAACTTTCCATTTTCCGAATGGACCCACCCTGACTTCGCCATTGGCGAACACTTGATGCACGACACGCTCACCATCGGCGTCGGGTCGGATGGGGTGATCGGCAAGTTAAAGAACCTTCCCTTGTGTGAACTTGAAAGTTTTGGATAGTCGGAGACTGAGCCATGTCCATCGTTGTCATTGATCCTGTTTCATCCGGCATTAACTATATCAATGCGGCGCAGCAACTGGGCGTCGATGTCTATGTGTTTTCCTGTGACGGTGGCGAGCAGGAGCTCAACGCTGAGTTGCGGGCCAAGGTGCGTCAGGTCATCAAAATCGACACCGGTGATTTCGATGCACAGCTAGAGAAAATCAATGAGTTGGGAAACATCCGCGCCGTTCTTCCCGGTGTGGAGTACGCCGTGCCCATGGCCGCGCGCCTGGGGGCTGCGTCAGGCACAACGCATCTGCACGACAGTGCAGTACAGAAAGTGCGCAACAAATTCAATTTCCGCAGTCGGCTGACTGACGCGGGGCTGAGCACTATCGGCTTTTTCCTTCTGGATGCCCACGCCCCGGTATCGGTGCCGGAGGGTTTCAGCTTTCCGGCTGTGGTCAAGCCGATCGATATGGCGGGCAGCATCGGTGTGCGCAAGCTCTACAGCCATGAAGAGTTGGTCGAAGCGGTGGAGACATTCCGTCAATCATTGCCCGACGACATCGGCTTTACTGCCAGTGGCCGGCTGATTGTCGAAGCGTACATTCCCGGCACGGAATACAGTGTCGAAGGCATCGTGCGCAGCGATGGCAGCGTCACCCTTGCGTCCATCACGGAAAAACTGCTCGGCTCGGAGCCGTACTTCGTCGAAGTCGGTCACATTGTGGGCCAGGGCTATGACGAAGGGTTTCGCAAGGTGCTGACCGAATACTCGCTGGCGGTGCTTGAGGCCATAAAGCTCAACGTCGGGCCGTTCCATCTGGAGCTGCGTGTAACGCCACAAGGCCAGCCGGTGGCGGTTGAACTGGCGGCCCGCCTTCCAGGCGACAATATCGTCGAGTTGATCAGGCGTGCCAGCGGCATTGACCTGGCCAAAGAGACGCTGTGTGAGTACCTGGACATCGACAGTCGCGCCGTGCCATGTGCGAACGGCGTCAGTGCCATCGCCTTCATCCCCCGAGGCGACAAGAGCGAATTTACCGAACTGCAGGGGCTCTCCGACATTTTCGACAGTCCGTATTACCTCTCGCATCAGGTGTATTACCGGTCCGGGGATGCTCTGGGCTCCGATCAGGACTGGACCTCAAGAATTGGCTACGTCATGTTCGGCGGCGCCGACGAGGCGCTTGTAAGAAGCCTCGTCGGGCGGGTACACACAGAGGTTGGAATCGTATGAAGCATGTCCTGATCATCAACCGCTATGACGACGAGCTTTCGGACTATCGCAACTACATCGATCACTCGCAGGTCGATGTCTCCTACATATCACTGGCAGGGCACTCGCGACTGATTGATCCGCAGGTCAGCGCCAATGTGGTCGAAGTCAGCGTACTGGACGCCGATCTGATACTTCAGGAAGCGCGGGCCATTCATCGTCGTCAGCCCGTCGATTTCGTGATCGCCTTTTCGGAATACGATCTGGATGCCGCTGCGCTGGTGCGTACCGAATTCAACATACCCGGTGCCAAGGTCGCCGATAACCTGCTGTGCCGTAACAAGGCGAGCATGAAGGAAGCCTTGACCGGTTCTTCGGTTCGTTATCCTCAGTACCGGAATGTAGCGTCGCGCAGCGGCGTCGAAGCCTTCTGTCGCGAGCACGGCTTTCCGGTCATCCTGAAACCCCAGGTGGGCGCCGCCTCGGACGGCGTGGTGAAGATCGAACGCCTGGAAGACATACCCGACCTGCCGGATTTCAATGGCTACGAAGTCGAAGAATATATAGAAGGCGATATTTATCATGTCGACGCGATACTGGCGGCCGACAGCATGCCGTACTTCAAGGTGTCCAAGTACCTGAACACCTGCCTGGACTTTCGCAACGGCCTGCCGCTCGGCTCGGTCACAGTCGATGACCGGGCATTCATCGCGCGGGTTCGCGCGTTCACCGAAGAAGTCTGCCTGCGTCTCAACCTGCACAACCAGGCCATTCACCTGGAAATCATCGAGCGTCGTGGCGAGCTGGTGTTTCTGGAGATCGGCGGTCGCGTCGGTGGCGGCGAGATTCCGTTTGTCGCGTTGCGCAGCGAGGGGATCGACCTGTATGAGCTCTGGACCCGCGCCGCGCTCGAAGTGGCTATCGCTCCGCTAGACACCCGAATCACCGGTTTTCTGATGATGCCCAATCCGTTCCCCGGCGGGTTCACCTTCGATCCGCAGATGGAGCTCTCCCATCCGCTGCTGACCTACAGCAGCGTGCAGTCTCAGGGCGATTCAAGTGCGTTCAGCTACGAGGATATCCCCGCCAGACTGCACTTCGCCGCCGACAGCCAGGCTGCGATAGAGCAGGCCATTGTGCAGTGCATGAGTATTTTGCAGACGTCGATTCGCGCAACCTGATTTCTGGAACCCTGGATGAAAGTGCTCCTGCAGCTTCCCTCTGTCGTGCAGCCTGTTTCCATGTCGGTATTCATGGAATCGCAGCAGCCGTATTCGCTTCGGCAGGCAGATGCCGATGTCATGGCTATGGCCAGTTCGTTCAATGCAGCGGGTTTCCCGACCGTCTTCCTGTCCGATGCGCTGTTCAGCGAGGACGGTCCGCATGTCGCCATCGAGGATATGCGGCGGTTGGCAAGGCATGCATTGCGCTTTGCCGACAACGTCGAACACGGGCGCCAGCAGCTTGCTCACCAGCAATTGTTCCGCTGCAGTCGGCAGGAGTTGGCCGAAATCATCATCAACCAGCCTGAGCTGCGGCTGCATGACGATGACGAGTTGGGCCGGATCAGTCCGGACGCTACCTACGAGAGCTACCGGATTCAACCGCTGTACGGACTTCTGTTTCCGCGTGACCACTTCATGAACGTAGGTGGACAGCCGGTTTTCGGGCGTCTGAAGCGTCAGGACAGGGCGCGTGAGGTGGATGTGGTGAAGCAGGTGGTCGCTGCTCATGGTCACGTTCCCGTCGAACTCGATCAGGTGCTCGAGGGCGGCGACTATCTGGAAAATGAACGCGTATCCGTGATCAACACCGGCTTTCGTACCGAGCTCCCGGTGCTGGAGTTCTTGCTGGCTTCAAACCTGCTCAAGGGTGAAGTTGTGCTGGCGGTGCAGGACGTATGGCGCAATCCGGAACAGTTTCACCTGGATCACTACGCCTGCCTGCTGCGCAACGCCCTGCTGGTCGACGCGAAAAGAGCGGACGCAGCCGACCGATCCCTGGTCAACGTTTATCGGCGCGTGTCATCGGGCTGGCAACTGACTGACAAGGACCTGACGCTTCGCCAGGCAGCACAGGTCGCGGGTATCGGGCTGATACCGCTGGACGAAGAAATGATGGCTGCATGGTGCGCAAATGCATTGTCATTGGGCAACCATGTCTGGATCGATCAGAACGCACCGGTGCGCCTGCTTGATCAGTTGGCTGAGCATGACTGTCATGTTCATCTGATCGCCTGTACAGAGCATCAAAAGCAGTTCGGCGGCATTCATTGCGCCACTCAACTCCTATAACTTCGAGGGACCGTCATGAAGGTGGGTAATAAGGCGTTTCTGCCCGTTCTGGCACTGATCATAAGTACCATCGGTGTGGCCTCCGCCATTGCGTTCGTCAAACTCAGTGAAGTGGATGCCACGTCTACCCTGATGCTGCGAATGTTCATGGCGGGCGGTATGGCCTCTGCACTGGCTGCCTGGCCAGCAGGTAAAAACACTGAGACCGGGACCATCGGTACGGCGCGCAGCCGGCGGGCGATGCTCTGGTTGCTGGTGCTGTCGGGCGTGGTGTCGTGTGTGGATCTGCTGTCCAATCACTGGGCGGTCAAGCTGACCAGCATGGCCAACACGTCGGTCCTGATGAACCTGTCCCCGGTGTTCGTGGCGCTGCTGTCCTATCTGTTCATGAAGGAAAAAATCGGCGTCTATCAAGTGTTGGCGCTGGCCCTGAGTATCGGCGGGGCGTGTCTGCTGGTGTTTGACGGCAGTGCCAGCGTGGCATTTTCCAGTCAGAGCGTGACCGGCGACCTGCTGGCCCTCAACTCGGCGCTTTTCTATGCGATCTACCTGATCATGATCAAGTCGTTGCGCGACTGCTTCACGTCTCGCAAGATTATTATCTGGAACAGCTTTACCTGTGCAGTGCTGTTACTGCCCATCGCTTTGCTCACCAGTCCGAAGGTTCTGCCGGACACCGTGTACGGCTGGGTGGTCATTGCGTTGCTCGCGCTGATCAGCCAGCTTCTGGGCCATGGCCTGATGGCATATGCACTCAGGCACGTCGATGTGGTACTGGCCTCTGTTTCTGCACTGGCCCGTCCGGTGGTGGCGATTTTGATCGGTTTCTTCTTTTTCGATGAGCAGCTCACGTTCGTGCAATGGGTTGGCGTTGCTGCAGTATTGGCAGGTGTCTGGTGGTACAAGCGCCCGGTACCGGTGGTACGTCCAGTCGTCCAGGCCAAGACTCCCAGCGAGGCCTGACAGGCTCGATACACATCAGAGGTCCTGCAAAAAGCCCTGCATCCTTTGTGACAGGGCTTTTTGGTGTCCGCTATCCTTGATTGCAGTATTGCCGAACACAAACATTGTCTTGCGTCGAGATCATTGCGGATCTTTTTCAACACACCGCTGGCATATTCGGCGTACAGCACGTCTACTGTGCGGCGACGAAAAGCATGCGAAGACTGCAATTTCGTAATGGATCATGACAAGGGGTGGGCAGGCAATGAAGGTGTTTTGGGGGCTGGGAAAGATATTGATGCTGGGCTTCTGGCTGGTGGTGCTGGTCAACGCGGCGATTGAGGCGCCCAGCCCGTTTGGCGTGATGATCGACATGGCAGGCGCGGTGCTGTTGTTGACTCATTTGCTGGAGCTGATTCTGTTCAACGGCAGCCTGCGCGGTCGCCGGCATCTGTGGCGCGACCGGGGCAAAATCATTCTTTTCGGCATCTTTCACGTTCAATCCATCGGCCGTTCGGTCAGGGGGCACACTCATGCGTAAGCTCGTTCTGCTGGCGGCACTGTTCAGCCCTCTGGCCATGGCCCAGGCAATCATCGTTGCGCCACACTCGCTGATGCGTCTGCCTGGCAACAGCAGCGTTCTGCAGGTCGAGCGCCTTGAAGTGGCCGACTACGGCACTCTGCTGATCCCGGCCGGGATCGATGATGTGAAGATTGGCGAGCTGGTGCTGGGGCACGAAGCGCGAATCGCCATCGTCCCTGGTGTGCAGGCGTTCAATATGGTCGTGCTGCACGGTGAGTTCGGCACCGGCAGCCAGATCACCGCGCGGGGCGCGCCGGGTACTTTCGAGAAACCGGCACGGCCAGGGCGCAACCTGACCCTGCGCCTGCAGAGCCTGAATGCCGAAGAACTGTCGATTGACGCCCGTGGTGGCGCAGGCAGCCCAGGCTATGCCGGGCTGGACGGCGGCACGGGCGAAGACCCGGGCTGTACCTGGGGCCAGGCCGGGCGTGGTTATAACGGCGACAGCGGCGGTAATGGTCACGATGGCGCTGCGGGCGCACAGGTGCGCCTTGAACTGCCACAGAGCTATCCGGCCGAGCGCATCAAGGTGAATGTCGCGGGTGGCGCGGCGGGCAAGGGGGGCGAAGGCGGCAAGGCAGGCAAGGGCGGTGCGTCCAAAGGCTGTATCGTCTACCGCGCTGAAGGCGGCAAGGCTGGCAGACAGGGTGAGCCCGGTCTGCCAGGTGCTCCGGGACCGGCAGGCGCGTTGATCCTGCAACGTCTGTAATCTGCGAGAGCCTGTCCGGATCAGGTGCAAGGCCATGATCCGGACAGTCGCGACCCGCTTCACATCACATTATTGCGGTACGCCTTTCTCCCAATTCTTCCAGTCGCCGACAATCGCCTGCACCAGCGGGTTGCCGGTGCGGTAGAGGTTTTCCAGCGCCGGGACGAAGGCACCCTGATCGGCGTACTTGAGCAGGTTGTCCACCTCGCTGTAACCCGGATACGGACGATCGAAGTCGGAACCCGCGCGCACGACAGCCAGGCGATTGACATCGACCTTGCCGGCCTTGCTCGCTCGCAACAGAGCCTCGTAGGTGGAGTTATCCTCCTGCTGGGTGGTGCAATACACGCCTTTGCCGTCGGTCAGCAGCTTGGTCCAGACTTCCGCACGCTCGCTCAGACGCGTCCCGGAAAACCAGGTATTGCCTGCCAGCGTGTCGCACTGCGTGACCTGCGGCGGCTGGTTGGCAGGCGCATAAGGGTATTTGACGCGCCAGGCTGCTGATTCCTTGCTCTCGCTGAGGGTCACTTTGTGCGACAGGGCAAACGCCTTGGCCTGCAGCTTGGGGTTGAGCTCGAAGACTTCGGTCTTGTAATCCAGTGGCGGCTTCTCGTTCGGACCCTTGGTGTTGATGCCCAGATAACCGGTCGGCCATTCCTTGGGCACATCGCGGGAGTCGATTTCCCACTGCGTGCCGAATTCCACCAGATAATGCGCCCAGGCCGTGGTGCCGAGTGTGCCGTGGTGCGGGTTGATGCCGGCAATGCCCGCGACGATGAAGTAAGTCTTGCGCAGGTCGAATTGCGGCGACAGGGCCAGGGCCAGAGTCGATGTTGCGGCATTGGTCTGACCCATGCCGGTGACCAGCAGGCAGACGTCCTGATCATTGCAGCGGATGGCCGGGTACTCGGCGGCAAGGCCGGGCACCTGGATCTCCTTGGTCAGATGCAGCCGGTCGATCCAGTTCTGTGCTTCGGGCGCAAACATGGCGACCAGCATGACCTTGGGCGTAACCGGTGCCACCGGTGCGGTAGCCGCCCAGACAGCCGGGCTAAGCAGTGCCAGCGTGGCGCAGAGGGTATTGCGAGTAGTGTGTTTCATGAAAACTCCTGTCGTCATAATAAGGTTCAGAACTGGTAACCCACGCCTGCGTAATAGCCCCAGCCGTCGGAGCGCGCGCGGAAGTTGCCATCGCCGAAGTTCAGCTCGCTGCCGTCCTGCCAGTTGCCGCCGTTGTGGAAGTAGCGGCCAACCAGGGTGAAGCGCAGGTGCGTGAAGGCGTAAAGCAGCACATTGGTGGCGACCGTGGAGTTGCCGGTGCGTGCCGGATCGTTTTTGAGGTCCGAGCCGAAATCGAAGTTGGTGAAGCCGATGTAGGTCAGTGAGGCGCCGTTGTCGAACGTGCTGATCGGTACGATGTATTTGAGCTGGGCGCGATAGCCGTCCCACGAATATTCGTTGCTGGCACCGTAGTTCTCCCACTGGTAGCGGCCATAGAAGTTGGCCGACAGATTGACCCGCGAGTGGGTATCGATGTCAGTGCCCAGGCCGCTGTACAGGGTGTTGGCCCGGTTCGCCGTATTGCTGCCGTGGTCATAGATCCAGTCGAAGGCGACGTACCATTCCTTGAACGGACCGATGGCCAGACTGCGCCCGGCGAGGTAGTCGATCGAGACGCGTGGCTCGTGCTCCATGAACAGCGGCGAGCCATGGTCCCAGACGCCTTTGTCATTATCATTGCCGATGCCGAGAATCTTCGGTACGTCGACATAGCCATACAGCTCGAACGGCCCTTTGCGGCCGAAGTATTCGTACTCCAGGTAGATGTCATCGTTAGGCTTGGGGCCGAAGCTGATGTCCTTGCTGCCGATCAGCGTCAGGTCCTGGTTGAACCAGTCTGAAAAATACGCGCCTTTACCTTCCTTGGGCGAGGCAGGCGGGCTGAGTGCTTCGCCCTGCGCCGAGTCTTCGGTAGCGGCGGGCTGTGCCAGCGCGCTGGTGCATGGCAGCGCCGCAGCGGCGGCGAACAGCAGAGGCATGAGAAATCTTGAGGGCGTTGCGGGTTGAGTGAACGGCGGCTGTAGCATTGAAGCTCCTTTTCGTGGGCGCGTACTGCTGATCGCAAACGTTTGCACAGCCCATGCCAAACTGTTTCAAGATGTTGAATGCCTTGGATATCAGGCGCAGAAGATGACCGATCGGGCAGGAAAACGCCCGCAAGCTGTGCGCGGTGTCACCGCCAGTGCCCCGCGATGTTCCGTTTTACCTCAAAGGCCCGGACGAGCAGCGGC
Organism: Pseudomonas sp. ICMP 10191; assembly: GCF_001467335.1. NCBI lineage: Bacteria > Pseudomonadati > Pseudomonadota > Gammaproteobacteria > Pseudomonadales > Pseudomonadaceae > Pseudomonas > Pseudomonas sp. ICMP 10191. The sequence continues at coordinate 132,100 of NZ_LKGW01000113.1, forward strand.
GAGCATGACCACGGCCAAACCGATAATCAGATTGATGCCGACCAGGCGGCGGATATGGCCCAATGCCGCGGCGCCCTCGGCCCACTGTTCGGCTTCCACGGCACGACGCAGCTCCGGCAGTTGCAATGACTGGATACGCAAAAACAGCGCAACCATGACCACGTACAGGCCCATCATGATCTGCACATAACGCGGCGCGGTTTCAAAGCCGGTGAAGTTGAGCTGAATCATGCCGATGCCGGTGATCGGCAGCAGCACCACCGCAGCCCAGACCCAGGCGAAGAAGCGCGGAAACACCTGGACCCACACTTTCAGGCGAGAAGGGCCTTCAAGTGCTGCAATGACTGCTGGGCGCAACACCATCCAGGCGAAAAACATCCCGCCAACCCACACCAGGGCAGCCAGCAGATGCAATGTATAGACAGTAGAAAAAGCGGTCATCGGACACTCCGTTCTGCGCGGATGGATTTAGCGCGCTATGATAGCGCCCACTCAGAACTACTGAAAATTTATCCAGCCTTTTTAGCCGTGCCCCCGAACCGAAGCCAATGATCAGTACCGAACTCAAAACCCAGATCCAGGGCGCTTACTCGCGTTTCCTCGAAGCCAAGAGCCTCAAGCCGCGCTATGGCCAGCGATTGATGATCGCTGAAGTCGCCAAGGTGCTGGGGGACATTGACACCGATGAAGAGGGCCGTCGTTCGGGCGATCCTGCGGTAGTGGCCGTCGAGGCCGGGACGGGTACCGGCAAGACCGTGGCCTATGCCATCGCCTCGATTCCCACTGCCAAGGCGGCAGGCAAGCGGCTGGTAATCGCCACCGCGACCGTCGCCCTGCAGGAACAGATCGTCTACAAGGACCTGCCGGACCTGATGCGCAACAGCGGTCTGAATTTTACCTTCGCCCTGGCCAAGGGGCGCGGGCGTTACATGTGCCTGTCCAAGCTCGACGCATTGCTGCAGGAAAGTGACGCGACCAACGCGACCGCGCAGCTGTTCGAGGAAGAAGGCTTCAAGATCGAGGTCGATGAGGCCAGTCAGAAGCTTTTCACCAGCATGTTGCAGAAGCTGGCGGGCAACAAGTGGGACGGCGATCGCGACAGCTGGCCGCAGGAACTCGCCGATCAGGACTGGGCGCGTCTGACCACCGATCACAGCCAGTGCACCAACCGGCATTGCCCCAACTTTCAGCAGTGCGCCTTCTACAAGGCGCGGGAAGGCATGGGCAAGGTCGATGTGATCGTCACCAACCACGACATGGTACTGGCTGACCTGGCACTTGGCGGCGGTGCAGTGCTGCCGGACCCGCGTGACACCTTGTATGTCTTCGACGAGGGTCATCACCTGCCGGACAAGGCCATCGGCCACTTTGCCCATTACACCCGTTTGAAATCGACCGCCGACTGGCTGGAACAGACCGCCAAGAACCTCGCCAAGCTGCTGGCCCAGCATCCGCTGCCCGGCGATCTGGGCAAGCTGATCGAGCAGGTGCCGGAGCTGGCCCGCGAGATCAAGGGCCATCAGCAGTTCATGTTCGGTGCCTGCGAGCAACTGGCGGATTTCCGCGCCGGTGAAGACATGCAGGGCCGCGAGCGTCCACGTCACCGTTTTGTCGGCGGCGTGATTCCCGAGCACATCCGCGAGATGGGCATCGAGCTCAAGAAGGGCTTTGCGCGCCTCGACGACCTGTTCACGCGCCTGACCGAGCTGCTCAAGGAAGGCATGGACGGTGAGGTCAACATCGGCATCGCCAGCCATCAGGCCGAAGAATGGTATCCGCTGTTCGGCAGCCTGCTGGCCCGCGCGCATGGCAACTGGGAATTGTGGACAGCCTTCACCGCCGAAGATCCGGAAGACAGCCCGCCAATGGCGCGCTGGCTGACCCTGGCCGACAGCGGTGCAATGTTCGATATCGAGGTCAATGCCAGCCCGATCCTGGCGGCGGAAATGCTGCGTCGCAACTTGTGGAACATCGCCTACGGGGCGCTGGTTACCTCGGCGACCCTGACCGCGCTGGGCAAATTCGACCGCTATCGCATGCGTGCCGGCCTGCCCAAGGGGGCGGTGACCGCCGTGGTACCAAGCCCGTTCCATCACGCCGATGCCGGTGTGCTGCGCGTGCCGGACCTCAAGGCCGACCCGCGTGACTCGGTGGCCCACACCGCAGCGATCATTCGCGACCTGCCGGGTCTGGTGGAAGGTTCGCGAGGCACGCTGGTGCTGTATTCGTCGCGCAAGCAAATGCAGGATGTCTTCGACGGCCTGGACCGTGACTGGCGCAAGCAGGTGTTCATTCAGGGCAATCTGTCCAAGCAGGAAACCCTCAACAAGCACAAGGCACGCGTCGACAGCGGCGAGTCCAGCGTACTGTTCGGGCTGGCCAGCTTTGCCGAGGGTGTGGATTTGCCCGGCGCCTACTGCGAACACGTGGTCATCGCCAAGATCCCGTTCGCGGTGCCGGATGACCCGGTCGAGGCAGCGCTGGCCGAGTGGATCGAAGCGCGTGGTGGCAACCCGTTCATGGAGATCGCCGTGCCGGATGCCTCGTTGCGTCTGGTACAGGCCTGTGGCCGCTTGCTGCGTACCGAAGAGGACCGCGGCACCATCACGCTGCTGGACCGACGCGTGGTCACCCAGCGCTATGGCAAGGCGATTCTCAATGCGCTGCCACCGTTCCGCCGGGAAATAACCTGAGCCAAAGATGAAGAGCGTTTCACATCTGTTCCCAAAGCGCTCGATCGCTGAAACAATACGCGCCATTTAGCCTGTCGCCAGGCTCATGTTGCCAGTCAGGAGTCAGCCGTTGCAGATCCAGGGTCATTACGAACTTCAATTCGAAGCAGTACGTGAAGCCTTTGCGGCGCTCTTTGAAGACCCGCAGGAGCGCGGTGCTGCCTTGTGCATTCAGGTCGGCGGCCAGACCGTCATCGATCTGTGGGCGGGCACTGCCGACAAGGACGGTGCCGAGGCTTGGCACACCGACACCATTCTCAACCTGTTCTCCTGCACCAAGACCTTCACCAGCGTGGCGGTTCTGCAACTGGTCGAAGAGGGCAAGTTGAAGCTGGACGAGCCCGTGGCCAGGCTCTGGCCCGAATTCGCTGCGGCGGGCAAGGCCTCCATCACCCTGCGCCAATTGCTCTGCCATCAGGCCGGCCTGCCCGCGTTGCGTGAGCCGTTGCCTGCCGAAGCGCTTTACCAGTGGGACACCATGACCGCCGCCCTGGCCGCCGAAGAACCCTGGTGGACACCGGGTCAGGGGCATGGTTATGCAGCGATCACCTATGGCTGGCTGGTGGGCGAGATGCTGCGCCGCGCCGATGGTCGAGGTCCCGGGGAATCCATTGCTGCGCGTATCGCCCGCCCGCTGGGGCTGGATTTTCATGTGGGCCTGGCGGATGACCAGTTTCATCGCGTGGCCCACATCGCGCGTGGCAAAGGCAATGCCGGTGACGACGCTGCCCAGCGCGTGCTTCAGGCGACGATGCGCGAACCGGCTTCGATCACAGCCAAGGCGTTCACCAACCCGCCGTCGATCATGACCAGCACCAACAAGCCGGAGTGGCGCCGCATGCAGCAGCCAGCGGCCAACGGTCACGGCAATGCGCGCAGTCTTGCCGGTTTCTATAACGGTCTGCTCGATGGCAGCCTGCTTGAAGCAGACATGCTCAATGAGCTGACCCGTGAACACAGCCTCGGTCAGGACAAGACATTACTGACCTCGACCCGTCTGGGACTGGGCTGCATGCTCGATCAGCCGGGCGTTGCCAACGCGACTTACGGCCTGGGGCCAAAGGCCTTTGGCCATCCGGGGGCGGGCGGCTCGGTGGGCTTCGCCGATCCTGATGGCGAGGTTGCCTTTGGCTTCGTTACCAACACCTTGGGGCCGTACATTCTGATGGACCCACGCGCTCAGAAACTGGTCGGGGTTCTGCGTGAGTGTTTGCAGTAAGTATCGGCCATAAGTGCTTGTTTCATACCGACTGTCAGTTAAATGGCTGTAACAGGAACCGTACGACGGTTTCTTTTTCCAACTGCATCTTTATGCATGTTATACCGGCGTAGTTACGTCCTTCTGTCTGATCAAAACCGTTGCGGGTTACCCATGTCGTCTAATAAAAGCCTCGTTCTCGCCCTGTGCATCGCCGTGACCGGCTGTGCGCAAACCCCACAATCCGACTCTGCTGCAACCGGAGGCCATTGGTGGCAGTTCGGTTCCGGCAGCGACTCCGCTGACGCAGGCACCGCTGCCAAGGCTCCGGCACCGAGCCCGGCGCCCGCTCCGGTTGCCAAGGCTGCTGCAACGCCGGCACCTGAGGCAGGTGCTGAAAACAGCGCGCGGTGGTACTGGCCGTTCGGCTCGAACGATAACGCGCAGGCCAAACCTGATGCCGTGGCCGACAAGCCTGCTGCACCGGCGATGGTTGCCAAGTCGGAGACCGACAGCAAGTGGTGGTGGCCGTTTGGCAATGACTCCGCCAAGGACGAGCCGAAAGCGCTGCCGATGCCTGATCCGAAAGTGACCCAGGCCTGGCTGGACGAATACGAGCCGCGCCTGCGCGCTGCAATCAAGGACAGCCCTTTCCAGCTGGAGCGTCGCGAAGACCTGCTGGCAATCACCGCGCCCGTCGACAGCTCGTTCAACCCCGACCGTCCGGCCATGCTGCTGCCCAACACGCTGGGTCCGATCACCCGTCTGGCCAAGGTGGTAGAAGGCGATCAGAAAACTGCTGTGCTGATTCTCGGTCATGCCGACACTTCGGGTCCTACCGAAGCCAACCAGAAGATCAGCCAGGAGCGTGCGCAGTCGGTTGCCGCGATTTTCCGTCTCAGTGGCCTGGAGCGTAATCGCCTGAGCCAGCGTGGCATGGGTGCGGTGATGCCGCGCGCCGCCAACGACAGCCTGCAGGGGCGTGCGCTCAACCGCCGGGTCGAGATCCTCATGACGCCGCAGGACACCATGCGCGCGCTGATGAGCCGCTACGCACTGCCGCCAGTTGCACCGACCATGGTCGCGACCCAGGACGTCAAGCCAGTCACCCCGGCACCTGCCGCCGCACCTGCGAAGAAAGCCACTGCGAAGAAAGACACCGCCAAGAAAGCTGCACCGGCCAAAGCCAGCACCGCCAAGAAGGCCGCGCCAGCCAAGACCACCGCAGCGGCCAAGAAGCCGGCAGCGACCAAAACCACCGCCAAGGCCCCGGCCAAAAACGCAACGCCCGCCAAGAAGGATGACAGCCAGGCCAGTAACTAAGCCTGTCAGCACCCACGCGGATCGTCACTGACGCTTCGCGTGGGGTCGATCCGTGACCTCGCAGGAACCAGACCATGACCCAGACCCTGGCCGATATGCGCCGTGATTACACGCGCGACGGGTTGACCGAAGCGCAATCGCCGGACGAGCCCTTTGCACTCTTTCATGCATGGTTTGCCGACGCGGTGAACACCGAGCAGCCGCCGGTCGAGGCTAACGCCATGACATTGGCGACGGTTGATGAGCAAGGACGTCCCCATTGCCGCGTCCTGCTGCTCAAGGGCTTGGACACTCAGGGCTTTACGTTTTTCACCAACTACGAAAGCGCCAAGGGCCAGCAGATCGCTGCACGTCCATTTGCCGCGATGACCTTCTTCTGGCCGACACTGGAGCGCCAGGTGCGTATCGAGGGTCGGGTCGAGAAAGTCTCTGCGCAAGAATCCGACGCCTATTACCAGGTGCGCCCTCTGGGCAGCCGTCTGGGTGCATGGGCCTCGCCACAAAGTCGGGTGATCGCCGATCGCGACGAACTGGAAGGTCTGATCAGACAGACGGAACAACGCTTCGCAGACACCCAGCCACACTGCCCCGAGCACTGGGGTGGCTATCGTCTTTTGCCCGAGCGGATCGAGTTCTGGCAGGGTCGCTCCAGTCGACTTCACGACCGTTTGAACTATCGTTTGATAGACGACAGATGGACACGCGAGCGCCTTGCACCCTGATTGAATTATTCGTCTGGCCAATCGTCTGAGCGTTATACGGGCCGTGGCTGTATGAGGCCTGAATCAATTTAATTTGCGGGCTCGGGGCCGTGACAGCGCCTTTGTCGGGTAGTCTAATGGCCACTGATTCCTCTGGAGATTCCTTTTATGCGCAAGTCTGCTCTTCTGGTTGCTTCGTTCACTGCCATGGCACTGATGATGGGCGGCTGTACCTCGAATCTGACCGGTGATTCCTACTCCCGTGACGAGGCCAGGACCGTACAGACAGTTCGCATGGGAACGATCGAATCCCTGCGTCCGGTCAAGATCGAGGGCACCAAGACCCCGATCGGCGGCGCGGCAGGTGCAGTCGTTGGTGGTGTGGGCGGCAGCGCTATCGGTGGCGGTCGCGGCAGTATCGTGGCAGCGGTGATCGGCGCAGTGGCCGGCGGCCTGCTGGGTTCGGCGACCGAGGAAGGCCTGACCCGTACGCAAGGTGTCGAAATCACCGTGCGTGAGGATGACGGCAGCATGCGTGCCTACGTGCAGCAGGTTCAGGAAAACGAGATTTTCCGGGTCGGCGAGCGTGTGCGCATCATGAGCGTCAACGGCACCAGCCGCGTTACTCACTGATCCGCAACACCGCACAGCAAAACCCCGAGCCGCAATGCTCGGGGTTTTTTATTGCCAGGCGTAAATGGGCGTGAATACCATGCCCATTGCTCACGAAGACGATGTATCGAACGCCCTGTTTCCTGGGGTCAGCCCTCGATCCCCAGCATGTCGCGCACCAGCGCTTCAGCCACCCGAATGCCGTCCACGCCAGCCGAGAGAATCCCGCCCGCATAGCCAGCGCCTTCACCGGCCGGGTAAAGGCCTTTGGTGTTCAGGCTTTGCAGCGCCGGCCCGCGGGTAATGCGCAGCGGTGCCGAGGTACGGGTTTCGATGCCGGTCAGCACGGCGTCGTGCAGCGAGAAGCCTTTGATCTGCTTGTCGAACGCAGGCAACGCTTCGCGAATAGCTTCAATGGCAAAGGCGGGCAGGGCCTCGGCAAGGTCCACCAGCTTCACGCCCGGCTTGTAGGACGGTTCAACACTGCCCAGAGCGGTCGAGGCCCTGCCTGCAATGAAGTCGCCGACCAGTTGCGCCGGAGCCTCGTAGCTGCTGCCGCCGAGCAGATACGCGTGGGATTCCAGACGCTCCTGCAACTCGATACCGGCCAGCGGGCTGCCAGGGTAGTCCTGTTCCGGCGAGATACCGACCACGATGCCCGAGTTGGCATTGCGCTCGTTGCGTGAGTATTGGCTCATGCCGTTGGTGACCACTCGGCCGGGCTCTGATGTGGCTGCCACGACCGTGCCGCCAGGGCACATGCAGAAGCTGTAGACCGAGCGGCCGTTGCTGGCGTGGTGCACCAGTTTGTAATCGGCTGCGCCGAGCTTCGGGTGACCGGCATATTTGCCCAGTCGCGCGCGGTCGATCAACGATTGCGGGTGTTCGATGCGGAAGCCCACCGAGAACGGCTTGGCTTCCATGAACACGCCACGGCCGTGCAGCATGCGGAAGGTGTCACGGGCACTGTGGCCCAGCGCCAGAATCACGTGCCGGGACTCGATCTGCTCGCCGCTGTCGAGCTGCACGCCCAGCAATTGGCCATCCTCGATCATCACGTCGGTCACGCGCTGCTGAAAGCGCACTTCGCCGCCCAGTGCTTCGATCTGATGGCGCATGTTCTCGACCACGCCCGTCAGGCGGAACGTGCCGATATGCGGCTTGCTGACATAGAGGATTTCTTCCGGCGCGCCGGCCTTCACGAACTCGTGCAGCACCTTGCGGCCAATGAATTTCGGGTCCTTGATCTGGCTGTAAAGCTTGCCGTCGGAAAAGGTCCCGGCACCGCCCTCGCCAAACTGCACGTTGGATTCGGGGTTGAGCACGTTTTTGCGCCACAGTGCCCAGGTGTCCTTGGTGCGCTGGCGAACTTCGGTGCCGCGCTCGAGGATGATCGGCTTGAAGCCCATCTGCGCCAGCAGCAGCCCGGCAAAAATGCCGCAGGGTCCGAAACCCACGACGATCGGACGCTCTGTCAGGCCCTCGGGAGCGTGACCGACGACTTTGTAGCTGACATCAGGTGCCGGGCCGACGTGGCGGTCATTGGCCAGCTTGCGCAACAGTGCCTCTTCATCCTTGACCTGGAAGTCGATGGTGTAGATGAAGCACAGCTCGGAAGACTTTTTGCGCGCGTCGTAACTGCGTTTGAAGAGGGTAAAGTCCAGCAGTTCGCCGCTGTCGATACCCAGGTGCTTCAAGAGCGCAACGCGCAGGTCTTCTTCCGGATGATCGATCGGCAGCTTGAGTTCGGTGATTCGTAACATTAAGGGGTCCAGTTTTCGGGCCGCAGGTTCAGCCCGACAGCACTACAAGAACCGGCGATTATAAGCGCTGAACCCCTTTGGCGGCGAGCCTGGGCGATCAGTCGTCGCGCGAACCGCCGTAATAACCGCAGCCACGCTGGGCCTGGCCGTTGATGCGCAGCTCTGCGGTGAGGTGTTGCACCGAGCCGTCGACGCTGTCGACGCAGCGCTGTGGCGCGACCCAGATCTCGATGCGCTGGTTGTTGGCTTCACTGCTGATGCTGAAACTGCCGTCCGGCAGCTTCTCTTCCACGTAGGGCAACGCCAGTGGGGCAACGCCCTCGCGCTCCAGAACCATGCCCTTGCCGCTGACATTGACGTTCCAGGCGGGCTTGTTGCCATTGACGTGCAATGTCAGGCGTTTGAAATTGAGGTCTTCACAGGCCTGGCCGGGACGTTCGACGCGGTACAACTGATGCAGGTCCAGCTGTCCGTCACTGTTGGCCGCCTTGCTCGCAGCAAAACTGCCGCGCAGATCGGCAAACACCGTGCCCTTGCTGTCCGCCAGCGAGGCCGCTTCCTGCAGAATACCGGTGTTGCCGCGATCCTTGACCACGTAGCGACGCTGCTCGTTACACGGCTTGAACAGCAGCTGGCCGTTTTCTCCGGTCAGGTCGCCCTGCATACGGAGCATGCCCGCCGTGGAAACCTTCGGTTCCTCGGCCTGTTTACCGAGCAACTGACACCCGGCAAACAGCGGTAGAAGAGCAAATACGAGGACGGAACGGGCAGCGAACATGATGTGGTCTCCAGACAAGTGCCGCCACGTTACTCAGACTGGAGGTGCATCACAAGGGTCGGGATGCTTATCGCGCGAGCAGTGGCTTTGACTATCGTTCAGGTTTGACGCTGACGGTAGGAGCGAACGTGTTCGCGAAAGGGCCGTTTTGTTCGACGAAAATACATCGTTTAAACGAACGCCTTCGCGAACAAGCGAAGCGTCACCCGGTTCGCTCCTGCAAACCGTTTCGGCCTATTGGGGCGTGGCGTGCGCTTACCCGCCCAGATACGCGTCCCGCACTTTCGGATCGACCAGCAGTTCTTCGCCTGTGCCTTGCATGACCACGCGGCCGTTTTCCAGTACGTAGGCGCGGTCGGCGACTTTCAGGGCCTGGTTGGCGTTCTGTTCGACCAGAAACACCGTCACGCCATCGCGGCGCAGCTGTTCGACGATCTCGAAAATCTGCTGGATGATGATCGGCGCCAGACCCAGCGAAGGCTCGTCCAGCAACAACAGCTTGGGCTTGCTCATCAGTGCTCGACCGATGGCCAGCATCTGTTGCTCGCCACCGGACATGGTGCCGCCGCGCTGATTGAAGCGTTCCTTGAGGCGTGGAAAGAGCTGCAGGACCTTGTCCATCTGTTCCTGATAATCAGCCTTTTCCGTGAAGAAGCCGCCCATCGCCAGGTTCTCTTCAACGGTCAGACGCGCAAACACCCGACGGCCTTCCGGCACCACGGCAATGCTCTTGCGCATGATGATCGACGACTCCAGCCCGACCAGTTCCTCGCCCATATAGCGAATACTGCCGCTGTGGGCGCGTGGTGAGCCGCACAGTGTCATCAACAGGGTGGACTTGCCGGCACCGTTGGCACCGATCAGGGTGACAATTTCACCCTGACGCACTTCCACGTTGACGCTGTGCAGCGCCTGGATCTTGCCGTAGAAGGTGGAAACGTTTTCGAACTGCAGCATTTACGCTTCCCCCAGGTAGGCTTTGATCACATCGGGATTGTCACGAATCTGTTCCGGCGTGCCATCGGCCAGAGGCGTGCCCTGATTGATCACCACGATGTGGTCGGAAATGCTCATTACCAGTTTCATGTCGTGCTCGATCAACAGGACCGTAGCGTTGTGCTCGCTGCGCAACACGCCGATCAGCGCCTTCAGATCATCGGTTTCTCTGGGGTTCAGACCCGCCGCCGGTTCGTCGAGCATCAGAATGCGCGGGCGCGTCATCATGCAGCGGGCGATTTCCAGGCGGCGTTGCTGACCGTAGGCCAGCGTCCCGGCAGGGCGGTTGGCGAACTCCCGGAGGTTGACCGCCTCAAGCCAGTGCTCGGCGTAGTCCATGGCTTCACGTTCGCTGCGGCGGAACGCGGGCGTCTTGAACAGGCCGGACAGGAAGTTGGTGTTCAAATGCCGGTGCTGGGCAACCAGCAGGTTTTCCACGGCAGTCATTTCCTTGAACAGGCGCACGTTTTGGAACGTACGCACCACGCCCTTGCGCGCGATCTGATGGCCAGCCAGGCCCTGGATCGGCTCACCGTCCAGCAGAATCGTGCCCGCGCTTGGCCGGTAGAAACCGGTCAGGCAGTTGAAGACTGTCGTCTTGCCAGCGCCATTGGGGCCGATCATCGATACGACCTGCCCCTGATTGACGGTCAGGGCAACGCCATTGACCGCCAGCAGGCCGCCAAAACGCATGCTCAAGCCAGTGGCTTGCAGTAATGGGCGGCTCATTTCGACTGCTCCGCTTTCAATTTCATTTCGGGGCGCTGCATCGGCAGGAAGCCTTGTGGGCGCCAGATCATCATCAGCACCATCAGCGCGCCGAACATCAGCATGCGGTAGTCACTGAACTCACGCATCAGCTCGGGCAACAGGATCATCACGATGGCTGCCAGGATCACACCCAATTGCGAGCCCATGCCACCCAGCACGACGATGGCCAGGATGATTGCCGACTCGATGAAGGTGAACGATTCCGGGGTGATCAGGCCCTGACGCGCGGCAAAGAAGCTGCCTGCGAAACCTGCGAACGCAGCGCCAAGGGTGAACGCCGAGAGCTTGATCACGGTCGGGTTCAAACCCAGTGCACGGCAGGCGATTTCGTCTTCGCGCAAGGCTTCCCAGGCCCGGCCGATCGGCATGCGCAGCAGGCGATTGATGACGAACAACGCTGCCAGTGCCAGCAGCAGGGCGATCAGGTAGAGGAAGATGACCTTGTTGATCGAGTTGTACGGCAGGCCGAAGAACTCATGGAAGGTCTGCATGCCCTCAGCGGCCTTGCGCTCGAAGGTCAGACCGAAGAGGGTCGGCTTTTCGATGTTGCTGATGCCGTTCGGGCCGCCGGTGATATCGGTCAGGTTACGCAGGAAGATACGGATAATCTCGCCGAAGCCCAGCGTCACGATAGCCAGATAGTCGCCGCGCAGACGCAACACCGGAAAGCCCAGCAGGAATCCGAACAGCGCCGCCATCAACCCCGCGATCGGCAGGCAGATCCAGAAACCGAGTCCATAGTAGTGCGACAGCAGGGCATAGCTGTAGGCGCCGACCGCATAGAAACCGACATAGCCCAGGTCAAGCAGACCTGCCAGGCCGACTACGATGTTCAGACCGAGGCCGAGCATCACGTAGATCAGGATCAGCGTGGCAATGTCCACCGCACCGCGCGACCCGAAAAATGGCCAGATGAACGCAAGCACGATGAGCGCCGCAAGGCCCCAGCGCTGGGTTTTCGGCTGGGTCAGGAAGTCGCTGGTCTTTTGCGGGATCAGCGGCTTGTCGGAGCCGCGACGCAGGCCGCTGATCTGCTCGGCAAACAATACGCGCAGAAACAGTAGGACCGAACACACGGCAATGATGGTCAGGGTCAGCGGGCTGGCGTTCTGCACTTGCAGGGTGACGCCGGAAAAGGCCAGTTTCAGACCGAACACCGGATAGGCCACGGCCCAGACCAGTGCGGCGCTGAACAGCGCCTGTTTGAAGGACTTGCTCATACTTTCTCAACCTCCGGACGACCCAGAATGCCGGTCGGTCGGAACAGCAGCACCAGGACCAGCAGGCCGAAAGCCACGACGTCCTTGTACTGATCACCAAAAATGTCGGCACCGAAGGCTTCGGCGACGCCCAGCACCAGGCCACCGAGCACGGCACCCGGGATCGAACCGATACCGCCCAGTACTGCAGCCGTGAAGGCTTTCAGGCCGACGAGGAAGCCGGCGTTGGGGTTGATCACGCCGTATTGCATGCTCAGCAGCATGGCGGCGACAGCGGCCAGTGCCGCACCGACCACGAAGGTCAGGGCGATGATGTTGTTGGTGTTGATGCCCAGCAGATTGGCCATCTTCATGTCCTCGGCGCAGGCGCGGCAGGCGCGGCCCATTCGCGAGCGGGAAATGAACAGGGTCAGGCCGGTCATGGCCACCAGGGTGACGAGGAACACCACGATCTGTATGTAGGAAATCAGCACTTCCTCTGCGCCACCGGGCCCGAACGAGAGGCTGCCGGGTAGCAGGTTGGGGATGGCGAAGTTGCCCGAGCCCTGGGAAAGCTGGACCGAGTTCTGCAGAAAGATCGACATGCCGATGGCAGAAATCAGTGGAATCAGACGGTTGCTGTTGCGCAACGGACGGTAGGCCACACGCTCGATGCTGTATCCATAGGCACTGGTCACGATGATCGCAGCGGCAAAACCGGCAATCATCAGCAACGGCAGGCTGTGAATCCCCAGCATCGCCAAGCCGGCGAGTGCCATGAAAGCTACATAGGAACCGATCATGTACACCTCGCCATGGGCGAAGTTGATCATTCCGATGATGCCGTACACCATCGTGTAACCGATGGCGATCAATGCATACGTACTGCCAATGGTCAGGCCATTGACCAGCTGCTGCATGTAGTGGAATAACTCGGGCATTTACCGCGCTCCTAAAAACCTGATCTGCATTTCTCTGACCTGCGCCGGGGTGGCATTCTGTGGATGCGTAGCCTGTTGCGCTGCCAGGGAACCGCTGTTGACGGTTTTAAGATTTTCAGGGGGCCTCGTGCACGCCGTTCGGGTCGCCGAAACGTGCGTACGGGCCTGGATTCGTAAAACAAAGCCCACTGCGCTGGCAGTGGGCTTTGAGGGTTGATGCAAGCAGCTTATTTGGCGGCTTCGGTCTTGGGTTTGCCGAAGTGCCACTCGTAGACCACGAACTGGAAGTTCTTCAGGTCACCTTTTTCGTCGTAGCTCAGCTCGCCCATTGGCGTCTTGAAGGTACCGGCATGGATGGCAGCGGCCACCTTGGCGGTGTCTTCGGACTTGGCGGCAGCGATGCCGTCAGCAATGACCTGCACGGCGGAGTAGGACGGGTACACGAACGGGCCGCTCGGATCCTGGCTCTTGGCCTTGAAGGCTTCGGTCAGCGCCTGGTTGGCCGGGTCCTGGTCGAAGGATTTCGGCAGGGTGACCAGCAGGCCTTCCGAAGCATCGCCCGCGATTTGCGAGATCGACTCGTTGCCGACGCCTTCAGGGCCCATGAATTTGGCGTTCAGGCCTTTTTCCTTGGACTGACGCAGGATCTGGCCCAGCTCAGGGTGGTAGCCGCCGTAGTAGACGAAGTCGACGTTGGCCTGCTTGAGCTTGGCGATCAGCGACGAGAAGTCCTTGTCGCCAGCGTTAATGCCCTCGAACAAGGCAACCTTGACGCCTTTTTTCTCCAGCGTCTGCTTGACGGCTGTCGCGATGCCTTCACCGTACTGCTGCTTGTCGTGGATGACTGCAACGATTTTCGGCTTGGCGACGTCGGCAATGTAGTTGCCAGCGGCCGGACCCTGGGCGCTGTCGAGACCGATGGTGCGGAACACCAGTTTGTAGCCGCGCGCGGTGATTTCCGGGCTGGTGGCAGCCGGGGTCACCATGATGATGCCTTCATCTTCGTAAACGTCGGACGCTGGCTGAGCGGAGCTGGAGCAGAGGTGGCCGACCACGTATTTAACGCCGTCGTTGACCACTTTGTTGGCGACCGCAACGGCCTGTTTCGGATCGCAGGCATCATCGTATTCGACGGCTTCGAGCTTTTTGCCATCCACGCCGCCTTTGGCGTTGATCTGCTCGATGGCCATCTTGGCGCCATTGAACTGCATGGTGCCGTATTCGGCGACAGGGCCGGTCTTGGGGCCGGCGATGCCGATCTTGATGGTGTCAGCTGCGAACGAATGGCTGGCAACCCCCGCCATAACCAGTGCGGCAAACAGCCTTGAAAGCTTATTGGTACCCTTAGTCATGATGCTCCACTCTTGCGTTGTAGTTTTTATAATCCTGATGGCCAAGGCTCCAGGACCGATTCGATCACCGGTTGTCCCACGCCGCCAACTGTACCGGAACAGTTTAGAGCGCGGTTCGCTGGCTTGGAAAGCCGGGCGTCTGGGGACAAACCTGTGGGTGTCGCTTAATCGAAAGAAAGTTACAGAATCGAACCGCTTGAGTGTCTGAAATCACTTCAGATCCATAAGGTTATCTGCACTTCCCTGCGATAAATCGCCTGCTTCTGGGCTTGCCGGTGGGAAAGTCAGCGGTATGATTGCGCCGATTTTCTTTTTGGTGAAACCCATGACGCAAGAACCTAGCACCCTCTATGCCAAACTGCTTGGCGAAACGGCCTCAATCACCTGGACTGAATTGCAACCATTCTTTGCCAAGGGTGCCCTGTTGTGGGTCGAGTTGCCTCTGGATTTGATCGAAGTCGCCGAGGCAGTGGCCGAAAATGATGCAGCCAGGGTGTCTGCGTGGCTGGCAGAGGGGCGGGTTGGCAAGGTGTCTGAAACCAAGGCGCTTGAGCTGGTGGAGACAGATCCGCTGCTCTGGGCTGTGGTAGTGGCACCTTGGGTTTTGATTCAAAATAGGGCGCAGGATTGATTTGCGCACCAGTCAGGTGCCTTGCGGTTTTCCGGAGTGAGTGGGAAGGTAACTCTTCGGCAGCCCGCGTAGCGTAAAACCACACCGTTAAGGTGGCGGTTTCTGCGGGCTGCACTGTTTCTTTTGACGATGGAGCCTTGCGCTGCTCCTTCAGGTACGAACAGGTCTGGGACTGGCGAAGTCGTCATTTTCAGGCAGTTCGGCAAACACATCCGGAATGTCTGGTGTTTCGCTGTCTTGCCCCTGGCTGTGCTGTTGTGGCAGGGCAGACCAGCGGGTCGTGGGCTCGCGCTGGTTCATCTGTCTGGCAAGAGGCAGGATGCGCTCCAGCGGCTGGGGCCTGTTGAACAGATAACCCTGTACGTAATCACTGCCAAACTGCCTGAGAAACTCCAGTTGATCCTGGGTCTCGACGCCTTCGGTCACGACTTTCAAGCGCAGCGTATGCGCCATGACAAGGATTGCCTGAACGATTTCCATGTCCTGCGGGGACTGGGGGATGTCGATAATGAACGATCGGTCGATCTTCAACGTGTCCAGCGGCAGCCGCTTGAGATAGGCGAGCGACGAGTAACCGGTGCCGAAGTCGTCGATCGACAGGGAAACACCCAGGCTGCGAATGTGTTTGAGCATCAGGATAGTGTTGCTGATGTTGCCCATCAGGGCATTTTCGGTCACTTCCAGTTCCAGCCGTCCAGGCGCTGCGTCAGCATCGGCCAGCGCCCGCTCAACCTCTTCGACCAATTCGTTGCGGCCCAGCGTCAGCGCTGAGCAGTTGACGGAGATGATCAGCTTTTCCAGCCCTTCCTGATGCAGAGTGCGCAAGTCGTGACAGGCGCGGCGCAGCACCCAGTTATCCAGTTCGGCAATCAGGCCGTTGGCCTCGGCGATGCCGATGAAGCGTGCGGGTACCAGCAAGCCGTGCTGCGGGTGATTCCAGCGCACCAGCGCCTCGAGCTTGGCAACGTGGCCGGTGCGCATGTCGACGATAGGTTGGTAATACACCTGCAGCCCCGTTCCCTCGCGCAGGGCATTGCGCAGTTCTTCTTCCAGTTGCAGCTCCAGACTGGCCTTGGTCTTGAGGGCCGGATTGAAGAAGTTGACGCCGTTGCGCCCTTTGTCCTTTGACTGGTACAGCGCAAGGTCTGCGTGCTTGAGCAACTCATCGCAGGTCTCACCGTCACGCGGGAATACGGCAATGCCGATGCTGGTGGTCATGACCATGCGCCTTCCTGCCAGCGCGATGGTCTCCTTCATCTTTTGCATGACCCGATGAGCCAGATGGCGGGCCTCTTCGTAGTCCGGAATGCTCAGCAGGATGCAGAATTCATCGCCGCCGAAACGCGCCACCACGTCCTGGGTACGGGTAGCACTGCGGATACGCTCGGCGATCACCTTGAGCAGCTCGTCACCCGCATCATGGCCCAGGCTGTCGTTGATGCGCTTGAAGTGGTCGATGTCCAGAAACATCACCGCAAGCATGCCTTTGTTGAAGGTATGCTCCTGCAGCTTCTCGGCGAAGATCTGATTGAACCCGCGGCGGTTGATCAGGTTGGTCAGCGGGTCGTAATGCGCAACCTGCTGAAGCGAAACGCGTGCCTGATCCAGCTGGGTAAGCAGTGCATTGACCCGCTGCAGATCATGCTCCTTGCCTTGCAGTTTCTTGTCGGCCATTGCCGCGCTGATGCTGCCGGCGATGGTCAGCAGGGCGATGGCCGCGATGGTAAGCCCCAGTTGCTGGCTGTTTTCAGTGCTGGGGACGTGCAGCTCAATGCCTTCGGGTATCACCAGCCGCAGCGCCTTCATGCCCATCAGGTGCATGGTCAGCAGGCCTGCGCCCAGCAGAAGGCTGACCGCATAACGGAACATCTGATGAAACATGCCGTGGTACTGGCGCAAGTGCCGGGACAGGGTCAGCAGCGCAATGCTGGAAAGAACCGCGACCAGGATCGACAGGGCGAACATCCGCGGCTCGTAGTACTGCGTAGCGGTAGAGCGCATGGCTGACATGCCGAGGTAATGCATGACGCTGATGCCGATCCCCATCACCACCGCGCTGGTCAGGCAGCGTCTCAGGGTCAGCTCCGGGATGGTCAGCGCCCGCATGGCCACCAGTGCGGTAACCAGTACGATCAGCAGGGAAATCAGCGTGATGGAAAGGTCATAAGTGATTTTGAGCGGCGCCTGGAACGCCAGCATGCTGATGAAGTGCATCGCCCACACGCCACCGGCCAGGCATAACGCGCCCAGCGCCTTCCAGAGGCGACGGCTTTTAAGGGCGTCGACCTGGATGACACGGTCCGCAATGTCCAGCGTGGCAAAGCACGCAGCACAGGCCACGCCGTAAGCCAGCGCGACCAGAAACAGGTTGTGACTGCAGTCGATCAATAATTGCACGTCCGCTGGTGGGCCAGCGAATACGTTCAAACCCAGCCAATCCATAGCTTGCCCTTATCTCACTGCAAGGCCGCCAAGGCCGAAAGCCTGGCGTTCAAAGCTGAGTATAGAAGCTGTTTACAACCTGCAAATGCACGAGGTGCCAATTTGGCATCAAAGTGATGGCTGGCGTGTTTGGTGCTTATTGTTTAGAGGACGCAGAGCGTCCGGAAAGGCATGCCTACGCGGAGCATGGGCACGATAGGGGTTGTTGCGGATATCGCGGAGCAGGGGCGTGGTTACGGGACACATCGTTCCTCACGCTCCAGCGTGGGAATGCCTTTCATGACGCTCCGCGTCATAGCGTGAGCAAGAGCGTCATGCCCATGCGGGGCATGGGCATGACGGGCGGGTGTGTGACCAGCCCTCAGCCTGCGACCAGTACCCGGATCGCTTCCAGACGCAGGGCCGCTTTTTCAAGCATGGCCAGACCCTGTTCACGTTGCGTGCGCAGAGCCACCAGTTCACTGTCGCGCACGGTTGGGTTGACCGCTTGCAATGCCGTCAGGCGGGCCAGTTCTTCTTCGGTGTCGGCTGCCAGGCGACGCTGAGCTTCGGCGACGCGCTCTGCGTGTTTCGGCGTGATTTTCTCTTCGCCCGCGTTGATCCTCGGGGTCAGTTGGTCGCGTTGTGCCTGGATGAACTTGTTGGCGCTGGCACGGGGCACGCTTTCGAGCTGATCGTTGAGCGTATTGAACGACACACGGCTGGCCAGATCGTTGCCATTGGGGTCAAGCAGGCAGCGCAGCGCAGCAGGCGGCAGATAACGCCCCAGTTGCAGCGAGCGAGGCGCAACCACTTCGCTGACGTAGATCAGTTCGAGCAGAACGGTGCCCGGCTTGAGCGCCTTGTTCTTGATCAGTGCCACGGCGGTGTTGCCCATCGAGCCGGACAGCACCAGATCCATGCCGCCTTGCACCATCGGGTGCTCCCAGGTGATGAACTGCATGTCCTCGCGGGACAGCGCCTGATTACGGTCGTAGGTGATGGTCACGCCTTCGTCGTCGCCCAGCGGGAAGCTGGCGTCGAGCATCTTTTCACTCGGCTTGAGGATCAGGGCGTTTTCCGAGTGGTCCTCGCTGTCGATGCCAAAGGCGTCGAACAGGGTTTCCATGTAGATCGGCAGGCTGAACTGATCGTCCTGGTCGAGGATCGCTTCGACCAGCGCTTCGCCTTCGCCTGCGCCGCCGGAATTGAGTTCCAGCAAACGGTCGCGACCGGTATGCAGTTCGCTTTCCAGGCGCTCGCGTTCGCTGCGGGCTTCATCGATCAGGGTTTGCCACTCGTCGTCATCACCGCTTTCCAGCAACGGCAGCAGGCGCGGGCCGAACTGATGCTGCAGGGCGTTGCCGGTCGGGCAAGTGTTGAGGAATGCATTGAGCGCTTCGTGATACCACTGGAACAGGCGGGCCTGCGGACTGGTTTCCAGGAACGGGACATGCAGCTCGATGGTGTGCTTCTGGCCGATCCGGTCCAGACGCCCGATACGCTGCTCCAGCAAGTCCGGGTGCGACGGCAGATCGAACAGGACCAGATGGTGGGAGAACTGGAAGTTGCGGCCTTCGCTGCCGATTTCCGAACAGATCAGCACCTGGGCGCCGAACTCTTCGTCTGCAAAGTAGGCCGCGGCTCGGTCGCGCTCGAGGATGTTCATGCCTTCGTGGAAAACCGTGGCGGGGATACCGGAACGCACACGCAGCGCGTCTTCCAGGTCCATGGCGGTTTCGGCATGGGCACAGATGACCAGCACCTTGACGCGCTTAAGCATTTTCAGGGTATCGATCAGCCAGTCGACGCGTGGATCAAAGCGCCACCAGCGCTCTTCCTCGCTGACTTCCGACTGCGACTGGAAGCTGACTTCAGGGTAAAGATCGGCGTGCTCGCCGACCGGCAGTTCGAGGTATTCGACAGGGCAGGGCAGCGGGTATTGATGCAGCTTGCGCTCCGGGAAGCCCTGCACGGCGGCACGGGTGTTGCGGAAGAGCACGCGGCCGGTGCCATGACGGTCCAGCAGTTCGCGAATCAGACGCGATTTGGCTTCTTCGTCGCCGGTATTCACCGAGGCCAGCAGCGAATCGCCTTCGGCACCCAGGAAGCCGTGAATGGTTTCCTGCGCCTCGGCAGACAGCTTGCCCTTGTCGAGCAGCTCCTGAACGGCCTGAGCCACCGGGCGATAGTTCTCGCTCTCGGCGCGGAAGGCCTTGAGGTCGTGGAAACGGTTCGGGTCCAGCAGGCGCAGACGGGCAAAGTGGCTGTCCTGGCCCAGTTGTTCCGGCGTCGCGGTCAGCAGCAGTACGCCGGCAATGACTTCGGCCAGTTGTTCGACCAGCGAATATTCGCGGCTGGCCTTGTCTTCGTGCCAGACCAGGTGGTGCGCTTCGTCAACCACCATCAGGTCCCAGCCTGCCGCAAACAGGGCGTCCTGGGCTTTTTCGTCTTCGACCAGCCATTCCAGGGCGACCAGTGCGAGCTGGGTGTCTTCGAACGGGTTGCCGGCATCGCTTTCCATGAAGCGCTCGGCGTCGAACAGCGCGACCTGCAGATTGAAGCGGCGACGCATTTCCACCAGCCACTGGTGCTGGAGGTTTTCCGGGACCAGAATCAGCACGCGGCTGGCGCGGCCCGATAGCAGTTGGCGATGGATGACCAGACCGGCTTCGATGGTTTTGCCCAGACCCACTTCGTCGGCCAGCAGAACGCGCGGCGCGATACGGTCCGCGACTTCGCGAGCGATGTGCAACTGGTGGGCGATAGGCTGTGCCCGCACGCCACCCAGGCCCCACAGGGAGGACTGCAATTGGCGGCTGGTGTGTTCGAGCGTGTTGTAGCGCAGCGAGAACCATGACAACTGGTCGATCTGGCCGGCAAACAGACGGTCGGTCGCCAGGCGGAACTGGATAAAGTTCGACAGCTGGGTTTCCGGCAGCGTGACCAGTTCGTTCTGCGCGTTCAGGCCGTGGTAGACCAGCAGACCATCGACATCGTCGACTTCGCGAACGGTCATTTTCCAGTTTTCGAAGTGCGTGATCACGTCGCCAGGGGAGAAGCGCACGCGGGTCAGCGGCGCATTACGCAGTGCGTACTGACGTGTTTCGCCAGTGGCCGGATAGAGCACGGTCAACAAGCGGCCGTCCTGTGCCAGAACGGTGCCCAAACCCAGCTCGGCTTCGCTGTCACTAATCCAGCGTTGCCCCGGTTGATACTGCTGCGCCATGCTGCCTGTCTCCCGCTTGAAAAAGCTGAGTATGTTAACGGAACACGCCCCGAAGGCCAAAGGCAGCGTGAAAAAACTCATGGTCAGCGCCGGAACCTATCGAATTTTTGGTTCCATGACACTTATTTCACTGAGAGGGGTCAAAAAAGATCTTATAAACCACCACTGGCTCTTTCAGCCCGGTTCAAGTTGCCTCGTGCACGGCCGAAACCCCGGTAAGAGGAGATAAAACCATGCTGCAACCTATGCTTCCGTTAAGTGTGGTGCCTGTGACATCACAGCTGGATCCGGCCAAGCGCATGCCGGACATTCCACCTGTAGCGCCGGTACAGGAGAGCTCCAGCGAGACCTCCATCGACCTGCGCAATGAAGATACTGAACGCAGCGCGTTGCTGTTGCGTGAAGAGCAACAGCGCCAGCAGCAACAGCAGCAGGCTCATGGCGGCGGAGAAGCCGAGGAATACGTCGGGCTGGTCGTCCCGGGTGATTCGCTGAACGCCGACAACACCGTACCCGTTGTACCGCTCATCGACGACGAGCCGCGCCAGGGGCTTTGGGTGGATATCCAGATCTGATCGCTGCACCGCCCAGGGCTGTACTGGTCACGGGACTGGTCAGGGCCGCTGCGATTGAGCATTATTGGCCCTGATTTCCCGTGTTCGAGAACCGCAAGCCATGAGCGACGATGCACAATTGATCGACCTGGGTGCCGAGCGCGCCAAGCGTATCCACGATCTGAATGACAAGCGCCTCAATGAAGTGCGTAACGCCTTCGAACAGGCGATGCCATTGAGCAGCAAAAAACCGAAGAAAAAGCCCAAAAAACGCTGATCCAGCCGCCACACCCTTGATCTGATCAGTCTGGTTCAGTAACAGCTGATCTGGATCAACTCGCCGTTATGTTCGCTGCCTTAATCTTGTTCCATCGAATGCGTTGTGGGCGGACACGCGCCTGCATGCATTCAATGAGCACGCAAGGCACTTGGGGCGACTTCGGTCGCCCTTTTTTTCTTCTGCATGCCACGCCCTGCATCGAACGCCGGGCGCTATCAGCTCACGGTTTTGGCACCGGCATTGGCCAAGTCATAGGCTCTGGCGGCTTCGGCGGTCTTGATGTCGCGCTGATAGCTCGGCGTCCAGGCGGTCACCAGTGACTTCTGGGTGAAGCTGACATTGCTGCCGATGTCCTTGAAGTGCGCATCGCCATAGTCATCCAGCACGCCGGAGTTGCTGGCCTTGTTGGAAACATCCACGCCTTTTGCGAAATAGTTGGCCTGCGAGAGGATGGTCGCATCCCCCGTCGCGGTGAAGCCAAGATGGAAGTTGTCGATCGAGTTGTTGTAAACGTCAAAGTCGCCATGCCGCATCAGGCCGGGTGCCCGAACATCCAGGTTGCTGAACACATTGTTGGCGATGGTCATGCGCGGGTAACCCTTGTACTCGGCCTTGGCTTGAGCGGAGTCGTCCGGCTGACCGAGAATCACGCCATATTCGTTGTTCTGGAATTTCGAGTTGGTCAGACTGACGTTGTCTGCCGTCCCGCCGACATAAAGCAGTTTGTCCAGGCCTTTGGCGTTCTGATCCTTGGTGCCTGAATAGGTGTTGTGATCGATCCAGTATTTCTGACCGCTGCTGATGAACATCTGCATGTCACCGTTTTCGCGATAACGGCTGTCGTGGTCGAAGTTCAGATTCTGGAAGATGTCATTGCTGGCGGTCTTGCCGCTGGCCAGGTAGATGTTGTGCAGGCTGTTGCCCTTGTCGGTACCCAGCAGGGTCTTGTTGGCGCCAAAGTTGATGGTCACCTTGCTGTCGGCAGACAGGTTGGCCCCCAGTTTGACGGTACGGGCTTTGTCGTCCTCCATGTACTTCTTGAGGTCCGCTACGGTATTGACCGTGACGACTTCGCCACCATTACCGCCGGTGGTATTCGCCTGTTTGGCGAAGCCGACCATTCCGGACATGTCGGCCCCAGGACCGTTGCCCGCTCGGTGCGCGGGTTGCGCCACTTTTTCTGTGGTCTCAGATCTGTCTGTGGCGGTTGGCAACGTTTTGGCGGGCGCAGGCTGATTGGCGGCTGGCGTATTGCCTTGGGCTGACGCCGAAGTGCGCGTCGTATCAGACGGCGCTGCTGTGGCGTTCTTTTGCAGCGAGACCGGTTTGTCGGTCGGATAATCGTTTTTCACCACGAACGGCTTTTCTGTGTTGCCGGACGATGACGGCGACCCTGACGAGGGGGCTGATGAAGACTGAAGGGAGGTCGGCGCCTGTTCCCGTTCAGACGGTGCAGGTGCCGGTGTCGAGCCGTCCTGCTGATGCCCTTGTGATCTGGAAAACAGATCCTTGAGGATGGTGCGAATGGCTTCCACCAGCTTGTTCAGCAACAACTCGACGGGGTTTTCAGTTGCACCCGAGGCTGCGTTTGTAGCGGGCGTTTGCGCCCTGGAGCCAAGGCCATTGAATGACGACTGCAACCCTGTTGCCTGCTGCGGCGGGGCGAAGTCGACCAGTTTGCTGCCATTGCCGGACGTGACCTGAGGTGGCGGACTGTTATCGGCTTGCGGGTTTATGCCCTGGGTTGGTTGCCCGGAGACGGGATAATAATTTCGGGTGATCATATTCATGGGTGATTGCCCCGCCTGCAGGAATGAACGATTCGTGATCCGGATAAGGTAGCGCTGGTTTCCTGAGTGGAAAGCGCAGCCAAAACAGTTCCGAGGGCATCATGAATTTGTGTTCAGGTCAGCAGTGGAGCCCGGGCGCGGCCGCAGGTGCGCGCGCCGGTTCCGGGTATCAGCCGAAAGTGATCTCGGGCAATACGGTCAGGTCGACGGTCTGCTGCTTGCGCGGGGCGAGAATCTCGGCTTCGCCGTCTACAACCAGCTCATCGTTCTGATTGAAAACACGGGTGGCGATGCGCACGCGGAATTTCGGCAGTTTTTCCAGGATTTCCAGGCGCACAGTCAGGGTATCGCCCAGTTTCACCGGCTTCTGGAAGGTCATCTGCTGACCGATATAGATGGTGCCGGGGCCAGGCAACTCGCATGCAACCGCCGCACTGATCAGTGCGCCGCTGAACATGCCGTGGGCAATACGCTCCTTGAACATGGTCTTGGAGGCGTATTCGGCGTCCAGGTGGACCGGGTTGTGGTCTCCGGACATGGCGGCGAACAGTTGAATGTCACGCTCTTCCACTGTCTTGCTGTAGCTGGCGGTCTGACCGACTTCAAGAGCTTCGTAAGGCGTGTTGGTGACTTGAGTCATGTGGCTGTCCTGACAATAAAAATGAATTGAAGCGTGCCGGTTCGTGCAATCCGACCTGGCCTTGATTTGTAACACTTGATGACCTGTCGCCGCCAATGCGCGGACAAGATCATTCAGACGCTTGCTGGCGCTCCCCGGATCACATTCAAGGCAAATAATAAGCAAACGCCATGTGAATACGGCTACTGAGCGATCGGGCAAGTATCTTTACCAGCCCGATTGCCGTGAGCAGTGTATCGCCGACGACAGATTTCAGTCTGAACAGAGACAAGATTCATGCTGCTGATGAGGCCCGGACGATCATTTGCCTGAGACACTTTAACTGCTAACGTCCGCCCAGAACCATGCAGGGAAAAAGGATAAAAATAATGCAAGCTGACTTCTGGGATGACAAGCGTCCGGCGGGTGTCGACGCCGAGGTGGATCTGCAAACCTACCAATCGGTCGTCGAGGTGTTCGAGCGCTGCTGCAGGAAATTCGCCGACCGACCTGCGTTCAGCAACATGGGCGTGACGCTGACCTACGCGGAACTCGAGCGTCACTCCGCCGCCTTCGCCGCGTATCTACAGCAGCATACGCAACTGGTGCCGGGTGATCGCATTGCCGTACAGATGCCCAATATCCTGCAATATCCGATCGCCGTATTCGGTGCGATGCGCGCCGGTCTGACGGTGGTCAACACCAACCCGTTGTACACCGCACGCGAGATGCGCCATCAATTCAAGGACTCTGGTGCCAGAGCGCTGGTTTACCTCAACCTGTTCGGCAAGCTGGTGCAGGAAGTGCTGCCGGACACGGCCATAGAATACCTGATCGAAGTAAAAATGGGCGACATGCAGTCGGCGGCCAAGGGCTGGCTGGTCAATACCATTGTCGACAAGGTCAAGAAGATGGTCCCCGAATTCCATCTGCCTCAGGCCGTCGGCTTCAAGCGCGCGCTGCGCCTGGGGCGCGAGAGCCGCATGCAGGTCGTACCGCGAGGTCTGCAGGATGTTGCCGTTCTGCAATACACTGGTGGCACCACGGGGCTGGCCAAAGGCGCGATGCTCACCCATGGCAATCTGGTCGCCAACATGCAGCAAGTCTATGCCTGCATGCGCCAGCAAGGACCTCAAGGCGGATCGCTGTTTGAAGAGGGCAAGGAGGTGATGATTGCGCCGTTGCCGCTTTATCACATCTATGCGTTCACGGCGAACTGCATGTGCATGATGATCAGCGGCAATCACAACATCCTGATCACCAACCCTCGCGATATCGGCGGCTTCATCAAGGAGCTGGGCAAGTGGCGTTTCACTGCCATGATCGGCCTCAACACGCTGTTCGTGGCGCTCATGAACCACCCGGAATTCAAGAATCTGGATTTCTCGGCGCTGAAAAGCACCAACTCCGGTGGCACTGCACTGGTCAAGGCCACGGCCGAGCGCTGGGCGCAGATCACCGGCTGCACGATCGTCGAAGGTTACGGCCTGACCGAGACGTCGCCTGTCGCCAGCGCCAATCCCTATGGCGCCCTGGCACGCCTGGGAACCGTGGGCATTCCCGTGCCCGGCACCGCGATGAAAGTCATTGATGACGATGGCATCGAGTTGCCTTTCGGCGAGCGTGGCGAGCTGTGTATCAAGGGGCCGCAGGTCATGAAAGGCTACTGGAACCAGCCTGATGCCACGGCCGAATGCCTGGACGCCGAAGGCTGGTTCAAGACCGGTGACATTGCCGTGATTGGCGCTGACGGGTTCGTCAGTATCGTCGACCGCAAGAAAGACTTGATCATCGTGTCCGGTTTCAACGTCTACCCCAACGAAATCGAAGACGTGGTCATGGCCCATCCGAAAGTCGCCAACTGCGCCTGTATCGGCGTGCCGGACGAGTGCTCGGGGGAGGCCGTGAAGCTGTTCGTGGTGGCGCGAGACCCGCAGCTGAGCATTGAAGAGCTCAAGGCCTTCTGCAAAGAGAATTTCACCGGCTACAAGGTGCCCAGACAGATCGTTCTGCGTGATTCATTGCCGATGACTCCGGTGGGCAAGATTCTGCGACGCGAGCTTCGGGACATCGCCTGACCCTTTAATCGTCTCCATGTGTGTACCTGGCCCCGTTTGCAGAACGCTGTAAACGGGGTCGGTTTTTTTCGGAAACAGGCGATTATATTGATTGACCGCTCTGTTCCGGTACTTTCGACGTGATGATGAAAATTTATTAAATGAATTTAAAGTGACTGCTTGTTAGTTTCTGGTCGTATTCGTGACTGTGTGGCCTGCTTCTGCCTCTAGTCGGCCTTTGGCAAAGCTGCTACTCTCGGCGCGCTTTTTGATCAGTCATAAAGCGAAAAAGCGTCTACTGCATAATTCCAAGCACAAGAAAATCATCGCTTCAGGCGATGTGAAGAATTCGCTATCGCTACGGAGCCGACTGAATGATTGATAACTTCTGGAAGGACAAGTACCCGTCCGGTATCCCTGCCGATATCAACCCCGACGAGTACCCTAACGTCCAGGCGGTCCTGAAGCAGTCCTGCCAGCGCTTCGCCGACAAGCCGGCGTTCAGCAACCTGGGCAAGACCATCACCTACGGCGAGCTGTATGAGCTGTCCGGCGCGTTTGCCGCCTGGATTCAGCAACATACCGACCTGCAGCCGGGTGACCGTATCGCCGTGCAGCTACCCAACGTATTGCAGTACCCGATTGCCGTCTTTGGTGCGATTCGCGCCGGGCTGATCGTGGTCAACACCAACCCGCTGTACACCGCGCGGGAAATGGAACACCAGTTCAACGACTCCGGTGCCAAGGCGCTGGTGTGTCTGGCAAACATGGCCCATCTGGCCGAGAAGGTCGTACCCAAGACGCAGATCAGGCAGGTGATTGTCACCGAAGTGGCCGACATGCTGTCGCCGTTCAAGCGCTTGCTGATCAATAGCGTCATCAAGTACGTGAAGAAGATGGTCCCGGCCTATCACTTGCCCAAGGCCATCAAATTCAACGATGTGCTTGGCAAGGGCCGTGGTCAGCCAGTGACCGACGTGTCGCCCGGCAGCGCCGATGTTGCCGTGCTGCAGTACACCGGCGGCACCACCGGGGTGGCCAAGGGGGCAATGCTGACGCACCGCAACCTGATCGCCAACATGCTGCAATGCCGCGCGCTGATGGCTTCAAATCTGGGCGAAGGCTGTGAAATCATCATCACGCCGTTGCCGCTGTATCACATCTATGCCTTCACCTTTCATTGCATGGCGATGATGCTGCTTGGCAATCACAACATCCTGATCAGCAACCCGCGTGACCTGCCGGCCATGGTCAAGGAGCTTTCGAAATGGAAGTTCAGCGGCTTTGTCGGCCTTAACACGCTGTTCGTGGCCCTGTGCAATAACGAAGGCTTCCGCAACCTCGATTTCTCGGCGTTGAAAGTCACCTTGTCCGGTGGCATGGCCCTGCAGCAGGCCGCCGCCGAGCGCTGGAAGCAGGTGACGGGCTGCCAGGTCTGCGAAGGCTATGGCATGACCGAGACCAGCCCGGTGGCCACGGTCAATCCCGCTCAGGACGTGCAGATGGGCAGCATCGGCATTCCCGTACCGTCGACCCTGTGCAAGGTCATCGACGATGCGGGCAACGAGCTGGCGTTCGGTGAAACCGGCGAGCTGTGCATCAAGGGGCCGCAGGTCATGAAGGGCTACTGGCAGCGCCAGGAAGCGACCGATGAAATGATCGACAGCGAAGGCTGGCTGAAGACCGGCGACATCGCGATCATCCAGCCTGATGGCTACATCCGGATCGTCGATCGCAAGAAAGACATGATCCTGATCTCCGGTTTCAACGTGTACCCCAACGAACTGGAAGACGTACTGGCGACACTTCCCGGCGTGCTTCAATGCGCGGCCATCGGCGTACCGGACGAGAAATCGGGCGAAACCATCAAGGTTTTCGTGGTGGCCAAACCGGGCGTGACCCTGACCAAGGATAAGGTCATGGAGCACATGCGCGCCAACCTGACCGGCTACAAAGTGCCACGCAGCGTCGAATTTCGCGACGTGCTGCCAACCACCAACGTCGGCAAGATCCTGCGTCGCGAGCTGCGTGACGAGGAATTGAAGAAGCTGGGTGTGAAGAAGTAGGGTGGAGCGTCCAGAGCGGCATGCGACGCGGAGCGCCGCACGATAGTTGCGATTATCGTTCCCTACGCTCCAGCGTGGGAATGCAGGTCTCGACGCTCTGCGTCGCAAGAGGACGCAGAGTGTCCGGAACGGCATGCGACGCGGAGCGCCGCACGATAGTTGAGATTATCGTTCCGCACGCTCCAGCGTGGGAATGCAGTTCTCGACGCTCTGCGTCGCAAGAGGACGCGCAGCGTCCGGAACGGCATGCGACGCGGAGCGCCGCACGATAGTTGCGATTATCGTTCCCTACGCTCCAGCGTGGGAATGCAGGTCTCGACGCTCTGCGTCGCAAAAAGGGCGCGAAGAGTCAGGAATGGAGTACCTCATACTTTATTGTGATTGAGCACTGCTGCCTCAAACCATGACCGCAATGGATAGCCTGACACTCAGGCCATTCGTCACGACCCGCCACAATCTGCGACAATCCGCACCTGCCATTTGAAAAAAGACCCTGCGCGCCTGATGACCGACGAATCGCCCTCTATCGACCAACTTCTGAAAAACCTCGACCAAGCGATGATCAGCGAACGTCATCGTCTGCGCCGTCAGTTGCACGACCTGCGCAAAAAGCCCGACGAGGCGAAGCTGGCGCAGTGGGTTGCGCGGGTGCAGGCGTCCTGTGCGCAGGTCACGGCGCGGCGTGAAAGTGTGCCGGCGATTCGTTATGACGATAACCTGCCCATCGCGGCCAAGCGTGACGAGATCAAGGAGGCGCTGCTCAAGCACCAGGTGCTGATCATTGCCGGCGAGACCGGCTCCGGGAAGACCACCCAGTTGCCGAAGATCTGCCTGGAAATCGGTCGCGGTCAGCACGGTCTGATCGGTCATACCCAGCCGCGCCGTATCGCCGCTCGCAGCGTGGCCAGCCGGGTTGCCGAGGAGATCGGCACACCGTTGGGCGCACTGGTCGGCTATCAGGTGCGTTTCGAGGATCAGAGCGACAGCAATACCCTGATCAAGCTGATGACCGACGGTATTCTGCTGGCCGAAACCCAGCATGACCGCTTTCTTGAGCGCTACGACACGATCATCGTCGACGAAGCCCACGAACGCAGCCTGAACATCGACTTCCTGCTGGGTTACCTGAAAACCCTGCTGCCGCGTCGTCCGGACCTGAAAGTCATCATCACCTCCGCGACCATCGACCTGCAGCGCTTTTCCGAGCATTTCAACGATGCGCCGGTGATCGAAGTGTCCGGGCGTACCTTCCCCGTGGACGTCTGGTATCGCCCGCTGACCAGCGAGCAGGACGAAGACGGCAACAGCGTTGAAGAGGACCTGACCGTCGATCAGGCGATTCTGGCCACTCTGGACGAACTGGCGGCCTTCGAGCGCAGCGAGCGCAAGAGCCCAGGCGATGTGCTGGTTTTCCTGCCCGGCGAGCGCGAGATCCGCGATGCCGCCGAAGTGCTGCGCAAGGCGCAGCTCAGGCATACCGAGATCCTGCCGCTTTACGCGCGCCTCTCGCCGGCCGAGCAGCAGCGTATCTTTCAGTCGCACCCCGGTCGTCGCGTCGTACTGGCCACCAACGTTGCTGAAACCTCGCTGACCGTGCCAGGCATCCGTTATGTGATCGACACCGGTACGGCGCGCATCAGTCGCTACAGCTATCGCGCCAAGGTCCAGCGCCTGCCGATCGAGGCGGTGTCGCAGGCCAGCGCCAACCAGCGCAAAGGCCGTTGTGGACGGGTCGAACCCGGCCTGTGCGTGCGTCTGTACAGCGAAGAGGATTTCAACGGTCGGCCGGAATTCACCGACCCCGAGATCCTGCGCACCAACCTGGCTGCGGTCATCCTGCAGATGCTGCACCTGCGCCTGGGCGAGATCACCGACTTCCCGTTCATCGAACCGCCGGACGGCAAGGCGATCAGCGACGGTTTCAACCTGTTGCAGGAGCTCTCGGCGGTCAACCGTGAGAATCAGCTGACCCCGCTGGGCCGTCAACTGGCGCGTCTGCCGGTGGACCCGCGTATGGGCCGCATGCTGCTGGAAGCAGCGAAGCAGGGCAGCCTGCAGGAAGTGCTGATCGTCGCCAGCGCCATGTCGGTACAGGACGTGCGCGAGCGCCCGCCCGAGCGTCAGCAGGCCGCGGATCAGGCCCACGCGCAATGGAAGGACGCCGACTCGGACTTCGCCGGGATGGTCAATCTATGGCGCGGCTTCGAAGAGCAGCGCCAGACCCTGACCGCCAGCCCGCTGCGTAACTGGTGCCGGCGCAATTTCCTGAATTACCTGCGCCTGCGGGAATGGCGCGATTCCCATCGGCAATTGAGTCTGATCTGTCGCGACCTGCAACTGACGGTCAACAAGGAGCCGGCCGATTACCCGAAATTCCACAAGGCCATTCTTTCCGGTCTGCTGAGTCAGATCGGGCAAAAGACCGACGAGGGCGATTACCTCGGCGCACGGCAGCGGCGCTTCTGGATTCATCCGTCCTCCGGATTGGGCAAGAAGCGTCCACAGTGGCTGATGACCGCCGAACTGGTGGAAACCACCAAGCTGTACGCGCGCATGGTCGCCAAGATCGACTCGGACTGGATCGAGCCGCTGGCCGGCCACCTGATCAAGAAAAATCATTTCGAGCCGCACTGGGAGAAGAAGCGCGGGCAGGTTGTGGCGTTCGAACAGATTACGCTGTTCGGCCTGATCGTGGTGGGCCGTCGCCCTGTGCATTTCGGCCCCATCGACCCGGTGGTTTCGCGCGAGCTGTTCATTCGTGAAGGCCTGGTGCGTGGCGATATCCTGTCGCGGGCCAAGTGCCTGAGCGCCAATACCCGCTTGCTGGAGCAGCTCGACGAGCTGGAAGCCAAGGCTCGACGCCGCGATATTCTGGCTGACGAAGACACCTTGTACAGCTTCTATGAAGCACGCATCCCGGCCGAGATTCATCAGACGGCCACCTTCGACAGCTGGTACAAGACCGAAAGCCAGAAGAATCCGCAGCTGCTGATCATGCGCGAAGAGGACGTGCTGGCTCGCGAGGCCAGCGAAGTCACCGCCGCGCAATACCCGGATACCTTGCGTCTGGGCGACCTGAGCCTGTCGCTGAGCTACCACTTCGAACCCAACCACCCGCGTGACGGCGTGACCTTGCGCGTTCCCGCGCCATTGTTGCTGTCGCTGCCTGCCGAGCGTCTTGAGTGGCTGGTGCCGGGGTTGCTCGAGACCAAATGCATCGCGCTGGTCCGCAACCTGCCCAAGGCGGTACGCAAGAATTTCGTGCCGGTCCCGGATTTCATCAAGGCGGCGTTGCAGCGCATTACTTTCGGCGAGGGCTCGTTGCCTCAGGCGCTGGGTCGTGAACTGCTGCGCATGACCGGCGTACGGGTCAGCGACGAAGCCTGGACCGAGGCGGCACAGCAGCTTGAACGCCACCTGAAGATGAACCTGGAAATCGTCGATGGCAGCGGCAAGTTTCTTGGTGAGGGACGTGATCTGGCCGAGCTGACGGCGCGCTTTGCCGAGGCGAGCCAGGCCGCGCTGGCCGTGCCGCAAACCGCAAAAAGCCAGCAGCCGGTGCAGGCCAAGGCCTTCGCAGCGGTGGCGCAGAAAACCCAGCAGAACATCGCCGGGCTGTCGATGACGGTCTATCCGGCGCTGGTCGAAGAGGGCGGCGCGGTCAAGGAAGGCCGGTTCTCGACTCAGGCCGAGGCCGAATACCAGCATCGCCGCGCCTTGCAGCGTTTACTGTTGCAGCAGTTGGCCGAACCCGCCAAGTTTCTGCGCAACAAATTGCCGGGGCAGACCGAGCTGGCCTTGCTGCATCGCGAACTGGGGCGCATCGATGCGTTGATCGAAGACATTCTGCTGGCCAGCCTCGACAGTTGCGTGCTGGAAGGTGAAACCGAGTTACCGCGCGACGGTGCCGGCCTGCTGTCACTGGCTGAGCGCAAGCGCGCCGACTGGACCGAGCATGCCGAGCGGCTCGCGAAGCTGACGCTGGAAATCCTCAAGCTGTGGCACGGTCTGCAAAAGCGCTTCAAAGGCAAGATCGACCTGTCCCAAGCGGTGGCGCTCAACGATATCAAGGCGCAACTGAGCAAGCTGGTGTACCCCGGATTCGTCCGCGAGACCCCGGCGGTATGGCTCAAGGAGCTGCCGCGTTACCTGAAGGCTATCGAGATGCGCCTGGAAAAACTCCCGGCTCAGGTGCAGAAGGACAGGGTATGGAGCATCGAGCTGGCAGGTCTGTGGACGCAATATCAGACACGCGCCGACAAGCATGCTCAAGAGGGCAAGCGTGACCCGGAGCTGGCGCTGTACCGCTGGTGGATGGAGGAATACCGCGTCTCGCTGTTCGCCCAGCAACTGGGCACCAAAATGCCGGTGTCGGACAAACGGTTGAGCAAGCAGTGGAGTCAGGTGGAGAGCTGATCCACTGCTTCCTGTCACCCAGTAAAAGGCGTCTATCGTGCCTATATTCATTGGCCCGATAGCGCCAAAACCGGGCTCTGTGGCACACTCCGCGCCTGTCTTCACCGTGTCATGAAATGCTGCTCCCTGTTACGGGCAGCTTTTACAGTCGCACTGGTACGTTGGTCCCAAAAACAGTGGGCCTTCAATTGCCGTGCCTGAGCAGGTCATTACCTGCAACTCAATAAGAGAGGAACGACCGTGCACAACGTCGTCATCAGCGGCACAGGCCTGTTTACCCCGGCCAACAGCATCTCCAACGAAGAGCTGGTGCAGTCTTTCAATGCCTATGTTGCACAGTTCAACAACGATAACGCCGCCGCTATCGAACGTGGCGACGTGCAGGCGCTGAGTGAATCCAGCGCCGCTTTCATCGAAAAGGCTTCGGGTATCAAAAGCCGCTTCGTCATGGACAAGGAGGGCATCCTCGATCCGCAGCGCATGAAGCCCAACCTGCCGGAGCGCAGCAATGACGAATGGTCGATCCTCTGTGAGATGGGTGTAGCTGCCGCCAGACAGGCGCTGCAACGCGCGGGCAAAACCGCTGCCGATATCGACGGTGTAATCGTTGCCTGCTCCAACCTGCAGCGGGCCTACCCGGCGATCTCCATCGAGATTCAACAAGCGCTGGGTGTCGCCGGTTACGGCTTCGACATGAATGTGGCCTGTTCCTCGGCCACCTTTGGCATTCAGGCAGCCTGCAACAGTGTGCAACTCGGTCAGGCCCGCGCCTTGCTGGTGATCAGCCCGGAAATCTGCACCGCACACCTTAATTTCCGTGACCGTGACAGCCACTTCATCTTTGGTGACGGCGCCACTGCCGTGGTGGTCGAGCGCGCCGACCTGGCAACCTCGCCTTACCAGTTCGATATCGTCAGCACCCGCCTGCTGACCCAGTTCTCCAACAACATCCGCAACAATTTCGGTTTCCTCAACCGTACCTCGGACGAGGGCCAGAATGCGCCGGACAAGCTGTTCGTGCAGGAAGGCCGCAAGGTGTTTCGCGAGGTGTGCCCGATGGTCGCCGAGCTGGTCGCTGCGCATTTGCAGGATAACGGCATCAACATCACTGACGTCAAACGCTTCTGGCTGCATCAGGCCAACCTGAGCATGAACCATCTGATCGTCAAGAAGCTGCTGGGCCGCGACGCTACGGTCGAAGAGGCGCCGGTGATTCTCGACACCTACGGCAATACCAGCTCGGCGGGTTCGGTGATTGCGTTTCACACCTATCAGGATGACTTGCCGCAAGGCGCGCTGGCGGTACTCAGCTCGTTTGGCGCCGGTTATTCGATCGGCAGCGTGATTCTGCGCAAGCGCTGATCGCGTTCGACGGGTAGCGCTCCGGAGGCGGGCGCTACCTGTCATATCCCGTTATGTCATGTGCAGGCCCTTGGGTCTTTATCGTATTGGCTATTCACAAAGCCATTAGCGGTATCGACCATGTTCACCCTCCGTTACAACCCCTTTGAAACCATAGAAGCGTCCATTGCGCACGCCTCTGTAACGCCTCGAGCGCAGGACGCGGCGCCGTTCGAAGCGGAGCACGCCAACACCGAATTCATCAGGCTCAACTTGCCAGACTGGTATGTGGGTGCGTCCACGGCACTGCGCCAGGCACTGCACGCCAGCCAGCAAAGTGCACGGCGTTACGCGCAGGCGCTGGAGCCGGTGCGCGACCGCCTGTTATCGCCACAGCAATTTGCAGCGCCCTTGCTGTCGAAAGCGTTTGTCGAACGTTTCCAGCTCGACCTGGACGTTGAAGCCTTTCAACTGATGACCTGGCGCTACGACAGCGCCTGGAACCCCGCCCCGCTCGAGCAGACCTTGCTCCAGGCGGCCCTGCAGAACTTTGCTCCGAGCAACAGAAGCCGCTTCAATCCCTACTCGGCAATCCTGCGGACAGGTGGCCTGCGCTACTGGCTGATCGACAGCGCCCAGCGCCGCTACAAGGTGGAATACCGGGACCGTCAGGCGATCGATCTTGAGCAGTTCGCTGATTTTTGCCATGAGCTGGATCTGGGCCGTCAGTATCAGACTCACTTGGACAGCGTGTTCAAGCCGCCAGGCCAGGCTGCGCAAGCGGTTGCCAGCGCGTTCATGGACAGCGAGCGTGCCGCCGTCGAGGTGCTTGCGCATATTGCCGTGATGAAAGGCGATATCACTGAAGCGGCGTACCAGACCCTGCTGGATATGGTGAAGTCCGTTGACCAGCCCCGCTGGGATGGCAAGGGCGTGCGCTATTGCCAACTGCACCTGCTCGACACCTACACGTTTTCAGGCTCGCTGTTACAGGGTGCCTTGCTGATACAGCAGGACGGCGCCAGGCCCGATGACAGTCCTTGTCTGGTCTACCTGCCT
This sequence comes from Pseudomonas sp. ICMP 10191, assembly GCF_001467335.1. Lineage (NCBI taxonomy): Bacteria > Pseudomonadati > Pseudomonadota > Gammaproteobacteria > Pseudomonadales > Pseudomonadaceae > Pseudomonas > Pseudomonas sp. ICMP 10191. The sequence continues at coordinate 166,929 of NZ_LKGW01000113.1, forward strand.
TCCGAGCCCTCGCATCCGATCAAGCAGTTCGAGTCATTGCGGGCCTTCAACGCCTGGCTGGTGACGGCGTTGGGCAGCGAACACTATCGACGCTACTTCAGCCGTTTCGTCAGCCTTGTCCAGGCTCCGGCATTTTTTACCAAACTGGACGCACGGCTGTATCCCGCCGGGGACCACAAGCTGGACCCCGACGCCGACCTGGTCGTGCAGGCACAGCCGTTTTCGAAACCGCCATTCGAACTGCTGTACGACCATTTGCTGGCCAAAACCTATGACGACTCAAAGGCTATCGCGGTGCCTTCCGCGCAGGTGGACCAGCAGGCTCATGATTCACTGATCGAAAGCCTTGAAAACAATGGCATGAACCTGCTCAACGTGGCCGGGTTCTTTGTGCCGGTGCTGGGTGAAATCATGTCAGTGGTCGCCCTCTATCAGCTCGCCAGCGAAGCGTTCGTGGCTTACGAGGACTGGCAGCACGATGAAGTCGAAGACGCCATGCAACATGTCTACAACATCGGCGAAAACGTTGCACAGATGTTGCTGGTAGGCGGCGTGGTGGGCGCGGTGAACGGGTTGCAACCCTCGATGTTCATCGAAAGCCTGGTGCAGCGACGTGTCGACGGGGCCGTACGTCTCGGCAAGTCGAGCATTGACGCCTATGCGCATACGGTTTCGTTGCCCGACAACCTGAGCAGCAACGCCCTTGGACTTTATGAACACGATGGCAGGACCTGGCTGCCACTGGACGGCAAGCTGTATCGCGTCGAGTCCGATGCCTCCGGCGCCAACTGGCGCATCAGGCATCCGCTGAATGAGCGTTCTTACGCGCCGAGGCTCAAGCACAATGGGGCCGGTGCCTGGCGCCATGAATGGGAAAACCCTATGGGTTGGGACGAGGTAACGGCTTTCAGACGCCTCAACCCGCCCTGTCATGCACTCCCGGAAGAGGACATTCAGAAAGTCCTGCGCATTACCGGCACCCACGAGGCGTTGCTGCGCCAGATACATGTCGAGAACCTCCAGCCTCCGGCCTTGCTGAAGGACGCCATTCAGCGCGTTGAAACAGAACGGCAACTGCACGTCTGCATCGGCGCTCTTCAGGCCGCCGATGTGTCTGAGGTCCATGTTTCTCATCTTGAGCCGTGGCTGAAACTGCTGGTGTCGTCACCGCGCTGGCATGAGCCCCGCGGCCTGTTGCTCATCGACGCCCAAGGGGCGCTGCTGGAATCCTGGAACGTGGGATCGCAGATGACGCTGTCGTCCCATGTCACAGGGCCGACCGGGCACCTCAGTCAAGTGCTCGGCCAGTTGCTGGAAGGTCTGCCCGCCGATGAAGTCACTCGTTTGACCGGGAGCGACAGTGCCGACAAGGCCGTTCAACTGCGCGGCTTCAAACGCTATCTGGCCGATTGCGCCCAGACGCACGTGGGGCGTCTGCTGGATGACGTGCAGGCGCTCAAAGGTCGCAGCGACGACCCGCATGTTCAACTGATACAGCGCGACTTTGGCAACTTGCCGAGCAGCGTGGCGCTCGAACTCATCGGCATGGCCAGCGACGCGGACAAAGCGCGGATGACCACGGAAGAACGCATTCCTCTGACACTTGCCGAGCATGCCCGCGAGTATCAGCAGCAACTGCGGATAAACCGCGCCAACGAAGGCTTCTATCGGGCAGTAACCGACAATCTGGACACCCAGGCGGCGGGGATGGGCATGCTGCAGTACGTGCCAGGCTGGCGAGATGATGTTTCCATCGATCTGCTGAAAGATTCGCTGGAGGGCGACGAAATCGCCAGTCTCGACAGCGATCAGGCCTCAGTGCACCGGCTGCTGGTCAGCACCGAAGCGGGCGTTCAGTGCTTCGATCCTTCAGGTGAGCCGCTCGGTGAAGTCGATCAGCAATTTTTCAGGGCGTTGTTGCTGGCGCTTCCCGAACAGATACGCCTCGACATTCAGCTGCCTGCTGGCGCGGATGAGCAGCAACTGCGCAGTCTGTTGCGCAATACGGCAGTCGAACGGCGTGAGCGCATGGCTGCCATTTTGCAATTGCAGCCGATCAAACCGGGTATCAAGTGGCCGCAACGCTTGCCTCATGGCCGTATTGGCTACCCCCTTAGTGGACGCTTGCGGGGTTTCTTTCGTCGCTTGGGCATTGGCGCGTCCAGGCACTCGCCGGAGCTTGCGGTAAGAAGTCTGTACCCGGATTTTTCCGATGCAGAAGTGTCCGACTTCCTGAGCACGCTGCGCGCCGAACACACCGGACCGGCGAGGGAGTTGTCGACTTTCGTCCGGCAAAGACTGAGCAGCCTCGCCGATGAATTGCGAACGCTTCAAGTTACCCTGGACAACTGGGTCGCGGAAACGCCCTTTTCTTCGTTGCGCAGACCGAGGGAGGTCGCCGCGACGCGCATTCGCGACTGCTGGAAACGCTTGAGCTTTCAGTGCCGAAACTTTCAGGGTGACTTTTTAGGGTATGCGCTCGATCTGGATAACTTGCGTATCGGAGAACTCCCGGATATCACGGCTAACTTCGACCATGTGGCGGTGCTGAAAGCCCGCGCCATGCAGCTTACCGATCCACAAGCGAATGCATTATTGAAAAACTTCAACAGACTGCGTTCGCTGAGCCTGGACTTCAATGATCTGCGATCCTTGCCGACCTCGATAGGGCAAATGCCTCAGCTTGCAGAGCTGTCCATCAGCCATAACCCGCTGATCTGGACAGAGTCCGCCAACGCGGCGTTGCAGAACCTGAACCGGTTGGAGATTCTGGACCTCAACTTTTGCTCGCTCGGCGAGGACGTCCCCATCCACGCATTGAACTCATTGCGCCTACTGTTTTTGCGTGGCACGGGCATTCGAACATTGCCGGCATGGAACTGGGTGCGGTCCGAGCTGATTCGGATTGATGTGCGTGACAATCGCATCTCGGAAATATCCATCGATGAACTCGATAACATCGAGCGCTCCCTCAGTTCCTCGCGCCTGCACCTGCATCTGAGCGGCAATCCGTTGAATTCACCCACGCTGGAACGCATCAGGCTGTTTCGGGAGGGCAGGCTGCGCCCGCGGTGGGGTGTCAGCCAGAGTCGCAATCCGGTCGAGGCCGGACCTGGCAGTGCGCCGTGGCTTGCAGGTCTGAATCGTGAGCAGGTAAATACCCGCATAAGGCTGTGGCAAGACCTGCGCGCCTGTGCCGGATCCACGGATTTTTTTCAGATGCTGAGCGATCTGACGCAATCGGCCGACTTCTCAAGTAACTGCGATGAGCTGATTGCGCGAGTCTGGTCGATGATCGAATCGGCGTCGGTCAACGCCGAGCTGCGTGCCCAGCTCTTCGATGTTGCCGCGCACCCGCAGACGTGTGGTGATGGACTGGCAATGGTGTTTGGCGATATGGAAGTGCGCGTCCAGATATTCTCGATCATGTCATCCACGACGGCGGCCGCGCAGCCACGCAAGCTGTTCAGGATGACCCGCAGTCTGGACCGTCTGGACCAGGTGGAGAAAATTGCCCTGCGCGATATAGCGTTTCGTCAGGCGAGCGGCGAAACGGTCGATGAGGCCGAAGTACGCCTGGCCTACCGCGTCGGTCTGCAGGCGCGGCTTGAGCTGCCGGGCCAGCCGCGAAACATGTGGTTCCGCGCTATTGCCAAGGTGAGCGAAGCGGATTTGCAGGCCGCTTACAACGAAATCATCGATCGCGAAGCCACCCCTGAGTTTTTCCAGTCGATGATTGCCCGGGAATTCTGGATGAGTTATCTGGAAATTCGTTACGCCCCGGAGTTCGAGCCGGTCAAGCAGCCTTTCAATCAGCGCCTGGTGGCCCTGGATGAGTTGCCGCCTGATCAGCGATCCGATCAGCAGTACCTCGAGCAGATTGGCCTGATCTCTCGTCAGCGTGAGCAGGCGATCAACGAATTCGCGATCACTCTTTCCAGGCAGATTGCCCAGGCGGTGAACATGACGGCTCAATAAGGGATATTCTTCACCCTGTCTGCCTATCGGGGAACCTGCATGCCTGTTCACGTAATCGACAGCCTCGGCACCGTCGCGCCTGCCCAGTGGGATGCGCTGGTGCCTGGCAATCAGCCATTCCTGCGGCATGCGTTTCTCAGCTCGCTGGAGGACAGCGGCAGCCTCGGGCCACGATCGGGCTGGCGTGCCGAGCACGTGCTGCGCTACGAAAACGATCAGTTGGTGGCGGCGTTGCCGGCTTACCGAAAGTGGCATTCGTATGGCGAGTACGTGTTCGATCACGCCTGGGCAGACGCCTGCCGTCGCGCCGGCATCGCCTATTACCCCAAGCTGCTGATCGCCGTGCCTTTCAGCCCGGTCGGCGGTTCGCGGATTTTGTCGGCGACGCCTCAGGGCGGTATCGAGTTGCTCAGCGAGCTGCCTGCCTATCTGCAGAGTGAAGGGTTGTCGAGCGCCCACGTGAACTTCACCGATCCGGCGGCCGATGCCTTGCTTGAAACGCAACCGGGCTGGCTGGAGCGCTTTGGCTGCCAGTTTCACTGGCATAACCGCGGCTACCGGGACTTTCAGGACTTCCTTGATGCATTGAGTTCGCGCAAGCGCAAACAGATGCGCAAGGAACGTGAGCAGGTGGCCGGGCAGGGCATCGAGTTTGAATGGCTCGAAGGCGCGCAGATGAGTGAAGTGCTGTGGGACTTCGTCTATGCGTGCTACTCCAATACCTACGAGGTGCGCGGGCAGGCGCCTTACCTGACGCGTGAGTTCTTCAGCCTGCTGGCTGAGCGCATGCCTGAATCGATCCGTGTGGTCATCGCGCTGCAGGGCTCACGGCCGGTGGCGATGGCCTTCAGCCTGATCGGCGACGACAGTTTCTATGGGCGCTACTGGGGCTGTCTGGCCGAGTTTGACCGGCTGCATTTCGAAACCTGTTTCTATCAGGGTATGGACTACGCCATCGCGCACGACCTGCAACGCTTCGACGCCGGCGCGCAGGGCGAACACAAATTGATCCGCGGCTTCGAACCGCAGATCACCCGTTCGTGGCACTACCTGATGCACCCAGGCCTGAAAGACGCGGTCAGCGAGTTTCTGGAGCAGGAGCGAGTCGGCGTACTGGCCTATGCCGAGGAAGCGCGCAGCGCGCTGCCGTATCGGCAGGTGGAGTAACCGGCCAGAAGACATTCAGCGACTGCACTGGCCCCTTCGCGAGCAAGCTCGCTCCCACAGGTGCGGCGTACACATGACCACAGCAGACGTTCAGCGACTGCACCGGCCTCTTCGCGAGCAAGCTCGCTCCCACAAGTGCGGCGTACATATGACCGACAGGTGGAGTCGCTACACAGCAGACATTCAGCGACTGCACTGGCCTCTTCGCGAGCAAGCTCGCTCCCACAAGTGCGGCGTACACATGATCGACAGGTGGATCCCACAAGTGCTGCGTCGCTGCCGCTGAAGATGTTGTGGCCTCTGAAGATCCTGTGGGAGCGAGCTTGCTCGCGAAGAGGCCAGCAAACTCCCCCTATCAATCCACGCCTACAAACCCACCCGTTTGATGCTGCCACAACCGCGCATACAGCCCGCCATGCGCCAGCAGTTCGCTGTGCGTGCCGGTTTCGGCGATCTGGCCTTTCTCCAGAACCACCAGGCGATCCATGCGTGCAATCGTCGACAGGCGGTGCGCGATGGCGATCACCGTTTTGCCCTGCATCAACGTCTCCAGGCTTTCCTGAATCGCTGCTTCGACTTCCGAGTCGAGTGCCGAAGTGGCTTCGTCCATGATCAGGATCGGTGCGTCCTTGAGCAGCACGCGAGTGATCGCGATACGCTGGCGTTGACCGCCGGACAGCTTGACGCCGCGTTCACCGACATGAGCATCGAAGCCGGTACGACCTTCGGAGTCCGACAGCAGCGGGATAAACTCGTCAGCACGAGCCTTGCGGATCGACTCCCAGAGCTGTTCGTCGGTTGCGTGCGGGTTGCCATACAGCAGGTTCTCGCGAATCGAGCGGTGCAGCAGCGAGGTGTCCTGGGTAATCATGCCGATCTGCGCCCGCAGGCTTTCCTGGGTGATTTCGGAAATATCCTGGCCGTCGATAAGGATCCTCCCGCCTTGCACGTCGTACATGCGCAGCAGCAGGTTCACCAGCGTCGACTTGCCCGCGCCGGAAGGCCCGATCAGACCGATCTTCTCACCCGGTTTGATGTCCAGGTTGAGGTTGTGAATGATCCCGTTGCCATTGCCGTAATGGAAATCGACGCCGTCGAACCTGACGCCGCCGTTTTCGATCTTCAGCGGCAGGGCGCCGGGTTTGTCATTGACCGTGACGGGCTGCGAGATACTTTCCAGGCCGTCCTGCACGGTGCCGATGTTCTCGAAGATGCCGTTGACCACCCACATGATCCAGCCGGACATGTTGACGATGCGGATGACCAGACCGGTGGCCAGTGCAATCGCCCCCACCGAGATCATCGACTGAGTCCACAACCACAGGGCCAGGCCGGTCGTCGTGACGATCAGTATGCCGTTCATGGTGGTGATGGTGGTGTCCATCGACGTGACCACGCGGCCGGCCAGCTGACTTTTTTCGGTGTGATCGCGCATCGCTTCGCGAGCGTACTGCTGCTCGTGGTTGGTGTGGGCGAACAGCTTGAGCGTGGTGATGTTGGTGTAGCCGTCGACGATGCGGCCCATCAGTCGTGAGCGCGCATCGGACGAATCCACCGAGCGCTGCTTGACCCTCGGCACGAAGTACATCAGCGAGAGGATGAAAGCCGCGATCCAGGTACCCAGCGGGATCATCAGGCGCCAGTCGGCCTCGGCGAACAGCACCATCGCGCTGATCGCGTAGATCAGCACATGCCACAGCGCATCCACCGACTGTACGGCCGAGTCGCGCAATGAGTTGCCGGTCTGCATGATGCGCTGAGCGATACGCCCGGCGAAGTCGTTCTGGAAGAAGTTGACGCTCTGCTTGAGCACGTAACTGTGGTTCTGCCAGCGAATCAGGTTGGTCATGCCGGGGCTGATCGTCTGGTGTACCAGCAGGTCATGCAGGCCGACGAAAATCGGCCGCAGCAGCAGGGCCACGACGACCATCCAGATCAGCTCGGAACCATGAATGCTCAAGAAGTTCTCCGGCGGCGTGGTTTGCGCCAGGTCGATGATGCGGCTCAGGTAACTGAACAGCGACACTTCGATCAGCGCACCGATCAGCCCGACCACCAGCAGCGCGGTAAACGTCGGCCACACCTGACGCAGGTAGTAGAGATAAAACGCGAAGACGGTATTGGGCGGGGCAGCGGTAGGAGCGTCTTTGAAGATATCGATCAGTTTTTCGAAACGACGATAAAGCATTGGCTATCACACCCACGCGACGTGGGTTCTCCTTGATAAGTGGAGGCTCTCCCGTCCGGACCGCACGAAGCCCGAAGGCTCCATGCGGTGCAGGTTTCCCGATCAGTTGACGCGTTTGGCGGACTTGATCAGGATCGGGTCGATTGGCACGTTTTGCATGCCTTTCTGAGTCGTGGTGCGGGCGTTGACGATGTTGTCGACGACGTCCATACCCTTGACGACTTTACCGAACACCGCGTAACCGAAGTCGCGCGCGCCGTTGTCGAGCATGGCATTGTCGTTGGTGTTGATGAAGAATTGACTGGTGGCCGAGTTCACGTCCGAAGTACGCGCCATGGCAATGGTGCCGCGGACGTTATGCAAACCGTTCTGGGCTTCGTTCTTGATCGGATCCTTGGTCTGCTTCTGAACCAGTTGCTGGGTGAAGCCACCGCCCTGCACCATGAAACCCGGAATCACCCGGTGAAAGATGGTGTTGGTATAGAAGCCGCTGTCGACATAGCCCAGAAAGTTCTGGGTGCTGATCGGCGCCTTGGTGTCTGCAAGTTCGATTTCAATCTGGCCGAAGCTGGTGTCGAGTACCACGTGCGTGGCTTTATCCGGAGCAGCCATCAGGTTGGCGGCGAACAGTACGGAGCAGGCGGCGAGAGCGATTTTTTTCAGCATGTGGCAACACGTCCTTCATTAAGAGATATCGACTGTGACCGGCAAGGTAACCACGTTTGGCTTTTTTTGCCCAGCGTATTGGCGGGTTTGCAGCACTTCAGACGATCAGGCTGCACGTCCATGGACCGCACAGGATTTTCAGACTGCGTTGCTGGCGATGAATTCCAGCCGCGTGCGATTGACGTGCTGCATACAGTGAAGAGCGCCAAGTGCCTGCGCCGGTCAGGCATTTTGCGGCGTGCCGAGTGCAGCGGTGAGCGGGGTCGTGTCAAAGCTGCGGATCAGATCGATCAGAATCTGCGTGGCCGGGCCCAGCGGTCGGTCCTTGCTGGAGTAAAGATAGAAGGTCGGGTTGCGGCTGCCACCCTTGTCCAGGCGCAGGGGCTTGAGCAGGCCTTCGCGCAGTTCACGCTCGATCATGTGCCGAGGCAGCCAGGCGAAGCCCAGGCCGTTGCTGACGAAGGTCGCAGCGGTACCCAGGCTGCCGACGGTCCAGCGCTGTTCCGCGCCCAGCCAGCCGAAGTCCCTGGGTTGCTGCCTGCCGGAATCACGGATGACGACCTGCAACTGGCTTTCCAGGTCCTGAAAGGTCAGCTCGCGATTGGCCTGATGCAGGGCGTGGTCCGGGTGAGCGACGGCGACGAACTCGACCGAACTCATCTCGGTGCCCAGATGCCCGGCAATGCTGTAGCCGCTGATGGCCAGGTCCGCGACGCCTTCGAGCAAGACCTCCTCGACGCCGGAGAGCACTTCCTCACGCAGTCGCACCCGGCAGCCACGGCTCTGCGGCATGAACGCGGTCAGCGCCCTGACCAGACGCGCCGAAGGGTACGCCGCGTCGATCACCAGGCGCACTTCCGCTTCCCAGCCCTGCTCCATATGGTGGGCGAGGTCTTCCAGTTGGCTGGCCTGTTTGACCAGTTGCCGCGAGCGGCGCAGCAGTACGCCGCCGGCTTCGGTCAGCACCGCCTTGCGCCCGTCGATACGCAACAACGGCACGCCGAGCTGTTCCTGCATGCGCGCCACGGTGTAACTCACCGATGATTGCGAGCGATGCAACGCTTCGGCGGCCTGAGCAAAACCACCGTGATCGACCACGGCCTGCAATGTGCGCCACTGGTCGAGAGTCACGCGGGGCGCTTTCATGCTGTAATTCCTCTTAAAGTACGGGCTTATTGTTCTACTCTGACAATCCCGACTCGGAGATTGCCGAATGAATCGACTGTGTTGTGCGCTGCTGGTCATGTTGCCGTTGACAGCCCTGGCGTACCCCATCGAGGTGGAAAAACAGTACCAGAGCGTGAAGATCGATTATGTTGCCCACGACGTCTATCACGATACCGGGTCAATCACCGTCAACAACTACGGTGAAGTAGACGCCAAATGTTCGGTGGTGTTCATCAACGGGCCGGAGGCACCGCGCACCCGACATGTGCAGGTCGGCGCAGGCAAGAGTCTCGACGTTTCATCCCGATTCAATCGCAGCATCATAAAGTTGCGAATCAGGCTCAGCTGTCAGCCCGCCTGAGAGTAGAGCGCTCTTATGGATAAGACAAATTTATGGGGGGAGCACAGAGGCTTCGCGTTTTTGTGCAACGCGTTGGTGTAGGACCGGGGTTGCGGGGGATGGTACTCACCCCGGTCGCTCTTGCTGATGTTCTGAGGGTGCAGCCCCGTTTCCAGGGCTTTTTATGAGTTATGTGCTTTGGGACGATCAGACAATGATGTCGGCGGCCTGCAGCGTTTGCACGCCCGTGAGCTGGATTTCGAAGTCCGCGCCGACGTTGTCATCGATATTGCCGTACAGCACACCGTCGGCAAAACGCAGTTCACCGCTGTTGTTGGCGCTGAACGCCGCGTTGCCGATGAATACGAACGCATCGTGGCCATCGGTCAGCGGTCGGGCATCGAAGCCGGAGAAGTCCAGCTTGTCGCCTTCGACTGTCTTGAAGCCATTGATGATGTCGCGCAGTCCGCCCAGGCCCGTATCGGTGATGCTGTTGAACACGTAGTGGTCCGCGCCGGTGCCGCCGATCAGCGTATCAGCGCCTGACCCGCCGATCAGCACGTCATCACCCGCACCGCCGGACAAGGTGTCATTGCCATCGCCGCCGCTCAGGGTGTTGGCGTTCTTGTTGCCGGTCAGCGTGTCGGCAAACTGGCTGCCGATCAGGTTTTCAGTGAATTTCAGTGTGTCCAGGCCCGAACCCCCGGTGGCTTGCTGGGCGCTGGTGTTCAGCGCAACGGTGACGCCTGCGGTGGCGAACAGATACGACACGGTGTCATTGCCGTCGCGGCCGTCCATGACGTTGTCGCCAGCGCCCGCGTAAATCAGGTTGTCCAGGGCATTGCCGGTGGCGTTGGCGGCCCCGGTACTGTTGATGACGATGTTTTCCACATTGGCCCCCAGCGTGTAGGTGGCCAGCGAGCTGTACACCGTATCCACGCCACCCACCTGTGCATCGGCATTGGTTTCGACCACCCTGTCGGCGGCATCGTCGACGTAATAACTGTCCGATCCATCGCCGCCGGTCAGCATGTCGGCACCTGCAGCACCGTCAAGAATGTTGTTGCTGGCATTGCCGATGATGACGTTCTTCACGGCGTTGCCGGTGCCGTTGATGGCAGACACGCCGGTAAGCACCAGGTTTTCCAGGTTGGCGCCCAGCGTCCAGCTGACAGACGACACCACGGTGTCGACCTGCGAGGGCGAGTCGTTGCTTTCGGTGACGGTATCGAAAGCGTTGTCGACGACATAGATGTCGTTGCCATCGCCGCCGCTCATGTCATCCGCGCCCTGATCGCCGTCCAGCACGTCATTGCCGGAACTGCCGACCAGTGTGTCGTCGTCACTGGTGCCGAAGATGTGGCCACCTTCGTTCTGGCCACTCTCGAAAATGGCCGCCGGGTCGTTGTTGTCAACGGCGTTGCCGTGGAAACCCAGGTCATCGGCGATGAAATCGGCCAGGCGCTGGCCGACGATCTCGGCGGACTCTTCATGCAAGTGCCAGACGTCATCGGGGTAAACCAGCGGGTTGACCTCGTAACGCAGCGGCAGGTCGGTGTAGTCAACCGCCAGCTTGACGTCGGCGCGCTCAGTGGCAATGGCTTCCTGAACGCTTCTGACGTACCCGGTACCCTCGACAATGGCGTTGATCTTTTCATCGGTGTAGCCGCGGGCCTTGGCCGCGTCGGTCTGGTAGTGCCCGGTTTCGGCGATGTATACGGTGAAATCGCCGATCTGCGCATGCAAGTAGTCGAACACTTTCAGGGTCGAGGCCTTGTACAGCTCGGCTGCCGCCTGCTTGTCAGTGGCGCGGGCGATTTCCTGAGCGGCTTCTTCACCCTGACCCCAGATGATCCCGGTGGTCACTTTGTCGATGGCGGTCAGCGACGCCAGTTGCGACTTGAGCAACTCGGTGGCGCGCAACAGCGCAGGGCCCGGCTCATCGGTGTCGACCAGCCACCAAGAAACACGCTGTTCTTCCTGAGTGCCGGTCGAGTAGCCGACCACGGTGCTGCCGCCCACGGCGAGGTCGATGCCATCGCCGTTGGCGTCGGTGAACTGGCTGCGCACGTCGTAATCGGTGTAGCGGGTCAGGTCCTTGACCATTTCCGAGGTGCCGGACTGGTTATCGTCTTCGGTCATGCGCAGCAGGCGCGCATTGGACTGGCCCAGCGTCGGCAGATAGAGAATCTCCTGCGCCTCACGCTGGCCGAAGACGAAGTCCGCATCGGTCAGGGTGTTAATCAGGTTGCCGCTCAGGGCGATTTCGAAGCGATTGCCGTCGGCATCCGCCGTAGCGGACTTGATGTAAGTCTTGTCGCCCGTTTCGTTGAGGGTCATGTACAGCGTGTGATCTTCGCCGTTGCCCAGCCCCAGAAAGCCGAGGGCGGAGACGTCTATCTTGTCCTGGCCGGGGGTGAAGTCATAGATCGTGTCGGTGGCGGTCAGCCCGCCAGCGTCGTAATCGCGGTAGCTGTCGGTCAGTGCACTGTAGACGAACGTGTCGGCATCGGCTCCTCCGTACAGGGCGTCGCGTCCTGCGCCACCGTTGATGATGTCGGCGCCGGTATCGCCGCGCAGCGTGTCGTCACCGCCCAGGCCCAGAATCGTGTCGTTGCCTTCGGTGCCATACAGCGCCTCGGCGTTCTCGGTGCCGGTGAGGGTCCCCGGCGTGACGTTGCCCACATTGATGGCAAAACTGTCGGCCACCGATGCGCCGGTGGCGTCGCTCGCGGTCAGCAATACCGAGTAAAGCCCCGATGCCGTGCCGCCCGGTGTGCCGCTGAAGGTCAGGGTCTTGCTGTCGAACTTCAACCAGTCGGGCAGGGCGCTGTTATCGGCCAGGGTCGCGCTGTAGGTCAGCGTGTTGCTGTCCGGGTCGCTGAAGCTGCCGGGTTGCACAGCGTAGGAGAACGCCTTCAGCTCGGTGATGTTCTGGTCCATCAGCGGCGTATTGAGCACTGGTGCCTGATTGGCGGCGGCTGCGGTGGAGAAGATGAAGTTGGACGCGCTCAGTTTGTCGGCCAGATTGCCTTGCAAGGCAATCTCGAAGCGATTGCCTGTGCTGTCGACCGCATCGGTCTTGATGTAGGTCTTGCTGCCGTCGGCATTGACGGACAGGTAGATGGTGTTGGCGCTGCCATCGCCCAGGCCGCGAAGGCCGATGCTGGACAGGTCGATGCGGTCTTCGGCCGGGTTGAAGTCGGTGATCGTGTCGCTCTGCTTGGTGCCGCTGGCGGTGTAATTGCGGTAGCTGTCCAGACGCGAGTTGTAGATGAACAGGTCCGCGCCCGCGCCACCGGTCAGGGTGTCGGCATCGGCTCCGCCAGTGATCGTGTCGGCGCCCGCGCCGCCATCGATACGGTCCGTACCGGCGTTGCCGTTGATCACGTCATTGCCGTCGGTGCCGGTCAGGGTATCGCCGCCCGCCGTGCCTTCCACGACATGCTGGAAGATGAAATGACTGGCATTGAGCGTGTCTTTCAGGTTGCCGCTCAGGCCCAGTTCGAAGCGGTTACCGCTGGCATCGGCGTCGAGTGATTTGACGTAGGTGCGGTCCAGCGTGGCGTTGTAGCTGATGTTCAGCGTACCGCCCTTGCCGCTGCCCAGCCCGGTGAAGCCCAGGTTGCTCAGGTCGATGCGGTCCTGGCTGATATCGAAGTCGGTGACCAGATCGGTGGAACTGGTGGTCGCTGTACGGTAGCTGTCGGTCAACTGATCGAAGTGAAAGGTGTCGGCACCCGCGCCACCGGTGAGCTTGTCGGCTCCGGCACCACCAATCAGGATGTCGTCACCCGCACCGCCGTTCAAGGTGTCCTTGCCCGCCAGACCGAAGATCTGCTCGTGGGCCGCGCCACCGGTGATGACGTCGTTGGCCTCGGTGCCATTGACGGTCACCAGCGGGAACGCATCACCTGCGAAGCTGCCGTCGCCATACACCAGGGTCAGCCCCTTGCTGGTGTGGCTGATGGTGTTGCCGACGATGCTGTTGCGGTCGGTGCCGTCTTCGTTGCGTTCGGCGACGCCGTAGGTGGAGTTGTCACTGCCGGTGATCGTGTTGCCACGGATCAGGTTGTCGCTGCCGCTGAAGAACTTGCCGGACACGCCCGTGGTGTCGTCGTAGGACTGAATGATGATTTCCGGAACCGCTGAACCCAGCGCGTTGTTGCTCAGGGTGTTATCGAAGATATCCACCCCGGAACTGCCATAAATGCGCACGCCGGCGTTGCCATTGTCGTGGATGTCCACGCCGCTGACCGAAACCTGGCTGGACAGCTTGATCAGTACGCCTTCTGCTGCGTTGCCATACACCGCGCCGCCGGTGATGGTGATGTTGGCGGGCGAGGGGATGTTCTCGCTGCCGCGCTGCACCACGATGCCGGTGCTGCCATTGCCATAGGCAACGTTGTTGCTCAGGGTGAAGTCGTGGGTGCTGGTGACCACGTTGAAGCCGTGACGATCGTTGTCGTACGCAACGTTGTTTTCAAACACGCTGTCGCTCAGGTAATCGGCCACGAAGCCGTCCAGGCCGTTGCCATGCGACACGCTGTTCTTGATCACCATGTTGACGGTCTGCTCGTGCGGGTCGAAGCCGTAGCCCGAGCAATCCTTGATCTCGACGCTGTCGAGAGTGACGTTCGAATCCTTGCCGTCAGAGCCCGGAATGTAACCGTTGAACCAGCCGTCCACCTTGCCGGTGGTGGCGTCCCGGTTACCGTCCAGCGTCAGGTTCTTCATGCCGAAGTCGTGGGTTTCTTCGCCATAGGCCGAGCGCACGATGCCGGTGATCTTGGTGTCCGAGCCATCCGCAAGCTTGATGACCGTCTCGCCCATGCCTGCACCCGACAGGGTGACGTTGCTCTTGAGCATCAGGCAGCCATCAGAAGGCTCTTCGCCACCGGACACGATGTATGTGCCGGCCCCCATGACCACTTCACCGCCGCCTGCCGCAGCCGCCGCATCGATTGCGGCCTGAATGGCAGCTGTATCGTCAGTGACGCCGTCGCCCACTGCTCCGAAGTCTTTTGTGTTGAATATCATGGTGTTACTCCAGGCGACGACGAATGTGGATGAAATGAGTCAATATTGCAGCGTCGAGATGATAAGACCTTTTTCTGTGGAAAAGTTGCCGATATAGGCTATATTTTCGTCGAAACCGACGACATGTACGTCAATAATGCGACTGTCATATTTGTGACGGGTAACGCGGAGCGCGGCGACGGGTTGGCGTCAAAAATTGGCGGCCGTCGAGTGGACAGTGAGTGACGCAACCGCTATGGTCGCGCCCTTCAAAAATGGGGGGCGGGCATGGGTTATCTACTTTTCGTCACACTGATTCAGGCGTTTTCGTTCAGCCTGATCGGTGTCTATCTGGCCGGGCACGTCGACAGTTATTTCGCGGTACTGATCCGCGTGGTGCTGGCGGGTCTGGTATTCATTCCGCTGACCCGCTGGCGCCAGGTCGAACCCCGCTTCCTGCGCAGCATGCTACTGATCGGCGCGCTGCAATTCGGCGTGACCTATGTCTGCCTGTACCTGAGTTTCAGGGTGCTGACGGTGCCGGAAGTGCTGCTGTTCACCATACTCACGCCCTTGCACGTGACCCTGATCGAAGACGCGCTGAACCGACGCTTCAACCCTTGGGCATTGCTGGCGGCGGCGGTCGCGGTGCTGGGCGCTGGCGTGATTCGTTACGATGGCCTGGACGGCGACTTCCTGGGCGGGTTCCTGCTGCTGCAACTGGCCAACTTCACCTACGCCGCCGGGCAGGTGCTGTACAAGCATCTGGTGGCGCGCTATCCGAGCGACCTGCCGCATTACCGACGCTTCGGCTACTTCTACCTCGGCGCACTGGCCGTGGTACTGCCGGCGTTCCTGATATTCGGTAACCCGCAACACCTGCCCGAAGCGCCGACCCAATGGATCGTGCTGCTATTTCTCGGCCTGTGTTCGACGGCGCTGGGCATGTATTGGTGGAATAAAGGCGCGTGCATGGTCAACGGCGGCACCCTGGCGGTGATGAATAACCTGCATGTGCCGCTGGGGCTGTTGATCAATCTGTTGATCTGGAACCAGCATGAGGACTTCACCCGCCTGCTGATCGGCGGCGGGGTGATCGTGGCGTCGGTGTGGATCAGCCGCCTGGGCGTGCGGCGCGTGCCGGAGAGCGTTTCCGGCACACGTTGAGTCAGACGTGCTGGCCGCCGTTGACGTGAATCTCCGCGCCGTTCACGTAGGACGCGCCAGCCGTACACAGGAAGTAGATCAGCGAGGCGACTTCCTCGGGCTTGCCCAGCCGGTGCATCGGCACCAGCCGCTCGACAATCTCGGCGGTGCCGGGTGACAGAATCGACGTATCGATTTCACCCGGCGCAATGGCATTGACCCGTATCCCGTGCGGGCCGAAATCGAAGGCCATTTCCCGGGTCAGCGCCGACAGTGCCGCCTTGGACGTGGCGTAGGCGACGCCTGCAAACGGGTGGACCTTTGAGCCGGCGATCGAGGTGACATTGATGATGCTGCCCTTGGCTGCCTTCAACTCGTCAAACAAACCCCGACCCAGCAGCGCGGTAGAGAACAAATTGACGTTGAACACCTTGATCCAGGTGCTGTAATCCGACTCCAGCACCCCCATGCGCCCGCCGTCCTCGGTCTTTGGGGAAACGCCGGCATTGTTGACCAGCGCATCGAGCCGCCCGCCGAGCTTGTCCTTGATCGCCGCCATGCTCTCGCTGACGCTGTCGATGTTTTCCAGGTCCAGGTGAATGTGGTTGAGCAGACCTTCAGCCCACGGGCAGTCAGCGACCCAATTCTGCCGCGACGCGGTAAACACCTCCCAGCCAGCGGCATTGAAATGCTTGACCGTGGCATGACCGATACCCCGGCTTGCGCCAGTCAGCAACAGCTTTTTCTTGTCGCTCATGAGTGCGTTCCGGTTTTTAGGGTGGATGCATCATGTTTTTTGGTGGGAGGGGTGTCAACGGGGTTCAGGCAGTACCGGTCAGGCGGCAGTGCGCATTGTGTTGATGCGCTTCAACACCCTGCGCCATAACGGCCGCTTCGGACGAGGAGCTGCCTCGGCCACCACATTCGGCATGTCGCGCAAGCGAATCCAGGTTTCACTGCGCCAGTGCAGCACGCTCATCGACGTGCCGGGCCATTGCAGCTGGCTCATTCTGGGGTTATCCAGCGTGACGTTCTGTTGATCATGCAAGGTCGTCAGCACCTCATGCGTCAGCCACTGACGCAGCATATGGCTGTGACGGAGGACTAGGGTGGCTTCGAAATGGGGTGTGTGGGGGGAAAGGTGTGGGGCTGAAGCGTAGGAAACGGCATTTTTTGGGGCGGCTGCGATGCGTTAGATTTTAGGTTGTGTTCAGATAGTGTGTTGTCGGTTGATGTTTATTATTGAAGCGCGCCCATCTGCATGGGTTAGATGAGGTAACGCCTCCATCACCCTCGACAACCCTACACTGGAGGCAACATGTTCGACAAAGGCATCTGGCTGAACCAACCCCGGCAATGCGGCGTGACGGACGAGCGTTTGACAGTCACCACAGACCCGCAAACCGATTTCTGGCAGCAGACGCACTACGGCTTCTGCCGTGACACGGGTCATTTTCTAGGTGTTTCGGTGACCGGTGATTTCACTGCGCAAGTCCATGTGCAGGGTGACTTCAAGACGCTTTACGATCAGGCGGGTTTGATGGTTCGCATTGACGAGCGCAACTGGGTCAAAACCGGTGTTGAAGTCAGTGATGGAGCGCTGATGCTGGGCAGCGTTCTAACCTGCGGACAATCCGATTGGGCCACGGGTGTATTTGATGATTCGTCATCCGGCCTCTGGCTGCGAGTCACCGTCGCCAAGGGCGTGCTGCGCATTCAGCACTCCAGCGACGGCCTGCGCTGGCCGCTGCTGCGCTTAGCTCCATTTCCCGTGAGTGAGTCTTATGCCGTAGGCCCAATGTGCTGCAGTCCGGAACGGGGAGGGCTGGAGGTGGTGTTCTCTCATTTCGAGGTCATGCCTGCACTGGGCAAGGATTTGCATGATCTGACGTGAGTGGCTTACCGGTAGGCTCTTACCGGCCTCTGCTGGCTCTGAGTGGGTCTACCTTCGGACTTCAGTTGCGCATAGTTCTGATTCCTCCGCCTTAACTTTCTATAGAAAGCAGCTGTAGTTTAGCTATAAGCAGTCGATACCTTCATGTGCTTTTCTTCTTTGCTTTGGTGTGACCTTGAATAGACCTGTCCTGATTTTTTGCTTGGCTTTTCTTACCGGATGTGTGGGCCACTATCAGCAAGCTAAGTTGACGGAGCCCCACGCCACGATAGAGGCCGGGTGGGGTAAAACTGACTTTCTCCACGAAGGGTTCCAAGGGTACTGGGCTTACTACGATGCTCATTGCCAAGACACAGATGAGACCGGCGCTCTGGGTGGTGTCTCTCAAACCGACCCTGAAAAGAATCGCTTTCTAATTAAGCCGGAGAAACGCATTTATCTGAATTCACTCATTGTAGGGGTCAAACGACTAGAGGATCGCAACCGGACTTGGGTGCAGATAAGCTGTTTGAACGTCAGCAGCTTCATTCCTAAGGAGGGAGCGACCTATAAGGTGACTCCGTCAGCTTTCGAAGGCGAATGTTCGTTAGCGGTGATAGATCGGCAGACAGGGAAGCCGCCAGCTTCGCTCATGGTCGAGCCTGTAAGGAAGGAGTGTGGGCTTTAACAGGCCTATACCAAAACGACCCGCTGGGTTGATGATGAATACTCAACGCCTAGCATGTGCTGCGTATTAAGCACTCGAGCGACGGGCTGCGCTGGACGTGGTGTTCTCTCATTTCGAGGTCATGCCTGCACTGGGCAAGGATTTGCATGATTTGACGTGAGTGACTCTTCAGCGAACCATTGCAGGATCGCTGAAGAGCGACAGGGTTATTTCGTGTTACTGAATGACAGTGAACTTGCAGTTTTCAGCTGATGTTTTTCACACACGTTATAGACAAGACCAAAGGGCCCATCTTCTTTCTTCCAGGCACTGCCTGCAGTTTTTATAGTGAAATACTTATTGTTTTTAGCGATGAAACGCATGTCCAGCGCCTCGCGCCCACCGATGTTGTAGGGTAAGTGTCCGGGTAACACTCCTTGCTTAGTTTTTTGCTGTTATTGCCTCAAAGCTGAGTATTAATGGCGTTATGCTTGTTGATATCAAATCTTTTCTGCATAAAAAACCGGTGGTATCCAACGACCGGGTAATCTTTAAGTTCTCCAAATATGCTGAAGCCGTGCCGGAGGCAAAAGTCCGGAGCTTGAAAAGAGAACGTGTCCAGCCAGATACCTTGACAGCCTTTCTCACGCGCCAGAGCTTCCGCCTTGTCCATCAACTTTGCGCCCAACCCTTGCCCTCGGGCAACTTCAGGTACTACCAGCAACTCAACAAATAACCACTGCCCAGAAATTTTTGCGTATAGCCCACCTTGCGTAGCCCCCGCGTCATTCTTGATTAAGATCGCAAGTTTTTCAGTTCCGATGAGCCCCGTTTGTACTTGGTTGTATTCGCGCAATGGTGTCAAAATCGCTTGGTAATCCGCCTCTTGAGGCGCCTCATTTATCTCTATCCGTAAGTCCACAGCTTTCTCCTTGAGTAGTTTTTGATTAAACGGGCGCCCAACGATGTGGTAACAAGTTGGTAGCGTCACTTGCCCGCTGGGTGGGCAGACGAGTCAAAACGTTTTTCAGGTAAGCATATCGTGTTGCGCTGACGATAGGCATAGGTCTTATCCAATAAGAAGCTCGCCACCTTGACGATTTCTGGAATCTCTGACAAATGTTCACTTTTGATCGAATCTATTGAAAAAGTCGGGAATGGTTTTCACAGCAGAAAAGTACGCGCCTGGGCTTAAAATCTAGAGTCTGCGCAGAGGTATTCGGATTCAGATTTCACGTGGCAGCGTACAAAAAGGCGCTTTCACCGATCAATATGCTGGCAGTTTGAGAAAACCGACTTTTTCAACAGTATCGGCCGAGAGCATCCGAATACCAGTAGCAACAGCTCGAACTGCGTCGCGGCTAGGTTAAACACTGGATTGCCTTGAGTATAGGCAAATGCTCAAGAATCTGACACTCAGCGCCGATACCATCCTCAGATTAATGATGCTTGATCGCCTAGCCGTAACCCCGAGGAATAACCATGCGCAAAGCCCACCTAATTGCCGCTCTCATTTCCGTAATGCTTGGCGGATGTGCCTCAACACCCCCTACGCCAACGGCCAAAATCGACTACAACCGCCAAAGCTATGAAGGCACCAGGTTCGAAAAGCAGGTAATGAATGTCGAATCCCAGAAAGCCGCCTTCAAAGCCGACATCGATAGCTGCGAAGCCGAGGCCAGCCGACACTATCAGGAGTCAATCGCTCGCAGTGCCCAACTGTCGCAATTGTACGGCCAAGCGCTGAGCCCTCAGGTCCTTGCAAAAATGAAGGAACTTCAGGTGAGCTTTTGCATGGCAGGTGATAAAACATCGTCGAGTACAGGCAAGGGGTGGACAGCTGTTCGGCCAGGTTGAGAGCAAGCACTGCGTCCAAGTGTGGCATCATCGCGAGTCGTACATAACTGTTGGCACTAGCGGCAGCTCTCGGCCAAAAGCGGACGTTTATGGAAAGCACTCATAAGCTTCGATAAACTCCACGCCTACGCTTCAAGGATGGATTTGAAATTGCGCCGGTTTTTAGTTGCTCTATACCTTTGCGTTGCAGCATTTGTTTTTGTCACCCTCAGCATTACTTTCTGGCGTAGCCCCTATAGCCTCACTGTGTTGATCGCCTCAGCCTATGAAGATGGACTCGTCGTTGGCAAAAATCCTGGCAAAGCCATGGTTTGGTATTCACGCGCCGCAGAAAATGGCGATCCTGTTGCTCAGTATAAGCTCGGCCTCATTCATTTCTATGGACGTGGTGTTGATATTGATCGAGCCAAAGGCCTTCAGTGGGTAACTGAGTCGGCCGAACGCGGGAACGCTGATGCCGAGTATTTTATGGGCATCGCAATCACTGCGGGCGTAGCGACTGAGACAGATTTTGGTCAAGCGGCGAGATGGTTCAGCAAGGCCGCTGAGCAAGGTCATGTTAAAGCTCAACAAAAGCTCGCTTCCCTTTATTTCAACGGCAGCGGCGTTGAAAAAGACGATCAGGAAGCTTTCAAATGGGCCAGCAGGGCAAGTGCTCAAGGCGATGCGGAGGCCAAACCACTTCTGGCTACACTGTATTTCTATGGCAAAGGTACTCAGGTAGATCCTCAACACGCAGTGAAACTGCTCACCGAAGCGGCCAACTCCGGGAACAGCCTTGCATACGAAATGTTGGGAGCGTCCACTCTACATGGCACTGGTGTTCCCAAAAATCCTTCCGCCGCATTGCAATGGTATACCCGTGCTGCCGAGGAAGGCAGGGTTAACGCTCAATTCGTCCTTGGCTACCTATACAGCAGTGGCGGTGATGTCGCGTTCAATTACTCGCTGGCGAACCATTGGTTTTTAAAGGCCGCAAAACAAGGAAGCGCGCCCGCAATTGTCGCACTCGCCTTTCATCTCGATAATGGGCAGGGTTTCGAACGTAACAAGGTCAAGGCGTGCGGGCTATTGCGTGTGGCGCTGAAACGCGAGCTACCAAACAATATGGCAGAGGACCTCCGTGTGCAGCTTAAAGAGGAAGAAAAAGCGCTTTCGGTGCAGCAACTGGCTGACGTATCTGTCTGGGAAGCCCTTTATTCGAACCCTAAGGGTTTAAGCGAACTAGAAGGTGATGTAACGGAGGTTACTACTCCACCCAACTCGTGAATGCCGCTGGTGCTTGAGACACTTGGAAAGCCCTCAGAGGACACAGAAGCCTCTTTCAACAGACTCAGCAGCCAGCTTCAGCCAGTCAGCCTTCTAATGGATATTTATCGTTGCTGCAGGTCCCAGTTCAACGCTGGCCTCTTTGTTTTGAGCTTTTACTAGCTGATTTTTATAACGATTCATTTTTTTACTCAGCGTGTAATCAGTTCTCTTTAGCTAATTATATGCAGGGTGCCCAAGGTCCGCTTCTGGTATGTCGTCTCCCAAGTTTACGAAAACGATTTCTTTAGGCACCTGAAGGCCAGCAGTTATTGGGAGGGATCGTCGGGGAGGGGCTACTATCGACCCATAGCGGCCATCACTGAGCTCATCGCCTACGCGAACTGCATACCTGCCTTTAGTAAAAATCATAATAAAGCGCCCACTTCCCCGTTTCGACATTCTTCCAGAACATCAGGCTGCCGCTGTCGATTACGTTCAGGTTGATCTTCGCGTCCGACGAAATCTGGAACACAAATTCGAAGCCTTTGTCGGGATCCACCCCTGATTGGCAAAACGAGGAGTAGCCACCGATTTTGTGTTCGTAGGTGTGGGTGATCAGGTCGTAATAGCTTTGTATGCGCCCGTGCTTTCCAGCTTCAATATCTCTTGCTCAAGGTCCGCCGATCACCCCTGCTCAAGGCCCTACACGCACACCTTTCTCCTGCGCCTCCTTCACAAGCCGCTCACGATCTTCAGGAAGCAGCATCCGCGCCTCAACCAGCGAGTCTGCAGCTTTACTCACTGCAGACACATAAGCCTCTTTCGTGGGGTAGCGTTCCTCCAGGGAAAGGCGAGGGTCTCCGGCCACGATTCGCTCTTTCTTCGTCGCGGCAAACGGGAGGAAGCTGCCTTGGAAGTTACAAAAGCCACCATCAAAAAATTCGGGCCGGAAGGTATTCCAACCCGTGTAAGTTCCGATGGGAGCGCCTAGATACACATCCCGAACGCCACCCACATCAATTCCGTCTGCATCCACTTGAGGTACCAAGAGGCCGTAACTGCCGACCCCCGATTTCGGCGGCTCGTTTGTGAGAATGCCAGAGCTGTCTTCGGGACGAAAACCAGTTCCAAAATCAAGCACTTGCAGGCTGTTGACGGCACCGGTGTAGCGGAGCGCGGGGCGCGTGACGCCGCCATAATTGGTCGCGGGGATGAGCGGGAAACTGACCCTGTCCGCCGGCACCAGTGTGCCGTCCGCCACAGAGGGCTTTATCGAAGCGGGCGGTGTTGTCTCATCACGAACCCAGCCAACGAGGTTGATGAACGCTGCGCGCATTGTCCAGGTGTGTGGGTTTGGATTTGATTGAACCTGGCAAAGCCCAAAGGGTGGGTTAACCGGGAGTGGCAAAGACGGCGGGGCATGCTGTGTACTTGCCATAATAAAAGTGCGGACGTTTTCCGGTTCATGTGTATCGCGCAAGCCGAGTGGGTCGGTAAGGCCAAGCGACTGGCGTCCCTCCCAAAGTTCAAGGGCCGTTGCCATGTGGAATATCAGAGGGCAGGTGTTGTTATCGTTGCAGCGATCCAGCAAACCCTGCGAGCGTCCGGTAATCGGATCGGTTTCCCGGCCATAGGTAAACGGAAAATCGTAAGCAGGGTAGTCATGATCGACCTGCTGGCCCCAAGCCCGGCCAGGCTGAGCAAACCGGATGTTGAGCGGCATCAGGCCGCCACCGATATGCGGCATCGCACCATCATAGACTCGATGACCTTCCTCGCTGCGGTTGAAACCCAGTGCGATCATGCTGCGGATGAATCGGCCGGATTGTGATGAGCCAGTGATAATCGACTTGACCTTGGGCCCATGCACTACAGGGTTGGGCACACCGGTATCGTCATGCTCAGCCTGCTGGAAAAACGCACCAACATCCCGTGCGATCGCAAAACCAATACCCATTACCGTCGGTTCCTTGGCCCGGTAAATCAGCTCGTAAAGCTTACCGGGCTGAAAACCTGCGGGTAGGCATATCTGGGTTTCGCTTGGCGTGTTGCAATCGCCAAAACTCCAGTCATTCACTGGAATTTCCTGTCGGGGCGCATTTGCCCGCGAACGCACCGTCAACGTCGGACGAAAGCCATCTGCGAGCACTTTGGTGTTGTCGGTTTCAACAGATTTGTAGCTTGTATGAGGCGGCGTGGAGGTGAACCAACCTGCGGACAGGTTAAGGCTGGCGGTCGGTGAGAGCGTGGTCAACTCACTGCGCACCACACCTGTTACCGGCGCCCCATCAGTATTTATGGCCGTCGGCAATTGCACCATCATGCGGTTGTCGCCCGGTGCAACGTCCCCCTGCCAGGCAAACGCGATCAGCGTCGTACCCTGGCGCTGTAAAAAACCGTCCCCGGCGACTTCGAAGTTGTTGAACGCTGCTGGACTACCCTGCATATCAGCGTTGAACAATAACATCGCGCGCTTAGAGCCGCGATTTGGCACGTCGAATAGAAGAATGTCATTCGATTTGGCCACGTCAGCGGGACGCAGGATTGCAACATCAGTCGTGTATTCGACCATCCCACGCCCGTTACGGGGGGCAAGTTCGATGTCTTGAATAATCTTGTTTTCAGACGCTCCTGGGTCTAACTCACCATGAGCGCGCGCAAAGACGCGTTCGTAAGCCCCTGTATTCCCGAAGCTTTCGCCTCCGAAAGCGGGTTCGGTCCGCAGGATCTCCAACTGTGTGATACGGGCTTGGGCGGGTGCTGCAACGATCATCATTGAGCTTGCAAACGCTGCAGCATGAAATAGGCGATTCATCCTTACCCCCAATTTGTCATTTTTTTTATGGATGGTTTTTGATGCGCTGATAGCAATGCTTGTACAGATCAAAAGGCTTCAAGCATAGCCCGCAGGTAGCTCGGTTATCATGAATCGTAAGCGTTCCGAACGCAGACGTGCGTTTCCTAGATCAAAAGATATCCCACCAACGACGAGTATCAAGACTGTCTTTCCGACCTAGCGATTTCCTGTAGCCGTACAGGCTCAAGCGGCCCGTGATCACTGCGACAAGAAAGACCAAAAACCAGAATCCGTCGACATCAATCCAACCAATCAGTTGCCGCTGGAAAACAGCGAGTAGCACGAAAATTGCCGCAACTAGACACCCAAATTCTCGATTAGATATAGCACTCCTTATGGACGAAAAACAGCGCTCTTGTACTGGCCAAGCCCCTGCGGGTGAGGTCAGGCGGCGGGGATACGGCGAAGCATTCTTTCGCCTCCGAATCGTCTGCACATAGGTAAGTCTCAAGTCAGCTTCATTTTTTGCATTGAGTGTACTCCTCAGCCTAAACGTTCTTTAGGAAACGTATCTGCAGTCTGGTGCCGAACCTCCCCCCGCAACCCCACCCGCATATCCGCCCCACTAGGCTGCTGATACAAATTCAACCCGAACTCCGGCATCACCGTAATCAGGTAATCGAAAATATCCCCCTGTATCCGCTCGTACTCCACCCACACCGTCGTGCGGGTGAAGCAGTAGATTTCCAGCGGGATGCCTTGTGAGGTGGGTTCGAGCTGGCGAACCATGCAAGTCATGTTCGGGTTGATGTCGACGTGGCTCTTCAGGTACGCCAGGGCGTAGGCGCGGAAGGTGCCGATGTTGGTCGGCGCCGGCGGTTGGCGGACATTTGTGCGACGTTGCCTTGTGCCTGGTTCCAGGCGAGCAATTCGGCCTGTTTGCGGCCGATGTAGTCGGTGAGCAGGTGGATTTGCATGAGTTGCTGTTCTTCATCGTCGCGCACGAAGCGTACGCCGCTGGCGTCGATGAACAGGCTGCGTTTGATGCGCCGTCCGCCTGATTGCTGCATGCCGCGCCAGTTGCGGAACGACTCGGACATCAGGCGCCAGGTGGGGATGGAGACGATGGTTTTGTCGAAGTTCTGCACTTTGACGGTGTGCAGGGTGATGTCCACCACGTCGCCATCCGCGCCGACCTGCGGCATTTCGATCCAGTCGCCGACGCGCAGCATGTCGTTGCTGGTCAGCTGCACACTGGCGACGAAGGAGAGCAGGGTGTCCTTGTAGACCAACAGGATGACCGCCGACATGGCGCCGAGGCCGGACAGCAGTAGCAGGGGCGAACGGTCGATCAGGGTGGCGACGATGATGATCCCGGCGAAGACGTAGAGGATCATCTTCGACAGTTGCACGTAACCCTTGATGGAGCGCGTGCGGGCGTGTTCGGTGCGCGCGTAGATGTCCAGCAGGGCGTTGAGCAGGGTGCCGATGGCTAATGTCATGAACAGGATGGTGAACGCCATGGCGATGTTGCCGATCACGTTCCGGCCCGCAGTGCTCAGGCCTGGGACCAGCGTGAGGCCGAACTGAATGACCAGTGACGGCACCATCTGCGCCAGTCGGTGAAAGACCTTGTTGTGGCGGAAGTCGTTGACCCAGTGCAGGGACGGCTGACGGCCGAGCATCCTGACGGCGTACAGCACCAGAAAGCGCGCCACGCGGCCAAGCACCAGTGCGGCGGTCAGCAACAGGATCAGCGCCAGCCCGGTGCGTACCCACGGATGCTGGTCGAGCATGTCCCAGATTTCCTGGGTCTTGAGCCAAAGCGAGTGAATATCCATAAAAGCATCGGGCCCGTTAAGCGAAGAGGGGGCGTGATTAGAACATTTACCGGGTCGGACAGGGCGGCCCGTGAGCACGAAGTGTACGTTGGGCAATGATTTCAAATTGTATCGATCGCTGAAGTAGACTCGTCGCTCATTATCAAAGGAGTTGCGTCTTGCACCTATCCATCGTTCAACGCTGTGCGTCACGTCTCTGGTTGCAGGCCTTGTGGGTACTGGTCGGTCTGGCCTCGTCGACACTGGTCAGTGCCGCCGGCGCGTTACCGACCTACGGTGAAATGGACGCTGCAGGGTTCGCGGGCTCGCCCCGGGAGAACTACGCCCTGCAGGACTTTTCCGATAAATACCGTGCGACGCTGGATATTTCAGCCAAGGACGATGTGTTTCGTCCCGGCGTGATCAACGTGTACGACAAGGCCAGCGGTGCGGCTTTGATCCGCGTGCAGTCCGACGAACTGGTGCTCGGCACTGACCCGAAAACCGGCAAGGTCAAAACCAACGTGCACGAGTTGCCCTATGGCGAACAAAGCGTACTGATCTATCAGGATTTCAACTTCGATGGCATCAAGGATCTGGCCTTGATGGACGGGCAGAACAGCTGCTATCACGGCCCCTCGTATCAGGTCTTTCTCGGCACGGCCGATGGTTTTCGGCACAGCGATTCGTTCACCGAACTGGCGCAAAACAACTGCGGCCTGTTCAGCGTGGATGAGAAAGCCCGCAAGATCGAGACCATGACCAAGGACGGTTGCTGCTGGCACCAGATGTCTACGTACAGCATCCGTAATGGCGAGCCGGTTCTGGAAACGCAGACGGTCCTTGACCATACCGGTGGGTCGGGACTGCCGACTGAAACAGTCAGTCGCAATCAGAATGGCAAGATGACGCACACCACCAGCATCGTCTGGGAGGAAGACCAGCAGCGTGAGATTCTTCTGTCGTTCAGGCTCGCGCCGTCCGGCAAGCGCATTGTGTTGTTCCGCTCAGGGGACGCAAGCCCGGTCTTCTACGCGGCCGTGGACAGCAAGAATCAGGTCGGGCTGCTGTTTCCCCAGGCTGACGGTGAGCAACTGAAGTACGACGCTGCCAGTCACGTATTGAGCTTTGTGCGCGGCGACACCGTTTACCGGATCGTGGGTGACGCAAAGGGTGCGCCCACCGCCATGCAAGTGGTGGTGCGTGGCAAGACCACCGACCTGAAACTGCTTGCCGAGCCTGCTCAAGGTTCGCTGAACAAGGTCGCGGATGCGTTGAAGGCCGCGCAGTAATAAGGCGGCGGGGTGCTAGCCCCGATACCTCACCGCCTCAACAAACGCGCTGAACGCCGGCGACGCTTGTCGCCGGTTCGGGTAGTACAAGTGAAAACCTTCGAAGTAAGGGCTCCAGTCGACCAGCACTTCTTTCAGGCGGCCGCTGGCGATGTGCGGTTCGGCCATGGAGTCCGGCACGTAGGCCAGGCCCACGCCGTCCAGTGCGGCGTTGAGCACATGGATCATGCTGTTCGACGTGAATTGCCCGTTGACTCGAAGGTTGAGCTTGCGGCTGTCCTTCTCGAACTCCCAGGCGTAGCAACTGCCGTTTGGCGAGTGACGGATGTTGATGCAGGTGTGTTGAGTCAGGTCCTGAGGCTGCAGCGGGACGGGATGTCGCTCGAAGTAGGCCGGCGAGCCGACCACTGACAAGCGCCAGTCAGGCCCCAGGCGCACGGCAATCATGTCCTTGCTGATGGACTCCCCCAGACGGATGCCCGCATCGAAACGTTCGCTGACAATATTGGTGAAGCCGTAGTCGATGCAGATCTCGATCTGGATATCCGGGTACTGCGCCAGAAACCCTGCAAGCATCGGGCGGATGATGCCTTCTGCGGCGTCATCGGAGCAGGTAATGCGAATGGTGCCGGCGGGTTTGTCGCGCAGTTCGCCCAGCACTTCGACTTCTGCGGCAATCTGATCCAGCAGCGGCCCGATCGAGCGCATCAGCCGTTCGCCAGCCTCGGTCGGGGCCACGTTGCGGGTGGTTCTCGCCAGCAGGCGCAGGCCCATGCGCTCTTCAAGGCCCCTCATGGTGTGGCTCAGGGCTGAAGGCGTAACGCCCAGTCTGGTCGCGGCCTTGGTAAAGCTCTGATCGCGTGCCACCTGCAGGAAGGCTTGCAGATCATTAAGTTTGGGTGTGCTCATTACTGAATCCTTCTCACAAGCGCGTATAAATTGTGGTGTCTAATCATGCTAATACCTTTGCCCTAACCTGTGCCGACTCATTTTTAACGTCGCCAGGTCAGGACGCATGCAAGCATTTGATTCAACTCTGAAGCAGTCCGAAATAACCACTCATCCGCCAGCCTGGGGCGCCGTGTTCTCGATGGCGCTGTGTGTGGTGGTGCTGATTGCGTCAGAGTTCATGCCGGTCAGCCTGCTGACACCCATCGCGCAGGACCTCGGCATCAGCCAGGGGCAGGCAGGGCAGGCGATTTCGATCTCCGGCTTTTTTGCCGTGCTGACCAGTCTGCTGAACACGCCACTGACCGGGCATCTGGATCGCAAGCCTGTCCTGCTGGGCTTCAGCCTGTTGCTGCTGGTGTCTGGGGTGATCGTCACGCTGGCCTCCAACGGCTGGTTGTTCATGACAGGCCGTGCATTGCTCGGGATTGCCATTGGCGGCTTCTGGTCGATGTCGACCGCTACCGTGATGAAGTTGGTGCCGAAGCAATCGGTCGCCAAGGGCCTGGCACTGATCAACGGCGGCAATGCGCTGGCGGCGACGGTCGCCGCGCCATTGGGCAGCTTCATGGGCCAGTACATCGGTTGGCGCGGGGCGTTTTTCCTGGTTATCCCGCTCGCGGCGCTGGCGTTTGCCTGGCAGTGGCTGAGCCTGCCGGCCATGCGCAGTCAGCCGAACAACCGGGCACGCAATCCGTTCCGCCTGCTGCGCAACCCGCAAGTGGCCGTCGGCATGAGCGCGATCCTGTTGCTGTTCATGGGCCAGTTCGCCGTCTTCACCTACCTGCGCCCGTTTCTGGAAGAGATCACCGGGGTCAGCGTCAACACGTTGTCCCTGATGCTTTTGGCGCTGGGGGCCAGCGGGCTGGTCGGCACCTACCTGATCGGCAGGCTGCTGCACACAGGCCTGTATGCCTGCCTGATCGCCATTCCGTTGCTGATGGCGGTGCTGGCCGTGGCGCTGACCGGCCTGGGCCATTCACCTCAGTCCGTCGCCATTGTGCTTGCCGTCTGGGGGCTGATTGCCACACCTGCACCGGTCGCCTGGGGCCTGTGGTTGAGCCGCACGCTGCCCGACGATGCCGAGGCAGGCGGCGGCCTGATGGCGGCGACCATTCAATTGGCGATCACCGCCGGTGCCGGCATCGGTGGCGCGCTGTTCGACAGCCTCGGTTGGTGGAGCCCGTTCGCATTCGGTGGCGTGTTACTGGCGTGTTCGGCCGCGCTGGCCTGGACGGCACGCGACAACGCGTCCCTGCAGGAAAGCAACACCGGTCAGGGCCGGGCAGATAAACGCGGGTCAATTTATCAAAGAGGTAACACGCCATGAAAAAGATTCTTTTGATGCTTGGGCTTTTAATCAGCTCATACGCTGCGACAGGAGCAGACATGTCTCACGGTGCCGATAATTTCTACACAAGCGACAAGGTCGTTGCGCAAAAAGTGCTGTTCAACAACCAGTACAAGATGAAAGTCGCGGGCAACCTGTTTATACCCAAAGGCTCGAACCCGAACGTTAAAGCTCCGGCCATCATCATCGGCCATCCGATGGGGGCGGTGAAGGAGCAAAGCGCCAATCTCTACGCGCAGAAACTGGCCGAGCAAGGGTTTGTCACCTTGTCGCTGGACCTGTCGTTCTGGGGCGGGAGCGAAGGCCAGCCACGTAACGCCGTTTCCCCCGATCTATACGCCGAAGACTTCAGCGCCGCAGTGGACTTCCTGAGCACGCAGACCTTCGTGGACAAAAAACGAATCGGCGTTCTGGGGATTTGCGGCAGCGGCAGCTTTGTCATCAGTGCCGCGAAGATCGACCCGCGCATGAAAGCCATCGCCACGGTGAGCATGTATGACATGGGCGCCGCCAACCGCAACGGCCTGAAACACTCGCAGACGCTGGCGCAGCGCAAGAAGATCATCGAGCAGGCGGCACTGCAGCGCGACGTGGAATACAGCGGCGGTGATACGGCCTACACCAGCGGCACCGTACACAAACTGACTGACACATCCGGCCCGATCGAACGCGAGTTCTATGATTTCTATCGCACGCCACGGGGCGAGTTCACGCCTGAAGGCCAGTCCCCCGAACTGACCACTCACCCGACGCTGACCAGCAACATCAAGTTCATGAACTTCTATCCGTTCAACGACATCGCGACCATCTCGCCACGCCCGATGCTGTTCATCGCCGGTTCAAAGGCGCACTCGCTGGAGTTCAGCGAGGAAGCGTACAAACTGGCCGGCCAGCCCAAGCAATTGATCATCGTGCCAGAGGCCGGGCATGTGGATCTTTACGATCGGGTCGATCTGATCCCGTTCGACAAGCTGGGCGAGTTTTTCAAGAACAACCTGAAGTAATCCGCCTGAAAGCGCTACGCATGAAAAGGCCCTGCACAAGCAGGGCTTTTTTGTTATCGGTCACTGGTGGTTTCAAATCTACCTAAAGATCCGCAGGCTCATCCTCATCGCGAAGGTGAATGTCCAGCCCCTGCCGACCCGCTGCAAGATGAGGACGCAATGTCAGCGCCGGGATCTCGTAGTCACCGTCGTTCTGCCTGCGAAACGGCAAGGGCTCAAGGGTGAACAGGGTATCCAGGCGGTTGCCGTAGTCGGCGCAAATGCGGGCAAATGTTGCGCTGTCCACTTTGCCTGCCCGGTACACGGGGAAGGGCGCGAGCACCTCGAAGCCTGGATAGAACAGGATGCCGTGCTGGATAGGAAAGAGCACGTCGTTCAGCGCTCCGTTTACGCCACGCTCGCTGTAGTGGGACTCCCAGCCACCCATGGTCACCGTCAGCATGGCGCGCTTGCCTGCCAGCGTTCCCTCACCGTATCGATCACCCCAGTGCTGGTCGCTGTGCTCGCCCACGCCGTAGGCGAAGCCACAGGCGTACACCCGCTCTATCCAGCCTTTCATGATCGCCGGCATCGAAAACCACCAGAGCGGAAACTGAAATATGACGGCGTCTGCCCAGAGCAATCTGGCCTGTTCGGCCTCGATGTCCGGCGGTTGAATACCGGCGGCAAATACGCGTTGCGACTCAAGGGCAGGGTCAAAGCGGCTGCTGCTCTCAAGGCCAGGTGCATCGTTGGCGTCGATTGTCGCCTTCCAGCCCATCTGGTAAAGGTCGGACACCTGCACCTGATGGCCTTTGCTCTGCAGATGATCGACTGCGAAGTCTTTCAACGACCCATTCAGCGAGCGCGGTTCGGGGTGGGCGTAGACAATAAGTACGTTCATGAGGGGCTCCGGTTTGTCTGTCATGAGGCAACGCTACAGACTCGATCGGGTATGCTGGAAATCAATCTCCCAAACACTGGGTATGTGCATGAACAATACCTTGCGGCGTATCGA
The DNA here is from genome assembly GCF_001467335.1 of Pseudomonas sp. ICMP 10191. Classification (NCBI taxonomy): domain Bacteria; kingdom Pseudomonadati; phylum Pseudomonadota; class Gammaproteobacteria; order Pseudomonadales; family Pseudomonadaceae; genus Pseudomonas; species Pseudomonas sp. ICMP 10191. The sequence continues at coordinate 198,457 of NZ_LKGW01000113.1, forward strand.
CCTCAATTTGCTGATCACGCTGGATGCATTGCTCTCGGAGCAGAACGTGACCCGCGCGGCGCATCGGCTGAACCTGACTCAGCCGACGGTCAGCCTGCAATTGGGCAGGCTGAGGCAGGTACTGGATGATCCATTGCTGTTGCCGGGACCGCGGGGCATGACCCCGACTGCGCGGGCTGAACAACTGCGCGAACCGCTCAGGCAGGCGCTTGCAGCGCTGGAGTCCGCTTTGCTGCCCGGTCGGGATTTCGATCCGGCAAGGGCCGATCACACCTGGCGCGTGGCCGCCAGCGACTACGCGACCATCGCGTTGATATGGCCGTCGCTCGGCAGGTTGCGCAGCAGTGCTCCGGGTACGCGCCTGGCCCTGTTGAACAAGCACCCGGTCAGCCTTGCCGCGGATCTCGAAAGCGGTCGACTGGATCTGGCGTTGCACACCCGCGATGAGGCACCGCCCAAGCTGCGTCAGCGGTCGTTGATCCATGAACGTTATGTGCTTGCTGCCCGGCATGATCATCCGGATTTTGCGCAGCCCGTATCGCTGACGCGTTTCTGTGAGCTGGAGCATGCGGTCATGTCTCCCAACGGCGGCGGGTTCGCCGGAAGCACCGATCAGGCCCTGGCGGCGCAGGGGTTAAGCAGACGGGTCGTGTTGTCGGCGCCGCATTTCGGCTCGCTGGTGTCTGCATTGACCAGCAGCGACCTGGTTGCAGTGGTGCCCGAACGGCTGGTGCGCGCCCAGCTGACGCTCGTGGTTCAGGAACCGCCGCTTTCGATTCCCGGGTTTGAAATGCTCATGCTGTGGCCTGAGCGTTTGCACCGTGATCCGGCTCATATGTGGTTACGAGAACTGATGGCTTCGGCCATTGATTGAGCCGTGCGGCGCTCATGATTCAAGCCCGCAGCCTGCGTTCGCGTAACGCACTCAAACACTCGCGCCCCGCAGCCTCGGCGGTTTGCATGACTGTCTGGCTGCTGTCCTCGGTGATCCAGGTCAGCAGCCGGACCTGCCCCGTCGCCTGGCTGCCGCCGTGCATGCGAGACAGGGTTTCGCGGTGCTTGAGCATGGCTTTCATGCGGGTGGCGAGCATGAAGATATCGTCGATGAAACCGTCTTCGACGTTGTCGTGATGCTCGATGCCCAGCCCCGTGGCGTCGTGGTCGATACGCAGGTGGTAGTGCATGGCCCCGGTTGCATCCTCGCTGCCGAACAGCGCGATGACGAAGCCTTTGCCCAGCAGTGAGCGCAAGGCGTGCTGGATTATTTCCTGCACATCGGGGGTGATCTGTCTGACTTCGCGGCTCATGTAACGACTCCTGACCTGATGAGTAGTGCAGGCAGTATTCAACGACGGGATGTAAAGCGCGGTCCGGGCCAGGTAATGCTGGGTAAAGACCGCCTTGTTCATGCTGTAAAAGGTCCGCCTCAAAAGGTCTGGCCCAGCGAGAACTGGAACACTTGGGTCTCGGCGTCTTCGGGCTTTTTGATCGGCACGGCGAGGTCGAAGCTCAGGGGGCCGAGCGGCGAGTACCAGGTCACGCCGACGCCGACCGAACTGGCCATCTGGTCGATATTGATGTTGCCGCAGTTCTGCGTGGTGGTCAGGTAGCACTTGTCCGCGTAAACCGTGCCGAAGTCCCAGAACAGCGAGGTGCGCAGGGATTTCTGGTCTTTGACGAAGGGCATCGGGAACAGGTATTCCATGCCGCCGGTGACCAGGATGTTGCCGCCCAGGGCTTCGGTGTCGCGGTCGGAATAGTAGATCTGCCCCTGACTGGCGTAGGTGCCGGTGGCGGGGGTATTGCGTGGCCCCAGCGTGCCGTCCTTGAAGCCACGCACGGTGGCCTGGCCGCCCGCCGTATAGTTTTCGTAGAAGGGCAGGCCGTCGGTATCGCCGTAACCGTTGCCGTAGCCGAGTTTGGTATGCAGGCGCAGCGAGGTGGTGTCGCTGAGCGGCAGGAAGGTCTGGCCGTTGTAGTCGAGTTTGTAGAACTGCAGGTCACTGCCCGGCACGGTGCTGGTCAGGGTCAGGCTTTGCGAGTGACCGCGGGTGGCCAGTACGCCTTTGTTGAGGGTCGATTCCGACCAGCCGACGCTGGCCTTGAGGTTGGTGAACGCATCACCTTCGCGCTCGATGAAGTCGTAGATCTCGTCAGCGCTGTAGCTGCCGGCGTCGAGGGTGTCACGCTGGATCGACAGCCCGTAGGTCAGGCGCGATGTTTCGCTGATCGGATAGCCGAGGTTGACCCCGGCGCCCACGCTGTTGAGCGAATAGTAGGAGACCTCGTCGTCATCGTCGTAGTACTTGCTGTAGTCGGTCGCGTTGTAGAAAACGTTGTAGCCCAGGCTCACCCCGTCAGGCGTGAAGTACGGGTTGGTGAACGCGAAGTTGTACTTGGTCTGGTACTCGGAGCGGGTCATGCCAAGGCTGGCGAAGTTGCCGGTGCCGAGGATGTTGTTCTGCGAGATGGAGCCACCCAGTATCAGCCCGGCGCTTTGCGAAAAGCCCACGCTGGCAGTGATGTTGCCCGAGGCTTGTTCTTCGACGGCGTAGTTGATGTCCACCTGATCGTCGGTGCCGGGGACCGCTGGCGTTTCGACGTTCACTTCCTTGAAGAAACCGAGACGCTCCAGGCGCACCTTCGACTGGTCGATCAGGTAGGTCGAGGCCCAGCCGCCTTCCATCTGACGCATTTCACGACGCAGCACCTCATCGGCGGTCTTGGTGTTGCCGCGAAAGTTGATGCGGTTGGCGTAGGCGCGCTTGCCGGGGTCGACCACGAAACTGATATCGACGGTGTGATTGGCCTCGTTGGCTTTCGGCACGCCATTGACGTTGGCGAATGTGTAGCCATCGTTGCCCAGACGACGGGTGATCAGGTTGGTGGTGTCAGTCATGACCTTGCGTGAAAACACCTGACCCGGTTTGACCAGAATCAGTTGTTCGAGCTGGTCCTTCGGCACTTTCAGGTCGCCGCCCAGTTTGACGCTGCCCACGGTGTACCGGTCGCCTTCGGTGATGTTGACGGTAATGAACACGCCTTTCTTGTCAGGTGTCAGCGATACCTGCGTCGAGTTGATATCCATGTTGATGTAGCCGCGGTCCAGGTACCAGGAGCGCAGTCGTTCCAGGTCGCCGGAAAGTTTTTCGCGGGCGTACTTGTCATCGTTCTTGAAAAACGACAGCCAGTTGCTGGTCTTGAGCTGAAACTGATCAGCCAGTTGTTCATCGGAGAACACGGTGTTGCCGACCACGTTGATGTGCTGGATCGACGCCACCGTCCCTTCGTCGATGGTGATTTTCAGGGCGATGCGGTTGCGTGGTGCAGGCAGCGCCTGAGTATCGACCGAGGCACTGTAGCGGCCCTGGGAGACATACTGCCGTTGCAGTTCATTGCGCACGCCCTCCAGCGTGGCGCGCTGGAATATCTCGCCCTCACTGAGCCCCGACTGCTTGAGCCCCTTCATCAGGTCGTCGGTGCTGATGACCTTGTTGCCGACAATCTCGATACTGGCGATAGAAGGGCGTTCGACTACATTGATCACCAGCACATTGCCATCGCGTGCAACGTTGATGTCTTGAAAGAAACCGGTCTTGAACAGTGAGCGCGACGCGTCGGCCAGACGCTGCTCATCGGCCTGATCGCCGACATTGAGCGGCAGCGCAGCGAATACGCTGCCGGCAGATACGCGTTGCAGGCCGTTGACGCGGATGTCCGAGATGGCAAAAGTATCGGCGTGTACCAGCGGGACGCTGAATAACAGGCAGAACGATAGAAGCAGACGCGAAGAAATCATCAAACCCTTTCCAGAAAGCTGCGACAAAGGCATTTGAGCGCTGCCGATGACACGCCAGAAAGGGCCGGTCCGGCGGGCGCTGTTGGCTGCGCAGCATAGGGGGAGGGCATGTTGGGGACGGTTAACGCCGTGTAAGGTTAGGTAAAGATCAACGAGCCCGGCTGACACGCCGCAGCAGCGCCGGGATAATCGGCAACCACCAATCAAGGGCCTGCCATGACTTCCGTATTGCTTGTCGACGATGATCGGGAACTGACGGAAATGCTCAGCCAGTACCTGACCCGTGAAAGCTTCGACGTGACCTGCACCAACAGCGCTGAAGAGGGCGAGGTTGAAGCCTTGTCCGGGCGTCACGACATCGTCGTGCTGGACATCATGATGCCGCGCATCTCCGGCATTGAGGTGCTGCGGCGGATCCGTGCGCAAAGCCAGGTGCCGGTGATTCTGCTGACCGCACGCGGCGACAATATCGACCGTATTTCCGGTCTGGAACTGGGCGCCGACGATTACGTGCCCAAGCCCAGCTCGCCGGGTGAGCTGGTGGCGCGTCTGCGGGCGATCATGCGCCGGGTGCGTGCGGTGCCGGTGATCGAGACGGTCAGGGAGGTGATTCAGGCCGGAGAGCTGATGCTCTGGCCAGGCAAGCGTGAAGCGCGCTGGCAGGGCGTGACGCTTGAACTGACCGGCAACGAGTTCTGCCTGCTCGAAGAGCTGGCGCGGCATGCCGGGCAACTGGTCAGCAAACAGAACCTGTCGATGAACGCGCTGGGACGGCCGCTGGCCCGCTACGATCGCAGTATCGACGTGCACATCAGCAGCATTCGCCACAAGCTCGGCCCGCGCAACGATAACCAGAGCTGGATACAGAGCGTGCGTAATCTGGGCTATATGTTGATCACGCCATGAGGCCGAGCCGGTTGTTCTGGAAGCTGTTTCTGGCGTTCTGGCTGGCGACCAGCCTGACCTTCATGGTCGGTGCCGGCCTGTTCATGTTCACCCAGTCGGGGCGTGGCGATCCTTCGTTCAGCACGGTGCTCGACAACGAAGTGCGCATTTTGCAGCGCTCGGGCATTGCCGCAGGGCAGGCGTTGCTTGATGCCTGGCAGCCGGAGGGTCACAGCAAGGTCGGTCTGTACGACAGCCAGGGGATGCTGCTGGCGGGCGATTTGCTGGAAAACCCTCGCTTCGAACTCGCCGTGCGTACGCGCGAAGGTGCAATCGTGCATATCCGCTCTACCCAGCGCCCCAACCATGACGATCAACCCTCTCACCTCAATCCGCTGATCACCGGCACGGTCATGAGCGCGCTGTTCAGCTGGTTTCTCAGCAGCTATCTGGTGGCACCGCTGATTAAATTGCGCGAGGCGATGGGCAAGGTCGCCAGAGGCCGATTCGACACACGGGTGAAACCCGACATGGGCCGCCGGCGCGATGAAATCGTCGACCTCGCCGAGGATTGCGACCGCATGGCCAATCAGCTCAAGGTCATGGCCGACTCCCAGCAACAACTGCTGCATGACATTTCCCATGAGCTGCGTTCGCCGCTGACGCGCATGAGTGCCGCCATCGGCCTGCTGCGCCAGGAGCCGACCCAACTGGACATGCTCGAACGCATCGAGCGCGAATCGGAGCGCATGGACTCACTGATCGAAGAATTGCTGACCCTGGCGCGCATGCAGAGCGATGTCGAAAGCCTGACGCGCGACCAGGTCGATGTCATCAGCCTGCTGGCAGCCATCGTCGAAGATGCCGAATTCGAGGCCGGACTGAAGCAGTGTCGGGTCAGGCTGCAGGCTCCCGGATCTTTCGTCGCCCAGGTCGACAGCGAATTACTTTATCGGGCCTTCGAAAACGTGATCCGCAATGCCGTTCGCCACACGGCGGTCGGCACGGATGTGGTGGTGGTCGCCAACGTTCAGGCCCAGCCGCTGTGCCTGATGGTCAATGTCATCGATCAGGGGCCAGGTGTGGACGAGGCGTGTCTGCAACGGATTTTCCAGCCCTTCGAGCGCGGTCCGGAGAATGCCGCGCAGGGCTTTGGTCTGGGCCTGGCCATCGCCCTGCGGGCTATCGAAATGCACGGCGGGCAGATCGCCGCACGCAATCGGCCGGGCGGCGGTCTGGTGGTCGATGTACTGCTGCCGGTGTCGTGACTGCGCTCGATGACCGTCCCTCGGCGCGTTGCTTAATATTCAGAGCAGCGGCGCCTGCAGACTGGCCCTGAGCCCACCCTGCGGACGATTGTCGAGGCTCACGTTGCCACCCATCAATAGCGCGACTTTCTGCACGATGGCCAGTCCCAGACCCACGCCTTGATCGTTGCCACGGCTGTAGAACGGCTCGAACAAGCGCTCGCGCTCCTGCTCGTCGATACCGGGGCCCTGATCGTCGACGTTGAGCCGGAAGCAATGCTCACTGAACGTCAGCCCCACCGTGACCTGGCCACCTTCGGGTGAGAAGTTGACGGCATTGGTGATCAGGTTGTGCAAGGCAATGTCCAGCGCGGGGAAGTCGACCATGACTTCGCGGCTGACTTCAGTGCATTCAAAGGACAGCTCCAGATGCTTGCTCAGCACCCACGGCGTCAGCTGCACCAGACTGTCGCGCACGGCGCTGACCAGATCCACCGTTACCTTGCCCGCTGGCGAAGGGCCGGGCTCCAGGCGCGCAATGGTCAGTAACTGGTTGACCAGCCGCGTAGTACGGTCCACGCCGATGATCAGGTAGCCCAGCGACTGTTGCCGCTGCTCTTCGTTGTGCGCTTCCAGGACGTTTTGCGCGTGCACCCGCAGGACCGCCAGAGGCGTGCGCATTTCGTGGGCCGCATCGGCAATGAAGCGTCGCTCGCGTTTGAGCAGGTCCTGAATCTGCCCCAGCAGGCGGTTCAGGGCGGCCTGCATGGGCTCCAGTTCAGCGGGCAGGGCGTTGAGTTGCAGAGGGTGCAGAGAGCCGGCGTTACGGCCACGCAGGGTATTGGCGAAATCGGCCAGTGGCCTCAGCCCCCAGCGGATCGCCAGCCAGATGGCGATCATCAGCACCAGACTGCCGATCAGGTTCGGCAAGACCGTGTGACGCACAATGCGGTTGACCAGATCCGAGCGCACGTCATCGCGCTCACCGACCCAGACCAGCAGCCCGTGCTGTTGGTCCCTGAGCACGAAGGCTCGCCATTGATGGCCGGTCATGTCATTGAAATCACTGAACCCGGTGCTCTGTGGCGGATGAGTGAAGGTCGGTGCGCTGGCGGTGTGTACCAGCGAATTGTTGTCCTTGTCCCAGACCTGAAAGGCGATCTTGCCCTCGTAAGGATGGCCGTCCACACGCGGTTCGGCCTGGGCGAGCGCCTGATTGAAGGCCTGATAGAGCTGCGCGTGCTCCTTGCGCTCCATGGGCATGCGCATCACGCCTTCCAGCAGTCTTGCGTTCTGCGCCAGCTGGGCATCGTAGATTTCTGCGATTTCGTGATTGCTGTCATGCACGTTGAAGAGCGTCAGGACCAGAAGACCACTCAGCAGCAGGCCGATGATCAGTGTCAGTGTGCGGCGGCGTATCGACTTCAAGAACGCTCCTCCACCAGGTAACCCACGCCTCGAATGGTACGGATCAGGGTGCTGGAAAACTTTTTGCGCAGATGATGAATGTGCACTTCAAGGGTGTTGCTTTCGGCCTCTTCGTTCCAGCCATAGAGCAGCTGCATCAGCCGTTCGCGGGTCATGACCCTGCCTGGTGGCGAGAGCAATTCATACAGCAATTGGTATTCCTTGGGCGTCAGCGCAACTGCAGCATCGTGATAGCTGACCTGTTGCGTGCTGGGGTCCAGACGGATGCCGTTGTGTTCGATCAGCACCTTGGCGCGCCCGGCACTCCGGCGTAGCAGGGCGCGCAAGCGGGCTTTCAGCTCGGACACATCGAAGGGTTTGACCAGGTAATCGTCAGCGCCACTGTCCAGGCCGATAATCCGGTCTTCGGTGGCGTCGCGTGCGGTCAGGATCATGACCGGCAGCGTCGAGCCGCTGTGACGCAGTCGACGCAACACTTCAAAGCCGCTCAGCGTCGGCAGGCCGACGTCGAGAATGGCCAGATCGAAGCTCTCGCTGAGCAGGGCATGCAGGGCGCTGCTGCCGTCCTTGATCCAGTCAACGGTGTAGCCTTCCCGGCTGAGTGCCTGCTGAATGCCTTCGCCCAGTGCAACGTCGTCTTCGATAAGCAGCAGACGCATGGTGTCTCCGTCAGTTGAGCTTCTTGTTCACGCTGGCGAGCAGCGACTGAATGTCTTTCCTGCGCCCGGCGTCGGCCTCTTCACGGCCCGGACGGGGGGGTGCCTGCAACGCTTTGTTCAGGGCTTGCTGTGCTTGAGCATAGTTGCCTTGATCGAACTGATGTTGCGCCGAGAAAAATAGCGTATCTATGCCGTTCGGGTTGATTTTCAACGCCTGCTCCAGCAATTGCCCGGCCTTGGCCGAGTCGCCGAAGCCTATCGGCCAGCCGGGGACTTTGTCATACAGCGCTGCCAGGCTGGTGTAGGCTGAGCCCTGCAAGGCATTGGCGTCGAGGGTCATGGCCTTTTCCAGGTCGGCCTTTGCCTGTTTGGCTTTGCCCAGCGCGCCAAGGCCGCCTTGTGCCCCGGCCCAACTGCTGGTGACGATACCCGACCAGATCCACGCTTCTGCTGCGTCGGGACGATCCTGAGTGAAGGCCGTGGTTTGCGTGGCCAGCTTCTCGAATGCGTCGACACGCTGCTTCTCGGGCAGGCCGTACTGAATATGCGCCCATTCTTTCTGGATACCGGCCAGACGTTGCTGGTCGGGTGCATCGAGTGCCCAGAGCGGCAGGCTGATCAGGCTCATGACGACGAAAGCGATTCTTTTCATGGTATGTGCTTCTCTTGCGCAATGGGTGAACTGTGGTGGCGGATCAACGGGAGATGCTTGCGCAGGCCGCGGTCCACGAGGGTCGGCAACAGGCTGTTGAGCCTGACGAAAAAACGCTCCGGCCACCCCAGGTAAAGCTCTCTGCGGTTACCTGCAATGGCTTGGAGCACCGCCTGGGCGACGTCTTGCGGGTCGTCGACTGCCGAGCTCAGCGCGTCGTTCAGTGCCTGTGCTGCGGCGCTGTTCATGTTGGTCCTGGTGGCACGCGGGGCGACGTACAGTACGCCCACCCGGGTGTCGGCCAGCTCGCGACGCAGCGCTTCGGAAAACCCTCGCAACGCAAACTTGCTGGCGCAGTAGGTGGCATACCCGGCATGGCCGATGGAGCCGTAGGTAGAACCGACGTTGACCACCATGGCTTCGCTGGCCTGCTTGAGCACCGGCAGCATCAGGCTGGTCAACTGGATCGGTGCATGCACGTTGAGGGTCAGCATGGAATCGATTTCGCTGGCTGACAGCTGCTCGAGCATCGCGAAATGGTTGGTGCCCGCCGCATTGATCAGCAGGTTGACGCCAGGCACGGCGCCAACCGCACGGACTACTTGCTGACGACCCTGTGCCGTGCACAGGTCCGCCTCGACCCAGTGCAGGTTGGCCGGGTAGAACTCGAGCAACTGACGCAGCGGATGCACGTGCCGCGACACTGCCAGCACCTTGGCGCCCTGGCTGCACAGTGCCTCGGCGATTGCCAGACCGATGCCGCCGCTGGCACCGGTGAGAACGACGTGCGCGTCAGGCAGCCGCATGATCGGACCCCTTGTGCACGGTCAGCGCAGCGCCCGGCAACTCGCGAAACATCTCGGTGTACAGGCGGTAAACCATGCGCGATGCATGAATCACGGCCTGTTGATCGTCCGGATCATCGACCTTGTCCATCAGTTTTCGGAAGGTTTCCATGTGGCCGATGTCCAGGCTGCCGTGAGAGCTCAGGTAACTGAACGCTTCTGGCCCAAGGCCGAGCCCTTTGCGCATGCTGTCTGCTGCGTGCGTAGCCAGGGCAATGCTGGTGCCTTCCAGCACATTGACCATGCCGAACAGGCCCACCGGGTTGCCACGTGCGATCAGGTCGTAAAGGTAGGCGACCATCAGTTCGATAGGCGCGCCGGGTTGGCCGTTTTCCACGGCGTCAGCCTGACCGCCGCAGGCACGCAGGTCGTTGAGTACCCACTTTTCATGCCCGTATTCGTCCTCGATGTACTCACAGACGGCCGCGCGCAGCCATTCCATGCGCGACGGCAGCCTCGCGCCGCAAGCCATCATCAACGGCACGGTATGGCGCACGTGGTAGTAGGCCTGAGTCAGAAACGCCCGGTAACTTTCCAGGCTGACCTGGCCGGCCATTGCCTGGCGGATGATCGGCAGATTGAACAGGGTTTCGCGTTGTTCCTGGGTCGCATCCTGCAGGGTCTGAAAAAAGCTCATGACAAGGCACCTTGGGTCAGGTTGGAGGGCGTGAAAAGGGTTTGGTAGCGTTCAAGAATGGCCTCGCGGCGAGGCCGGCCATTCGCGGTGGACAAGCCGTTTGCCGGGCTGAAAGGCTCGTCGAGACGGGTCCAGCTCGTGACGCGGGCGTAGTCGGGCAGCGCCTGATTGGCCCGGTTGACGGCTTCGTCGATCTGCAGGTCAGTGGTGCCGGGGCGCGATGGCCAGAGCAGGGCGTGGTTGGACGGCAGAGCCTCGCCATACACGAACGCCTGGGCAATGCAGAGGCTCTGGGTCAGTTCGGCTTCGATCCATTCCGGATTGACGTTGCGTCCGAAGCTGGTCACGAACTGATGTTTCTTGCGGCCTTTCAAGTACAGGTAGCCGTCAGCATCGAGCTCACCCAGATCGCCGGTAGGCCACCAGGCCGGTGCGGGTGTCGTGTCGCCCAGATAGCCGAGCATCGGGCTGCCGGCCACCAGCACTTCGCCGTCAGCCGCCAGCCGTAGCCAGATGTGCGGCAGTGGGCGACCGACACTGCCGGCACGCTGCGCGTCCGGTCGATTGAGGGTGATGACCGAGGCGCACTCCGACAGGCCATAGCCCTCGAAGACCGGCAGGCCCGCCGCTTGAGCGCGTGACAGCAGATCAAGGCTGACGCGTGCGCCACCGACTGCGGCGAAGCTCAGCATCGACGCATCGAACGCGCCCGCTTCGCAGGCCGTCACCAGCAGCAACAACAATTGCGGAACCAGAATCATGCTGTCCGGGCGGCGCTGCTGTAAAAACATCAGCAGACGCGACGCATCGACGCCACTGGCACCCTGGATACCCAGGTCCTGCTGGCTAGGCAGGCTGATGCGTGCGCCGGCATACAAGGCCGCGTAGCAGCCAATGTTTTCCAGCAGGATCGCCAGCGGCAACAGGCTCAGATGATGCACGGGGTGTACCGACTGACTGGCTTCATGAAGCCCTCGAGCTACCCTGAGGATGCTGTCGGCGCTCAGGCACACGCCCTTGGGGGTGCCCGTGGTGCCCGACGTGAAGGTCAGTTTGGCGGTGCCCGCCGGCATGTACGGTTGCTCGGCAGCGCGGCGTTGCCAGAGTGCGCCGTGTTGCCTGTAATCAGAGGCCTGCAGCTCTTGGGCGAAGATCGATCCGGTAATCACCGTGTCCGCCTGGCTTCGTTCCAGGCAGTGTTGTCGTTGAGCGGCGCTGAAGAACGGCGGCAGCGCCACGCAGCTCAGGCCTTCGAACAGCACGGCCAGGTCCCAGAGCAGGGCGTCGGGGCTGTTGTCCAGCAGCAGCGCCACGATCCGCGCATTGGCGACGCGCAATTGTTCGCGGCGCTGCGTAACCTCTTCGATCAGTGCGGCGTAATCCAGCGTCCGGTCTTCGCCTTGCAGGGCGATCGCCCGGGGCTGCTCATCGGCCAGCGTCTGCAGTCTTTGCCAAAAGGCTTCACGTTCATGCGACATGGCAATCAGGCTCCAGTGTCTGTGGCAGTCCAAAGCGCTCGAAGATGCCCATGCTGCTCAGGTGCAGAAAACCGGCACGGATGTCGCCGACATGCACGCTGGGCCGTGAGTCGTAATACGAGCCCCAGGTGTGACGTTCTTCACCCAGGCGTGCCGGATCGGCAGTGCACAGCGTGACCGGATTCAGGCCCAGACGATTGAAGCTGTTGACCAGCGCCGCATTGCCGGTAAAGGCGACCCATTCGAAACCGCCCATCGCCAGCAACCAGGTCACTGTGATGATGCTCAGCCGGGCGCTGCCCAGGCTGCTGGCCGCCAGGTTGCCGACTTCGACAATGCCCTGGCGCTCGATCAGTCGCCCTGCTGCAGCGTTGACCTGCTGTTCGATGGGCGCATCCAGATAGTTCTCCAGAAACAATGTGCCGGCGCTGGCGTGACGAATGCCGGCAACCGCACACAGCGCGCCGCTGCCGTCCTGAAGCCCGAAAAGCTCCGGCATGAATTGCCTGACGTCGGCGTTATGGGCCTTGCGAAATTGTTGCTGAACGAACCGTTCCAGAGGCTCACGCGGCTGTTCATGCGCCAAGGCGCGGAAGAGGGTCAGGGTGGGGGCCCCGGCATTGCCAAAACTCAGCGGTAGACGAATGTTCGAATCGATATCAGGCATTGGCGAGGCTCCTCCCCCGGTCAGCGAGTAGGGTGGAGTATCGAAGCGCTTTCTTAACCGAATCTGAAGGTAGAAAAAGAAATCACGACCTTCGGTTTTTTGCGCGCAAGAGGGGGGAAAGAGAGGCACGAGGCGCGGGTTTGCGGCGTTGCCCGGCAAACTTGCGAATGGCCTTTATGCGCCCGTTGGTAAACAAAATCGGCCTTTGTTGGTAAAGAAACTCGGCCCCGGCGCTCGAAACCGTTACGCTATGCGGCTGTATTTTTGTTTTTCGTCGAGGTAGCACCCGTGTTTTCCGAATTCGCCCTGCACGAACGCCTGCTCAAAGCTGTGGCCGAGCTTAAATTTGTCGAGCCTACGCCCGTGCAGGCGGCCGCCATTCCGCTCGCACTGCAAGGGCGCGACCTGCGGGTGACTGCGCAAACCGGTAGCGGCAAGACCGCCGCATTTGTGCTGCCGATCCTCAACCGTCTGATCGGTCCGGCCAAGGTTCGCGTCGACATCCGTGCGGTGATCCTGCTGCCTACCCGTGAGCTGGCTCAGCAGACGCTCAAGGAAGTCGAGCGCTTCTCGCAGTTCACATTCGTCAAGGCCGGTTTGATCACCGGTGGCGAGGACTTCAAGGTTCAGGCCGCGATGCTGCGCAAGGTGCCGGACATTCTGATCGGCACGCCGGGTCGTTTGCTGGAGCAGTTGAACGCAGGCAATCTGGACCTCAAGCACGTTGAAGTGCTGGTACTGGACGAAGCCGACCGCATGCTGGACATGGGCTTCTCCGAAGACGTCGAGCGTCTGGCCGGCGAATGTGCCGGTCGTGAGCAGACCATGCTGTTCTCGGCGACCACCGGCGGCGCTGGCCTGCGGGAAATGATCGGCAAGGTGCTCAAAGATCCACAGCACCTGCAAGTGAACAGCGTCAGCGAACTGGCTTCCGGCACACGCCACCAGATCATCACTGCCGACCACAATGTGCACAAAGAGCAGGTCCTCAACTGGCTGCTGGCCAACGAGACTTACCAGAAAGCCATTATCTTCACCAATACCAAGGCTATGGCCGACCGTCTGTATGGCCGTCTGGTGGCGCTGGAATACAAGGCGTTCGTGCTGCACGGCGACAAGGACCAGAAGGACCGCAAGGCGGCCATCGACCGTCTCAAGCAAGGCGGCGCGAAAGTCATGGTCGCCACCGATGTGGCGGCTCGCGGCCTTGATGTCGAAGGTCTGGACATGGTGATCAACTTCGACATGCCACGCAGCGGCGATGACTACGTCCACCGCGTCGGGCGTACCGGTCGCGCAGGCAGCGACGGTCTGGCGATCTCGTTGATCTGTCATGGCGACTGGAACCTGATGTCGAGCGTGGAGCGCTACCTCAAGCAGAGCTTCGAGCGTCGCGTCATCAAGGAAGTCAAAGGCACCTACGGCGGGCCGAAGAAGGTCAAGGCCTCCGGCAAGGCAGTAGGCGTCAAGAAGAAAAAGACCGACGCGAAGGGCGACAAGAAGAAGGTCGCGGCCAAAGGGCCGACCAAACGCAAGACGGTCAACCGTCCCAAGTCCGACCTGGTCAGCCAGGACGGCATGGCCCCGCTGAAAAAACGCAGCACCCCGGCTCCGGCTGCCGAGTGATTGCCGTGATCGCTCCCGAGCATTCGGGAGCGATCGACCTCTTTGCAGTACTGACAACGCCTCGTCACACCGTCCGCCAGCTTCTCTGAACCGTCACACACCTCGCGGGTCACACCCTTGAGTCACATGCCCGTGGCTGGAGGTCATGGGTGATCATTCCATGCTGGACGGAGGTTTAGAAAAATGACTTATAACTGGGACCTTATCGAGCGTTTGTTGCACGATGTGCAGAACAACGGCACCCCATCGACATCCACTGAATTCGAGACACTGCTGAATCGCAGCTACATCGAACCGCGTCCTCGCGAGGAAGGCGGAGATGGCTCGACGTACATGCTGACAAAGCGCGGCGCAAGTCTGCTGGCTTTGATCGACAGCAGCATTCCGGGGAATGATCACCCCCGTCAGGTGCTCAATGAGCAGGCCGGCGACCCCCTTGACCCCGCGCTCTTCGACACCATCGCCAAAAAGCCGCAGATCGCCTGAAACCGCTGACACTGCACATGCCGATTCTGAGGACGCAGAGCGTCCGGAACGGCATACCCACGCAGAGCATGGGTACGATAGTCATCGTTGTGCTGAAATGACCATCGTTCCTCACGCTCCAGCGTGGGAATGCATTGGGTGACGCTCTGCGTCACGATCCTGCGCCGCGCACTCAAGGCAGAACGCAGAGCGTCCGGAACGGCATGCCCACTTCAGAGCATGGGCACGATAGTCATGGTGATAGGGCTAGCGGACTACTTCTGCGACTTCAGGCAATCCAGGTCGGTGAAGTCCTTGCGCATGTCGGCGATGCGGCTCAGCAGTTTGGCGCGCTGTTCCGGGGTGCTCAGGGCGGTGATGTCGACGATCAGCGATATCGCGGCCTTCTCGGTCTGGTCGTAGGCCTTGCGGTATTCAGGGGTCCAGAACGTCTCGCGGTCCTGCAGCAGCGCGGCGATGCGTTGCGGGAAGTCACTGGCCTGACGCTGCTGGACCGTGGCCAGGAACAGGTTCTGCCAGCGCGTACGGTTTTCAATCCACGCCTTGTTCTGCTCGCCCAGTGATGCAGACCATACCTGAATGCGGTCCTTCTGCGCCTGATTGAGCTTGCCGACCCACGGTGTCACGCGTTTTTCCATCCGGTCGGCACGCTCTGCAATCTGGCGCTCCAGTGGCTGGTCGAGGTACTTGTTTTCGCGCTTGCGCTGGTCCTTGGCGAACGACTCCTGCATCTCCTGCACTTGCTTGTCGTCAAAGCGCGACAGCAACTCCACGGCAGACGGGGTGATTTCCTTCGAGATCTTGGCGATCGCCTCTTTGGCTTCGCTGGTACGGGCTTGCAGCCCTTCGTAAGTCACCTGGTCGGTCTTGACCATGTCTTCAAGCTTGTCCAGCCAGGTCAGGTATTCCGGCAGCTGGGTGCTGCAGTGCCAGCTCAAATGCTGTTTGAGGCGCACGTCCAGCCAGCTTTTCTGTTCCGAATTCATGTCCAGGTAGTCGCTGAGCGTCCACGGAATGATCACGTCGAGGTTGCGATACGCCAGTCCTACCTGATTGCATCCTGCGAGCAGTGCAACGGTCATCAACAGCGTGACGAATGCTTTGAATAAAGACTGCATGACATCTCCTTGGCGTACTGACGTGCAGTAGAGGAGTGTAGCGTCTGGCAGTTCAACCGGTTTGGGCCTTTAAAAGAATGAACGCACCGCTTTGAGCGTGAACGTCCCTTCACAGCGCGCGTTGTGGCCGCTGTAGACGCTGCAATCGCCGCCGCTCAGGCTTGAGCCACTGTAGATGAGGTTCATGTCGATGCCCAGCCAGGGGCGTGACAGGTTCAGCGACCAGTCGTTGAAGCCGTTGATCAATCCGCCGTCGGCTGAGGACTGCGGGGTATCGAACTGGTGATTGGCGTACTGCATGCGCACTCCGACCCCCAGTTGCTCGATGGCACCCAGATCAACGAATACCGTGCTGTCGCGGCTGCCGACATCGTTGCTGAAGGCCGCGCCGATGCGGCTGTTGAGCATGCGCAGACCGGCATAGAACTCGTGGCTGTCGATCTGGCTGGTGTCGGGGTAACTGTAACGAATCATCCCCAGCTCGTAGCCAAGGGTGTTATCGAACGGCTTCTTGAAGCCCATGTAGGAATCAAGCTCCATCCCGGTATCGGAGGTCAGGCCCATGTCGGGCGCCCATTGTCCGAAATAGAAACCGCTCTCGTGGGTCAGGTCCAGGCCGCCATGAAAGGAGCCGGAACCGCCGGTGGGCGTCACCAGACCCTGGGCCATGCTGCGCGTAGGCGTGGTGGCGAGTTTCAGGTCGAAATCGCCCAGATCCCGCTCCAGAACCTGGGCAGAGACGGACTGACAAACAAGCATGGCGCTGAAAGACAGCACATGTAAGCGATGGCTGAGCATGGCTCACTCCTTGATCTGCGAGGAGTGTGGTCAGGGATGGCGTATCGAAAATGGCTCAGGAGCCGACACAAGCCGCGAGCTAGAGCCTCGCAAGCATACCGTCGAAATCAGCTGAGGGCGGACCGTTCGTCGATCCGTTGTGTGTCAGTTGGCCGCAGTGGTGCGTGCAGACGGAATGATCAGCCCGCGAATCACCACCAGCGCCTGCTCGAACGACGGGTAGCCGCTCTTGGCGACGTCCAGTTGGGCGTATTCGGCCTGGTAACGTTCAGCAAGTTTTGGGTCGCTGACACTCAGTTGCTGGGAGAGCAGGGCAATGGCCAACGGATGCTTGTGTTTCGCAGCGGTTTGCAGCAAATCGATGATCTGCTTTTGGTCGGCCTGCTGGCGAATCAGCAACACGGCCTGATAGAACTCGGCTTCGCCCGACGCGTCGTCAAGTGCGGCACGACGCAGCATGGCTTCGGCCAGCTCATAGTTTTCGCGGTTGTCTTCGCTGATCAGCAGTTTGGCCTGCAGCATGTCGTTCTGATAAAGCAGGTGCTCCGCCCGGCAAGGGCTGTCGGTGAGCTGACTGTCGTTAGGGCCGTTTTCGCAGTGGTGCGACGCGCAGCCGCCAAGGTAGACAAGTGCACCGAAAAGCATCCAGTTCTTCATTCGAGCATTCCACAAAGAAGATAACGTCCAGAGCGTGATCCAGCTCGTGGTCATAGTGATATCAGAGGAGAGAGTAGCAGCGTGACCGGAAGAATATCCAGCGAAGGATGGTCAATCTAGCGCCTTGAGCGTCAAGGCGCATAGAGATCGACAGGCAGAGCGCGGTTTTACTTTTTACCGAGATTGATCTGCTTGGACGGTGCGAAGGTCTGGCCACTCACGCCTTTGGCAATTTGCTGGATTTCACCGCCGGACTTCAGGAAAGCTGCAATCTGCGCGTTGATCGAGTCGCTCGTTTCAACGGCTGGGGCGGGTTTGGCTTTCGAGTGGGATGCTTTGATACGCATGGCTGCCATTTACCTTCATAAACGTAATACGGCCAGCCAGAGTACAGGAAACGCTTGATTATTGCTTGGCGAATGTGGCAATCGCCCGAGCCGAGCCTGTACTCGTCGGCTTGGTGGATTTGTCTGACACAGCGCTAACCGACTGTTTTCAGATATAAAATTTCGATGAGAGGCCGCGCCGCTGCGCATCAGGGCAGGCCGCTGAGCACCCGGGAAACTGACGAGTGGAGGCTGTGCCGACACCTTCTGCCACGCAACGCGAACCCGGACTCAAAGTCGGGTAGAATGCCGCCCACGTAATGAGGGTATCTGGAAATGGCTTTAATCGGGCGCTACAACAGCTTGCAAATCGTCAAGCACACGAACTTCGGTCTGTATCTGGACGGCGCGCAGGACGGTGAAATCCTTCTGCCCAATCGGTACATCCCCAAGGACGTTCCTACGGAAGATGAAGACTGGCTCAATGTGTTCGTCTATCTGGACAGCGAAGACAAGCTGCTCGCCACCACTGAAAAACCCAAGGTGCAGGTCGGTGAGTTCGCCAGCCTGAAGGTGGTTGAAGTCAACAGCATCGGTGTGTTCCTCGACTGGGGCCTGCCCAAGGACCTGTTGCTGCCGTACTCCGAAGAGAAGCGCACCTTGCAGGCCGGTGATTACTGCGTGGTTCACGTCTACCTCGACAAGCACACACGGCGTATTACCGCCACTGCGCGTCTGGACCGCTACCTGGACAAGACCCCCGTCAACTACAGCGTGGGGCAGGAAGTCGATCTGCTGGTGGCTGAAGCCACCGACATGGGCTTCAAGGCGATCATCAACAACAAGCACTGGGGCCTGATTCACAAGAACGAAGTGTTCAAGTTCATGCGCGCCGGCAAGCAGGAAAAAGGCTACATCAAGGAAATCCGCAGCGACGGCAATATCAGCCTGAGCCTGCAGCCCGTCGGTGCAGAGGCTGCCAGCAGCCTGAATTCGAAGATTCTCGCCAAGTTGCGCGAGAACGACGGCACGCTGCCGGTCAGCGATAAAAGTGATCCGCAGGTCATCAGCGGTCTGTTTGGCGTCAGCAAGGGCAACTTCAAAAAGGCCATTGGTGCGTTGTACAAGCAGGGCCAGATCGTGATTCACGCCGACCGTATCGAGTTGGTCTGATACGGCATCGCAGCCTGGGTGCACGTGAGGTCATCGATGTGAGCTGCAATCGACGCAGCTCGCGGCACCTCAAGCCCAGGTGGCGAGCGCGTCTATTTCCTGGCTCAAGCGATCGAATGGCAAGGTGCCGTTGAATACCCGGGCGTCTTCCAGCGCCTCGTCACTGCGTCGCAGCAGGACGACTGGCACAGCCCTCAGCCCAAGTTTCTGCGCCAATTGCTGGTCGTCCATCACGTCCTTTTCGAAGTGGCCGGCGTTAAGTGCCTGCTCCATCGCTTGCCGATCCAGCCCGGTGGAGGTGGCGAGGTCGAGCAGCGTGTGCGTCTCGCCGATATCCAGCCCCTTTTCGAAGAACGCCCGGTAAGCCTCTTTGTGAAACGCCTCAAAACCTCCTGCATTCCTGGCAAACGCCGCGGCTTCCAGAACCTTGCGGCTGCGCGGCTGGACGCTGGGCATCTTCATCATCACCTGACGCCTGTCGGCCATCGGCAGTACTGACCGAGACCAGGTTTCACGCAGGTAATCGGCACTCGGGTCGAGCAGTGCCAGCGGGTCAGGACGCAGTTCAAAGGCATGCCAATTGAATTCGAGCCGTTCACCGTAGGTTTGCTGAAGCTGTTCCAGGACGGCCAGTTGCAGGTAGCAGAACGGGCAGACGTAGTCGCTCCAGACATCTATTTTCAGGGGACCAACAGTGTTCATGTGCTTGAAACTCCATAACGCTAGTTAACACTGACTCCCTTAACCTTTTAAAAGTCCTGAAGGTGGATGGATCAATGTCTACCTTTGGTCGGTCATACCCTCAAGCGGGCTTTCCCGGCCCTGGAACTTCATCAAGGACGCGCCATGAAAAAAATACTGATCGCTTACTTCGGCACATTACTGGCGTTTCTGATCCTCGACGGAGTGTGGCTGGGCGTTTTGATGGGGCCGACCTACCGTGAATGGCTTGGACCGATGATGCTCGATACGCCGGTCTTGGGACCTGCCATCGCGTTTTATCTGCTGTACGGAGCGGGGGTGGTGTTTTTCGGCGTCATGCCTGCGCTCAGAGCGCAACGACTGAGCCACGCGACATTGTGCAGCGGTCTGCTGGGGCTGATTGCCTACGGCACCTATGACCTGACCAACTGGGCCACCTTGCAGGGCTGGCCTGCGCAGCTGGCGCTGGTCGATCATGCGTGGGGCACGGTGGTGTCAGCGCTGGCCGGTACGGCGGGCTATCTGGCGGTACGTCGATTCGCCTGAAGCGGCGGTGTGCCGGAATGAGCGTTGCCGGCGCGCGACGCTCACCCGGTGCAGTGCGGGAAGGCAGCAGTTGTTTTGCTGCTGCGTTGACAGCTACTTCTGCAGGAAGCCGGCAAAACTCAGGTTGCTGCCCTTGGGGCGCATGTCCTTGAGGAAAGAGTCCTTGTCAGCGCTCAGTTCCAGGCTGACGGTCGGTTTGCGCTTGTCGGCATTGCGCACTTCAAGGCCTTCCATGTGGTCGCGCATGAATACCGTGGTCACTTTCAAATGCAATAACTGGTCGGTTTCAGGCGTGTGCAGCAGCAGGTGCAGCCACTCGTACTGACCTACTTGCAGGCGCGGGACAGGCAGGTCGAACCACCAGATGTTTCGTTTGTGGTCCAGCACGGCGAAATGCGTGTTGTTGACGCCCAGCACTGCGCCACCCAGATCCTGGTTTCTGCGTGCAATGGCCAGCTTTTTATCGAGTTTCATAACGTTCCTGTGAATCGGTGTGTTCAGCGTGTCGGCCCTGCCGGACAACGGTGGCGCGCATTCTCGCACAAACTCTGCTGCAAACCTGCCCCAATGCACGGCAGATGAATGGCAACAGCGGCCCGGAAAATAGTTGAAACTCTTCGCCACCGGCACAGGTCAATCCTTTGTCGAGTACGACATCCGATCCAGTGCGGTCTTCAGACCCAGGAGATTTCCGATGAGCAGCACCAGCGATAAAGCCAAAGGTATGGCCAACGAAGCAGTTGGTAACGTCAAGCAGGCTGTTGGCAAGGCTACCGACAACGACAAACTGCGGGCTGAAGGCAAGGTACAAGAGCTGAAAGGCGAAGGCCAGCAGGCGAAAGGCGAAGTCAAGGACGCGATCAAGAAGGGCGTGGACAAGGCTTGAGTCGATCGTTTCCGGCGCCCTGGCGCCGGGACCAGGCATTACCGATAACGGCCATCCACGGATGGCCGTTATGCTTTCTGCTCTGCGGGACTGAAACCTTTCATGGCCTGTCCAGTCAATGTGCCATCGGTATTCGCGTATCGGCTCCGTCAGCGCGATATGTCATCTAGGACATGCCGGTTTTCAGGATGTAAGGTTTTCCAGTAAGGGAGCGAGAGGAAGCGCCATGATTTTCCCCCATTTGCGTAAATTGAAAGTCGGCAAGGTGCTGGTGAGAACCGTCAACGAATTCCTCGATGACGAGATGTCCACCTATGCATCGGCACTGGCTTACCAGATGCTGTTTTCTCTGTTTCCGTTCCTGCTGTTTCTGATCGCGCTGATCGGCTTTCTGCACCTGCCGGACTTTTTCTCCTGGTTGCGACTGCAATCGGAGTTCCTCTTGCCGCCGCAGGCCCTCGAGCAGGTCAACCCGGTCATCGACCAGTTGCAGCAGTCCAAGGGTGGCTTGCTGTCGATCGGTATCGTCATCGCGCTGTGGACCGCGTCAGCAGGTGTACGCCTGATGATGAGCGCCATGAACGCTGCGTACGACGTCGTCGAAGGACGCCCTATCTGGAAGCGTTTGCCGCTGTCGATTCTCTATACCGTAGGCATTGCCGGCATGTTGCTGGCAGCAGCAGCCTTCATGGTGCTGGGGCCGCAGGTCATGAACTGGATTGCCGCGCAGATCGGCATGGAAGACTTCATCGTGACGCTGTGGACCATCCTGCGCTGGCCCGCGATCATTATCCTGCTGATGGTCGCTGTGGCGCTGATCTATTACGTGATGCCCGACGTCAAACAGGAGTTTCGCTTTATCACCCCAGGCTCGGTGCTGGCCGTGGTGGTGTGGATCGTCGCTTCCCTGGCCTTCGGTTTTTACGTCAAGACCTTTGCCGACTACAACGCCATGTACGGCAGCATCGGCGCGATCATCGTGCTGTTGCTGTACTTCTATATTTCGGCGGCGGTGCTGTTGCTGGGTGCGGAAATGAATGCGGTGATCGAGCACATGTCCGCTGAAGGCAAGGACGCAGGCGAGAAGGAAGCCGGCGACGGCCTTGGCGAGGAAAGCAGCGAGACAGGCAAGCAGCATGTCTCCGGTCTGGGCCGCGACCATTCGGTGCCGCTGCAGAAGGCGGACGAAGCCTGATCGCTTTCTGTGGCAAGATCGCCTTTTAAGTCGGCGAGGGACAGGCAGTCATGATCCATAACATCCTGAAGATGGGCGATGAGCGCCTGTTGCGCATCGCCCCTCCGGTGCCCGCAGACATGTTTGGCAGCAGCGAGCTCGATACGCTGATCGCCGACATGTTCGAAACCATGCACAGCGTCGGCGGTGTGGGCCTGGCGGCACCGCAGATCGGCATCGATCTGCAGCTGGTGATTTTCGGCTTCGAGCGCAACGAGCGCTATCCCCAGGCCGAGGCGGTTCCGCAGACGATTCTCATCAACCCGCTGATTACCCCGCTGAGCCCGACGCTGGAAGAGGGCTGGGAAGGGTGTCTGTCAGTGCCCGGATTGCGCGGCATGGTGGACCGTTATCAGAGCATTCGTTACGAAGGCTTCGATCCTCAAGGCCAGCCCATCGTGCGCGTTGCCCACGGTTTTCACGCGCGGGTCGTCCAGCATGAATGTGACCACCTGATCGGTCGGCTTTACCCGTCGCGCATCACCGATTTCAGCAAATTCGGCTTCATGGACGTGATGTTTCCGGACATGGACCCCAACGCCGACGAGTGATGGTGGCGTTTCGTTGCGAAGCCGTCAGGCTTCGCGGCACAGTGCGACCAGCGGCTTGCTGCGGCTGTAACGCATGAATCGTTCGCCCAGTGCCTGTGGCAGACGCTGTGCCGTCTCGAACCCCGAGCGTTGGTAAAAGCCCAACAGATCCGGATGGCAGAACAGCCACACCGGCCCGTTCAGCGGTTGCAATGCCGCTTCGATCAGGCCCTGCGCCACGGCTTGTCCGCGCAGCGCCGGCGCCACGAACAGCCCGGTCAGCCAATGCCCCTCTGCGACAGGTGTCAGGCACAACGCACCGATGATTTCTGCCCGCCTTGCAACCCACGCCTGGCCCTTGCTGGCAGCGCGCATTGACGACTGGTGCTGACGGTAGAACTTGCCCAGTAACGGGCGACATTCATCAGGTAGCGGGTAGAACTGGATTTCGGACATCGCGGCGGCGCTTGAAACAGGGGCCTCGCATCATACAGAGGCTCAAACCGTGACAACTAATCGGCGCTGGCTGGTGTCGATACTTCCAGACCCGTTTCTTCCGCGCCATTTGAGGTGAGCATGAAATCAATAACACGACTACTGGGCTGTTCACTTCTGGCGCTGGGCCTGCTTGGGCAGACCGCGACAGCGGCTGAAAAGACCAAGCCTATCCAGTTCGGCGCGCTGACCTGGGAAAGTGGCAGCCTGATTACTGAAGTCCTGCGTACCATCGTCGAGAAGGGCTATGGCTACCCGACCGATACCCTGCCAGGCAGTACCGTCAGCCTGGAAACCGCGTTGGCGAAAAATGACATTCAGGTGATCGCCGAAGAGTGGACCGGACGCAGCCCGGTGTGGGTCAAGGCTGAAGAGGAAGGCAAGGTGCTCGGCCTGGGCAACATCGTCAAAGGCGCGACCGAAGGCTGGTGGGTGCCTGAGTACGTGATCAAGGGCGACGCCGCCAAAGGCATCAAGCCGCTGGCGCCGGACCTGAAGTCTGTCGCGGATCTGGCACGCTACAAGGATGTCTTCAAAGACCCGGAGTCGCCGGACAAGGGCCGATTCCTCAACAGCCCGAGCGGCTGGACTTCGGAAATCGTCAACACCCAGAAGCTCAAGGCTTATGGCCTGGCTGACAGTTTCGTCAACTTCCGCACCGGCTCGGGCGCAGCACTGGACGCCGAGGTCGCATCGGCTATCCGGCGCCGCAAGCCTGTGTTGTTTTATTACTGGTCACCTACGCCTTTGCTGGGCAAGTACAAGCTGATCAAACTGGACGAGCCAGCCTTTGATGCCGAAGCCTGGAAAACCCTGACCGACGCCAGCAACCCCAATCCGCGCGGCACGTCTTCGCTGGCGGCAACCCTGTCGATCGGTGTGTCGGCAGAATTCAGCAAGCAATACCCTGAGCTGGTGAGTGTCTTCAAAGGCGTGGATTTCCCGATTGACCTGCTGAACAAGACCCTGGGTGAAATGAGTGACAAGCATGAGGATGCCAAGGTCGTGGCTGCACGCTTTCTGAAGCAGCATCCCGACGTCTGGAAAGCCTGGTTGCCTGCCGATGTGGCCGAGCGGGTCAGCAGCAGTCTTTGACTAACGCCCTGCTGAATGACACGAGGCGCATAGCTGATAACGGCATCGATGACCGGTATGCGACGCGCCGAGTGGTAAAGCGTCACCGAGCTGATAAGTTCATGTCTGGGTCAATCGATGCTCGGGAGGCGTCATGACTGGTCACGTTCGTGGCTCGCGCGGCACGTGGCAGACTTGCCTGGCATTGCTGGCCTGTCTGTCGCTGGACGCGATGCAGCCGGCCAGTGCCGAAGAGGCCGACGACATGGCGCTGGCGCTGGTGGAACAACGAAACCTGGGCGAAGGCCTCGCCTGGCTGGGGTATCAGGTCGCCTCGCGCACTGCGACGTTTGCCGGTATCGTGCAGGCGGTTGGCAAGACTGAAGCCCAGGAACTGGTGCAGAAGGAACTGCAGCGCCTGAAACCGGAATATCAGGCGCAGTGGGACCGCAATCTGGCAGCCGCATATGCTCATTCCTTTACCGCCGAGGAGTTGCGTTCGCTCAATCAGGGGGCGGATTCGCCTTCATTGGGGAACAGATTCAGGGCCAGAAACACCCAGGTCAGCACCGATATGAAAGCCCGATCATCGGAACTGCTGGGACAATTTGTCAGCCGTGCGCTGGGCAACGCCGAGGCAGCACTGCAACACTGACAGCTATTTTGACGATACGAGGCAAAAAAACATGGACGCATTCATGCAGGCAGCATTCGATGAGGCGCAACTCGGGCTGAAGGAGGGCGGAATCCCTATCGGCTCGGTCATCGTCCACGGCGGCAAAATCATCGGTCGAGGCCACAACCGTCGTGTACAAGAGGGCAGTGCGACGAAGCATGGCGAGATGGATGCACTGGAAAATGCCGGTCGCCAGCCGGCCAGTGTCTACCGTGACTCGGTCCTCTACACCACACTGTCGCCCTGTGCGATGTGCAGCGGTGCGATTCTGCTCTACGGCATTCGCAAAGTGATCATCGGCGAGAATGAGTCGTTCATGGGCGAGGAAGACCTGCTGCGCTCGCGTGGCGTGCAGATCGACGTGCTGGATAACCATGATTGCAAGCACATGATGCAGGGCTTCATCGCCAGCAAGCCCGAGCTGTGGAACGAAGACATCGGCGAGTGAATCCCGCGTCTTATCAGCCCCACGCTCCGCGCTCATCGTAAATCTAACTGCTTATCGTGCCAATGCTCGCGTTGGCATGCAGTTCGTGACGCTCTTCGTCGCCTGACACCTCCCTGATACCCTCAACGTTCAGACTTGCTTCAGAATACTGCCCGTCATTAATCTTCTTCGGCTCCTGCCTTAAAGTGCGGTTTGTGCCACTAATGTGCCTTTAACGGTGATAACCTCCTCCCATCTTTATCACGGTATGCATACCCAGCCGTTTACCAGGCCATTTTCGGAGCCCGATATGTCGGTCCAGCAGCGTAACAACGTCAACATTGTGGGCGACGGACCGATCACTCTGATTTTTGCTCATGGATTCGGCTGCGATCAGAACATGTGGCGTTTTATGGCGCCGCACTTTGCAGAGCGCTTCAAGGTCGTGCTGTTCGATCTGGTGGGCAACGGCAATTCGGATGTGTCGGCCTGGTATCCGCACAAGTATTCGTCGCTCAAGGGTTATGCAACCGACTTGCTGGAGGTGGTCAACGAGTTCGCCGCACAGGGGCCGGTTGTGCATGTCGGCCACTCGGTCAGTTGCATGATTGCCGTGCTTGCCGAGCTTCAGTCACCCGGTCGTTTCGACGGCCACATCATGATCGGCCCATCCCCGCATTACCTCAACGAGGCAGATTACGTGGGGGGATTCACTCGCGCCGATGTCGATTCGTTGCTTGAAACACTGGAAAGCAATTATCTGGGATGGTCCAGCACCATCGCGCCGACGCTCATGGGCGCCTCGGACCAGCCTGAGCTGAGCGAAGAGCTCGCCAACAGTTTCTGTCGCACCAATGCCGAGATCGCCAGACAGTTTGCCCGCGTGACGTTTTTATCCGACCATCGTGCCGATGTCGTGCAACTCAAGAGCAGAACACTCATTCTGCAAAGCAGCGACGATATGGTGGTGCCGGTCGAGGTGGGTGAGTACCTGCACCGTGTCATCGCCGACAGCACCCTGCACATGATCGACAACGTAGGGCATTACCCGCACATGAGCGCAGCACAGGAATGCATTACTGCGATGAATCAGTTTCTGGCCTCTTACGAGAGCGCCGCACATGACCGTTGAACAGGTAAGCCTGCCCGCCACCGAAGAGCTCTATGAACAGGCGCCCTGTGGTTTGTTGATCACGCTGCCCAACGGCACCATCGAGCGCGCCAATCTGACGTTTTGCCGATGGCTGGGTCTGGAGCGCGACGCTGTTGTGGGCCGCCGCTTTCAGGATCTGCTGAGCCTGGCAGGCAAGGCCTTTCTGCAGACTCACTGGGCGCCTACGCTGCAGTCGCAAGGTTCAATTGCCGAGGTCAAGGTCGAGCTGATTCATGCCGATGGCCGCCCCATTCCGATGATGCTCAATGCCGTACGCCGCGAGTACCCGTCGGGGTATCTGCATGAAGTGGCCGTGTTCCTGGCCGAAGAGCGCAACAAGTACGAGCGCGAACTGCTGGCGGCCCGCAAGATCGCCGAAGAGCTCCTGCAACAGCAGATGACCGTGCAGAGCGAGCTGACTTCGGCGCGCAATCGCTTGCGTCTGGCGCATGCCGAGGCGGAGATCCGGGCTATTTTTGCCGAACAGATGATTGGCATCGTCAGCCACGACCTGCGCAACCCGCTGGCCGCGATCAAGATGGCTGCCGGACTGCTGGAGCGCACATCGCTTGAGTCGCGCCAGGAGCGGATTCTGGGACACATCAATCATTCCACCGACCGTGCCGATCGCATGATTGTCGATCTGCTGGATTTCACTCACGCCCGCGTGGGCAGCGGCATTACCGTCGTTCCTCAGCCTGTCGATTTTCACGCAGTGGTCGCCCGCGGCGTCGAAGAGCTGCGCCAGGTTTTCCCGGATCGGGTGCTGACCCATCGCAGCGAAGGGCAGGGCGCATGTTCGGCTGATCCTGACCGCCTGCTGCAGATGCTCGGCAATCTGGTCAGCAATGCCATCAATTACGGCACCGACGACGGTGAGGTTTTGATTACGTCGTCGTTCGACACCTGGATGATCAAACTGTCGGTGCACAACGTCGGTGAGCCGATACCGATGGAGAAAGTAGACGACCTCTACGAGCCCGTCGTACGCGTGGTCAGCGACAGTGACGAGACCCGTACAGTCGGGCTCGGCCTGTTTATCGTGCGCGAGATCGTTCGAGCCCATCTGGGCGATGTGACGGTTCGTTCTTCGGCTGAAGAGGGCACGACGTTCACGGTGGCGTTTCCGCGTCCCCCGGCGAAATCCGAGGTTTGATCAGGTTTCATGCAGATTGCCGATCAACCCGTGTTATTCACGGGTGCAGAAAAATCGTTACAGTCCTAAACTAGCGTGCTGCGTCATCACATCAAGGCTCATACAGGTTCTACATGCGGCGATCCATTTCAAATGATGTGGCCACGATCAGTCGGATCAGTGCGGTGCCGGCCATCCTGCAGGTCATTGCCGAATCCACAGGGCTGGGGTTCGCCGCCGTGGCGCGTGTAACCGAAAATACCTGGACGGCCTGTGCGGTTCTGGACAAGCTCGATTTCGGTTTGAAACCTGGCGGCGAACTGGACGTAAGCAGCACCATCTGCCATGAGATTCGCAACTCCCACAAGGCTGTGGTGATTGATCATGTCGCTGAGGATCCGCTGTTCTGTACGCATGACACTCCACGTCTGTACAGCTTTCAGAGCTATATCTCGGTGCCGATCTTTCTCTCCGACGGCTCTTTTTTCGGCACCATCTGCGCGCTGGATCCCAAGCCTGCAAAGCTGACCGGTACGCCCATCGAGGCAATGATGGTGTCGTTCGCACGTCTTCTGGCGCTGCAGATCGAGGCCGAGGAAAATCTGCAACAGGCGCGTGAAGACCTGCTCGCCGAACGTGAGGTGGCTGAGCTGCGCGAGCAGTTTATCGCCGTGCTGGGGCACGACCTGCGCAACCCCCTGTTTGCCATCAATGCCAGTGCCGAATTGCTGTTGCGTCGTTCGCTGGATGAAAAGGCCCTGCAGGTTGTGCAACACATCCTGACCTCTGGCCAGCGTGCTTCGCAGTTGGTCGATGACGTGCTCGATTTTGCCCGAGGCCGCATGGGCCACGGCATTCCTCTCAGTATCCATGAGGCGCACGGCCTGGATAAAACCCTGGAACATGTGATTTCCGAGGTGCAGCGTGTTCATCCGTCGCGGCCGATTCATTCGGACATAGGCGTGCTGGAGCGTATCCGCTGCGATCACGAGCGGATCGCGCAATTGCTCTCCAATCTGGTGTCCAACGCGATCAGTCATGGCGATGCCGAGAGCCCGGTCGAAGTGACGGCAGGTGTGCATGGCGAGCTGTTTGTACTCAGCGTTACCAATCAGGGGGAGCCGATACCTGAATCGGTTCGTGCGCAACTGTTCCTGCCGTACTCAAGACCCATCACCGATGAGCCGCAAGCCGGGCTCGGACTGGGTCTGTACATCGCCAGTGAGATCGCCATTGCTCATGGAGGTACGCTCGAGGTGTGCTCCACGCGTGAGCAGGGCACGGTCTTTACCTTCAGCATGCCGTTGAAGTCTGCGTAAGCATTCTGCGTCAGCCAACGCCTGAGCGCAGGCTGCCCGCCTCCGGAAAACCTCGCGCTGCAGGCCGTCGCGTCGTTCGGTTGCGACAGCCCTGACCATCCTTGTTACAAACTCGTCCATCGCTTTGCTTGCTCATCGGCAGTGTCGCGTCGAACCTGAGGCTCGGGTTGCCATCAAAGGCCTGAGCCTTCACGGTTACTCCGAAGTTTTCACCTTGCCCAGAGGTAGTGATGAACAGTTTTGTGCGCAATCTTGTCGGGGGCGTGCTTGTTGCGTCATGCAGCATCGGCGCAGCCCAGGCGCAGACGCTGCCCAACAGCACCCTCAACAACGGTGCCAGCAGCAACCCGTATAACAGCCCGATCCACCGTGCCAACCCCAACAGTCGCCAGGGCACCGAGTCCAGCGTGCCCCCGTCTCGTGGCCCCAACATCGCGCCGCCGGTGCGCAAGCCTACCCTGGAAAACGGTGGCATCGGCAACGGCTACCCCACGCGCCAGAACACGCCACGTCCTTCTACACCGACAATCGACCCCAAGCGCAACAACTGAATTTTCAACCCGGCGAACCCGTGTGGACGTCGACTCAATGCATAAGGAAACGCTCATGCTTAGAAAAACCCTGATCGCGACATTGTGTACTGCAGCCATTCTGAGCCTGCCATTGACGGCCAGCGCCGCTACGGAAACCTACAAAAGCGAACTGGGCACCGTCACGGTGACGCCTGTTGTCGAAGGTCTGGATCATCCGTGGGCGCTGGCCTTTCTGCCTGACAGGCAAGGCATGCTGGTGACAGAGCGTTCCGGCAACCTGCGCGTGGTGTCGGCAGATGGCAAATTGTCTGCGCCGCTTTCCGGGGTACCGCAAGTCTGGGCGCAGAAGCAGGGCGGTCTGCTTGATGTCGTGCTGTCACCGGATTTCGCCAAGGACCGCATGGTGTATCTGACCTATTCCGAGGGCAGCGGCAAGACCGCCGCCGAGGGTGATACCGCCGGCACTGCCGCAGGGCGTGGTCGCCTGTCCAAAGACATGACCCGCTTGGAAGACTTCGAAGTCATCTTCCGCCAGGAACCGAAACTGTCAGTGGGCAACCACTTCGGCGCGCGGATGGTCTTCGATCGCGACGGTTACCTGTTCATTGCGCTGGGCGAGAACAATCAGCGCCCCACTGCGCAGGATCTGGACAAGCTGCAGGGCAAGATTGTGCGCATCTATCCGGACGGCAGCGTACCGAAAGACAATCCGTTCGTGGGCCAGAAGGGCGTACGCCCCGAGATATGGTCCTATGGCCATCGTAATCAGCAGGGGGCCGCGCTGGATCCCTGGACCGGGACGTTGTGGACCAACGAGCATGGTCCCAAGGGCGGTGATGAGTTGAATATCATCGAACGTGGCGCGAATTACGGCTGGCCGATCGCGACCCACGGTATCGACTACTCGGGTCAGCCGATTTCGGAGTCCAAGGGCAAGGTTGTCGAAGGAACCAAAATTCCGTTCCAGGTCTGGGAAGTGTCGCCGGGCTTGAGTGGCATGGCGTTCTATGACCACAGCCTTTTCAAGGCATGGGATCACAGTGTATTCATCGGTGCGCTGGCCACTGAGGAGTTGATCAGGCTGCAGTTCGAGAATGACAAGATCGTTCATGAGGAGCGTCTGTTGAAAGACATGAAACAGCGCATACGTGATGTGCGTCAGGGGCCGGACGGTTACTTGTATCTGTTGACCGACGACGATAAGGGAAGCCTGCTGAAAGTCGGCTTGGCTCAGTAATAAACTATTAATCGTTTGAAAAAGAAAATTCCCACAATGTTGTGGGAATTTTCTTATGAGTTGCTTGCGGTGGTAACCGTTAAAGCCGTCGGATCAATTATCCTTTGCGTCACGTACCACTTCGCCTGTCTTGGCATCGACGTCGTAGTTCCACTCTACACCCTTGGCGTCTTTCAGTTCGATCTGGTAGATCAGGCGGCCGGTGCGGTCTTTTTCCAGCTCGGTATCGCTGACCGTAAAGCCCTGGTGCTTGGCAACAGCGTTCTTGTTGAACTGTTCAAAGTCACCCAGCGCCTGAGACTTGTACAGGCGGATCACTTCATCGGGACCAACGTCAGCCTGGGCGGCACCTGCAACAGCAGTGAGGGCAACAGCGGCGAAAACGGCAGGCATAAGTTTCATGGGGTATTTCCTTTCTGATTGATCTGTCTTGATGGATTCATCACAGGCTGATTGGTTCAGCGGTTTTGTTGAACTCAGATTATCCGCGCTTACTTAATTCACGCTTAATTATTCAAGTGTGCGAAACGTTATGAAGCCGGTCTCGCTCTGCCGATTCGCAAGTAAAGTTTTCCCCTGCACTTCGTTTACAGGCAGAGCGTCACGTAAAGGTTGAAAAAAACCGGCAGTGAACGTAAAAGGTTGGCCCCCTGCCGGAAGGTGCGTCGCGTCTGTCCAGGCATCTGTCCTTTCGGAGTCTGCTCGATGAGAACGCCTTACCGACCTGCCATGCGCCACGCCTGGCGATTGTTACCGTTGGGTATGGCGGTTGCCTCGCCGTTGCTGGCCGCAGAAGTGGTCAGCCTGGATGCGGTCAATGTCACTGGGTTCAGCGAGCCGGAAAGCACCGGCGACTATAAAGCAGAGCGGGCGTCGATCTTCGGCTTGGATCAGGCCTCTCTGCTGGACACGCCGGCCTCGGTGTCGGTGTTCAGCGCTGCGCTGATCGAGGACCGTCAGGCAAAGCTGCTGAGTGAAGTGCTGCGCAACGATGCGTCGGTCGGCGACGGCTATGCACCAGTGGGCTATTACGAAAACTTTGTGGTGCGCGGGTTTTCGTTGAACGCCGCCAACAGTTATCGCATCAACGGCCGCAGCATTGCCGGTGAGCAGAATGTAGCGCTGGAGAACAAGCAGCAGGTCGAGTTGCTCAAAGGGCTCTCCGGCCTGCAGAGCGGTGTGGCCGAGCCCGGTGGCGTCATCAACTATCAGACCAAGCGGGCGCAGGACGTCCGGTCGGTCACGGTCTCGACCAACGAGCACGGTGAACGTTACATCGCCACCGACGTCGGTGGCTGGTTCGGCAGCGAGCAACAGTTTGGCTTGCGCGCCAACCTTGCCCACGAAGACATTCGCTCGTATGTCGAACACGCCGATGGTCAGCGCGATTTCGCCTCGCTGGCGTTCGACTGGAACATCAGCGAGCGCGCGCTGCTGCAACTCGACGTCGAGTACCAGACCAAAGAACAGCGCTCGGTGCCCGGTTATCAGCTTCTGGGCGGTACTGCGCTGCCTCACGATGCCTCACCACGTAAACTGCTGGGCTACCAGAACTGGTCCAATCCGGTCGGTATCGACTCGCTGAACATGAACGGACGTTTCGAATATCGATTCAATGACAGCTGGAAGGGCAGTCTCAGCGCTTCACGCAGTCGTGTGGTCATCGATGACTACAGTGCCTTTGCGTGGGGTTGCTACGGCTCGGCCAGTTGCGCAGGGCAAGCGGTGCCCAACCACTTCAGTGCCGAGGGTGATTATGACATCTATGATTTCCGCAGCCCGGACGACACGCGTCGCAACGATGAAGTCGAAGCGGCCATGTCCGGCACATTCACTACCGGATCGCTGGGGCACGAACTGACCTTCGGCAGCAGTGCCTACCGCCGAACGGTCGATACGCGCGGGACCTTCAACGAATTCGTCGGCTCGGGCAATATCAATGAGGCGCCCGAGCAAGTGGCCCCCTCGACTCTGGCGCTTGCGCACACCGAGCGTCGTCTGGACAGCCGCCAGTACGGGCTGTTTGCCACCGACCGGATCAGTTTCAACGAGCACTGGCAAACCGTGCTGGGCGGACGCGGGGTGCGGCTCGACGAACAGGCGTTCAACGAGGACGGCAGCGATGCGCGACACACCGAGCGCTATGTGTTTCTGCCTCAGGCGGCGCTGATCTACAAGCCGGTGGACAACGTTTCGCTCTACACCAGCTACAGCAAGGGCCTGTCGCTGGGCGGGACAGCGGCGTGGTTCACCACCAATGCCAGTGAAATTCTTGCGCCGACCGTATCCCGACAGCTGGAAGCCGGTATCAAGTATGACTGGCAGCGCATGAGCCTGACCGCCGCAGTGTTTCAGGCGCGCCAGGCGTATCAGTACTCCAGGCCCAACGATGACGGCACGTTTACCTATGTGCAGCAAGGCGAGCAGAAAAACACCGGGCTTGAACTGGGGGCGAGTGGCTGGGTGACCGACCGCCTGCAGATATCCGCCAGTGCGGCGGCCATCCGGGCGCGCGTTGAAGACAGCGGCACCGAGGCCTATGACGATCATCAGGCCCTCAATGTGCCCAGATACCGTGGCACCCTGCAAGCTGACTACAGCCTGCCGGTGCCCGGGCTCGCCTTACTCGGCGGGATGCAGTACAGCGCCAGCAAGTACGCTGACCGTGAAGGCTCCGTGCAGGTCAATGACTACACACTGTTCAATATCGGCAGCCGTTACAGCACCCGAATCAGCGGCTACGACACGGTCCTGCGCCTGACCGTCGACAACCTCTTCGACAAACGCTACTGGCGTGATGCCGGGGAGTATCTGGGTGACGACTACCTGTTCATGGGCGCACCCAGAACGGCGAGATTGTCGGCCACCGTCAACTTTTAGTGGACGGGCTCTACTGCACGGAGCGTTGGCACGATCGTCGGGATTCTCGTTCCTCACGCTCCAGCGTGGGAATGCAGTTCTCGACGCTCTGCGTCGTCAAGAGGACGCGGAGCGTCCGGAACGGCATGCGACGCGGAGCGCCGCACGATAGTTGAAGTGATCGTTCCTCACGCTCCAGCGTGGGAATGCAGTTCTCGACGCTCTGCGTCGTCAAGAGAACGCGGAGCGTCCGGCACGGCATGCGACGCAGAGCGTCGCACGATAGTTGCAGTTCTCGACGCTCTGCGTCGTCAAGAGGATGCGGAGCGTCCGGAACGGCATGCGACGCAGAGCGTCGCACGATAGTTGCGATCATCGTTCCCGCTACAGGCCTCAGCTTCGTATCAGTGCGCCCGCAAGCTTTGCTATTCTTCGCGCCCTGTGAGCGCCAGGCGCTTTTTTCAGCCATGTTTCGGGGGCGTCATGACGGCCATCGTTCAATCCACTCCGCAACCTTTTACCAAAGGCGACTACAAGACCCTGAGTCTTGCGGCGCTGGGTGGGGCGCTGGAAATCTACGACTTCATCATTTTCGTATTCTTTGCACTGACCCTCAGCCAGCTGTTTTTCCCACCCGACATGCCCGAGTGGCTGCGTCTGCTGCAAAGCTTCGGGATCTTCGTGACCGGCTATCTGGCGCGCCCGCTGGGCGGGATTCTCATGGCGCACTTCGCCGACCGGCTGGGCCGCAAGCGCGTGTTCAGCCTGAGCATTCTGATGATGGCCCTGCCTTGTCTGCTGATCGGCATCATGCCCACCTACGCACAGATCGGTTACTGGGCGCCGCTGGTGCTGCTGGCGCTGCGCATCCTGCAAGGGGCCGCTGTGGGCGGCGAAGTGCCAAGCGCCTGGGTATTCGTGGCAGAACACGCGCCCAAGGGGCACCGCGGCTATGCACTGGGTGTACTGCAAGCCGGCCTGACGTTCGGGTACCTGCTGGGTGCACTGACCGCGACATGGCTGGCACGGGTCTTCAGCCCTGGCGAAATCCTCGACTGGGCATGGCGTATTCCGTTCCTGCTCGGTGGCGTATTCGGCGTGGTGGGCGTCTGGTTGCGCCGCTGGTTGAACGAAACCCCGGTATTTATCGCGATGCATGCCCAACGTGAACATCTGACAACGCTGCCACTTGGCCAGGTCCTGCGTGAGCACCGCCAATCCTTGCTGCCTGCTGCGCTGCTGACCTTTGTGCTGACCTCCGCAGTGGTGGTATTGGTGGTGATCACCCCGACCGTCATGCAGCAGCGCTTCGGTATCAGCGCCAGCGATACCTTTGCCCTGAGCGCCGTCGGCATCGTGTTTCTCAATATAGGCTGTGTGTTGGCAGGCATGCTGGTCGACCGCATCGGCGCCTGGCGCGGCATCATGTTCTACAGCCTGCTGATGCCGATGGGCATTGGCGTGCTTTACACCAGCCTCATCGAGCAATGGATGCCACTGGGCATCGCCTACGCGATTGCCGGGCTGGCGTGCGGGATTGTCGGTGTGGTGCCGTCGGTGATGGTCGGACTGTTCCCGGCGAACATCCGGGTGTCAGGCATCTCGTTCACTTACAACATCGCCTACGCCTTCTGGGCCAGCACCACGCCATTGATGCTGATTGCTCTGATGCCCTGGAATATCTGGGTATGCGTGCTGTATAGCCTGATCATGGGTGCCACAGGCCTGATGACCGCTGCGGTATTCGGTCTGCGCCGGGGCGTGGTGGTGGATGACCTGGCAAGCGGTAAAGCCGGATAACACCAGGCCGGTTGACACGGCGAATGCCGTTCTCGCAGAGACCGGCGACATCCGCTGCTCACCTCTGCTGTGGGGTGAGTAGCCGTTCAAATATGAGCGCAAAGTTCCTGGCACCCGACGCTTTCAATTGTAACAAGTGATTGTAATTCCGTTTCCTCAAGTCTATCTTGCGCCTCTCTATACTGTTTGCGTTATTTATCTAATGTGCTCTTGGCTCGTGCCTGTGGAAAATGTTTCTTCAGGTGGATCATTCGCAGTGTCGATACGTTGGTAGGCGTAATTATTCCGCGTTTCATGTAGGAGCTTTCCTCAATATTTTATTATTAAAGATTTTTCTTACAGCTTTCGGCTGTATTGCAGGACTTTTAAGGTGTATCTCGTGTTTATGCAAACAAGACTAAATAAAATGATTTCTGTGCCGATTGACTGTTTGGGTCATGGAAGACGAATGTAAGAAACATCCTACAAATTTGCCTATTAGGCAAAATGATGGCAAGGGGAAGTATCATGTGGGTGACAATGAGAGAGC
The DNA here is from genome assembly GCF_001467335.1 of Pseudomonas sp. ICMP 10191. Lineage (NCBI taxonomy): Bacteria > Pseudomonadati > Pseudomonadota > Gammaproteobacteria > Pseudomonadales > Pseudomonadaceae > Pseudomonas > Pseudomonas sp. ICMP 10191. Next base: position 234,073 of record NZ_LKGW01000113.1, read on the forward strand.
AGGAGGTTCTTGGCCTGTTGTTGCAGGGATGTACGAACAAGGAAATTGCCAGGCAGCTCAGTATCAGTGACTACACCGTTCGCGATCACGTATCTTCGCTGCTAAGAAAGAATCAGGTAAGGACGCGTGCCGAGCTCATGGCCAGGTGCGTATCTCTATTGCTTCCGGGGAACACTGCCCGACCCCCTACATCTGTCGGATTGCGTAGCGAGCCAGCACATACATAATGTGTCTTGTCGCAACCTGTAACGTGTTAATGCAATGAGCACTGCTGACGTTTTGCGGTGCAATCAATAATACCGTGCTGCTCTGTGACTGCTGTCGGCCACTGTTTCCCGGCTGTCTGCAGAAAGGAATATCCGAAACCTGCTCGCACGACGAACTGTAAACAATAAAAAAGGAGCCACTCATGACTGTTTGTTTTGTTCGGGGCGAGTCAGGTGCCGACACGGCGTTGCGGCTGGATCCGCAGCGGCCTGATTTTAATATGACAACGGACTTCCAGCATCTGGCAACCCGGCAGTCCGCGCTTTCGGTGACGCAACTTGCCGAGCAACAGGCAAAGCTGTCCGGCCCTGTTGGCCTGTTTGCCAAACTCTGTCGGCAGCTTCGTTCGCAGGGGCGTCAGGCACCGTTACTCGAAGAGGTTACCCGACTTGAGGGCCGTAAGCGTCAATGGCTGGCCGAGCGCGCCGTACAATTCGCACTGGGCCTGCACGGCCGTCGGTCAGAAGCCGAGAACCCGTTCAAGGGCCTGGTGCGCGAAGACCTGTGCTGCATCGTATTCGATGAGCCATCGCCGCACACGCTGGTCGAGCGTTATGCCGCCAGCGAAGCGCTGCGAGCTCACGACAGTGAGTACTTCGTCAAACTCATTGCTACCACGCGCAATACCGTCGAACGGCGAATCGTCTTTCATGGTCTGCTCGAACACTTCGACCGGCTGTTGCCCATCGAGAAGAGCATCTATCCGCTCAACTATCGCGCTGTTCAGCAAGCGTACCTCGATCATGAAGAAGCGCTCTATGGCGCGCTGATAAAGCAGCAGCCCATCGGCACATTGCTTGAGAGGCATACGCCTGAGTGGCTGTTGGATAACCTGTCCTCATTTGAACTTTCCATCGATCAAGCGTGTGGCTAATCAGGTCTCGGACGTGGGTATTTATACCAGTCGGTTGATGAGGTTTTACAAGCGCTTCAGGTCTTTTCTAAAAAAACATGTTTAATCAGAGTGCGCGTTAGCGCGCTCGGTGAATGATAAAAGATAACGGTTCGTGCAGATGCTTTCAAGCCTGCGGCTTTCGCACAGTCGATGAATTTGATTTATAAATATTGGAGTAATATCCATGAAAAAAATAGCACCCTTGCTTGTGTTGTTAGTGTCGGCTGCCAGCCAGGCGGGCGATTATTCTGTTACGACTACCCGAACGCCGACGTTTATCAATGGGCCTGGTCACAGTGCGTTTTCTCGACACCAATTGAGATTGGCTGACTACCCCCGCGGCGCGGCGAGTAACTCTCGGTTGCAAAAGATTTCCTGGACCGCGACTACTTTTCCGGAAAGCGTGAACGAACGCGCAAATCTTTGTTTTAGGAGAGGCGGTGTACATGATTCTGATTGTATCTCTATAACGCCAGGCGTGCCTGGCAGTACTGAGAGGTTCAACAGTCTTGGTTTTAGCTATGCCTCCGACGTCATGATTAGGCACAGCGCTGAAAGTGGACCTTGGCAAAGCAAGCCTGCCGGGCCAGAAACAGTCACCTTTCATTTAACGTATTGATTGTTAATCCCTGGCGAGAACCGCCAGGGATCTTTCGGGGCAGGAGCCAACGTCATGCGAGTCATAAGTTCCGGAGCAGATGCACTGATAGCCGCGCAACAACTTGACGATAAAAGAGCGGCAAAAAACATGCCCTCAATTGCCAATTCCCCCCTCCGATCAACCTCTCCAGACTCTGCGGTGACCATCAGCGGCCAGGCCCTCCTGAAACACAGGGTATTTGGGGGCGCGGACTCTGCTGGTTCTGCGCCCATGCTGGGAAAAGCCGAATGTGGAATGTCCATGCCCGAGGCGTTTTTTTTAACCCGGGATGATCGCAGGCTGCTGGGTGATGTTTACGAGTGGGCGAGCGCTCAGGGAGCTGATCTAGGCTATGTTGATGATCTGGCTTTTGGACTGGCCTCGTACAGAGAGAAAGATGATGGAAGAATATGGGGCCGCCAGAACCAGGGCAAAACATATGACATGGAAGGCCACAAGGTGTTCTACAGTTTTACCGAGTCGCACGCGGCCACCGCCAAGCGTATTACCGAAAGCGATGGGTTAAAAACAACGCGGCTGGATCAGGGGTTTGTTCGCTTCATCACTGACAAGGACTACGGGTCCATAGGTCACAATAATTTTGATTTCATGGAAAAAGTCATTAACAGGTTTTCAACGGCAGGGGAAAGGGACGAGCAACTGGGGACAGATTTCACTACTTACAAAAGCCAGAAGAGTGACTACGTAAGGACGCTGTCCAAGGAAAAATACACGCCTGGCGAAGGCGACTCTCGAGAAACGGCCGCCGTAAAAAAATCCACCAAACCCAAGGAAATAACTCTGGAAAGCCTGCGTGCCGATATGCGCGAGGCGTTCTTCAAGGCGATGGGGGTCAAGAGTTTCTCATCCCTGTTCGACATGCTGTTCAAGCACAAGCGTTGACGGATCAGGCCTGTGCGCCAAGCGAATGGTGGTCTGACGGTGCATCCTGAGGGCTGACTACGCGGTTGCGACCGGTGCTTTTAGCCAGATACAGGGCTTTGTCTGCTTCATGCAGCCACGAGGAGGCATCCTGCATTTCAGGGGAGTAGGCGGCAATGCCGATACTGAGGCTGACCTTGAGATCGCAATGCAGGGTATAGGTCATTTCATCTATCGCCAGGCGCAGGCGCTCAAGGATTTCCTTTGCCTGAAACAAGCTGGTATCGGGCAGAATGACGCAGAATTCATCGCCGCCACAACGCCCGATCAAGTCGGAGTCGCGCAGGTTTTCTATCAGTGCTTCGCTGATACTCTGCAGCACCGTGTCGCCCATCAGGTGGCCATAAGTGTCGTTGATGACCTTGAAGTGATCGATATCGATCAGCGCGATGACGCACTCCTGATACGCGCCTTGGTTACTGGCGTACTTCAGGTCAAGCAGGTCCTTCCATGCGCCATGATTGAGCAGGCCGGTGAGGCTGTCTGTGCGGCTTACCTTGCGCAGGATGTTGCGGTGTTCCCACAGCTTGAGGGTGACCTGATGGCTCAGCCAGCCAATGAAAATGGGGTAGATCACCAGTACAGGAAGACAGGCATAGATCTGCGCCATGTTGCCGTGCAGATTGACCACAGGGTTGAGCGCGGCCAGTGAAATCAGCACGCCCAGTGCCTGTGCGCACAAGCCCTGGAGCATCAGGCGTGGCCCGGCGGCGGCCATGTTATGCATGGCCATCATGGCAAGGACGGTGACCCCGGGAACCGCACTGAAACCCATCGCACCCACCCAGAAACCGCCCAACAGCGAATCGAAAAGCAAATTGCGCCATTCGGCTTCATAGGGCTCGCGCGACTTTCTTGCAATCTGGTAGGCAACGTGCGGCCATACCAGAGCGTTGAACAGCGCCAACAACCACAGCCAGTGTGCAGCATTCACGTAATATAAAGACACAGCAACCGTCACAAAACCAACGCTTACACCGAGTGATCTCGGGGCGTAGATCCGCTTGGCGAATGCCATCCCTTTGCGGTGATAGGTGCTCATAGGTGCTTACCGGACATTACTTTTGAATCGGTCAGAAACCGCCACCACCTGACCGAAAGGCTGGAGTTTGAGCGTTCGCTAGTGTCAAGGGAAGTGTATTTTGCCTGGAGGTGTCAAATAGCTACATGGTGAGGAAAGATCACTGTTTAAAAGTCAATTAAATGACAGAAACAGTGCTAAAGCCTGTTCAAAAATATGACGATATATAATTCAACACACGGTAAATAACCGGGGCAGGGTGTCTGGGTGTTTGCAGACACACTGCCCGGCGAGTTCAATAAAGCGACAGTCAGGCGGTTATAACGGTGCCTTGTTTTTCTGAATGCTGGTCATCCATGCGACGGCAATGGACAGCAGCGCAACAACAGCGGCGACATACCCTACGGCACCCAGGCCCAGATGCTCGATGGTAAGGCCTCCGATGATCGAGCCCAGGCCGATGCCGGCATTGGCGGCCGAGACATTCAGGGTCCCTGCCAGTGCCTGGGCCTGAGGCGCTGCTTTCATCACCCTGATCTGGCAGATTGGAAACAGCGCCGTATGCGCGATGCCCCAAATCACCAGCACCACGGCCAGCAGCGGCATGGAGCCTGCGGCGGGTACGCTTGCGGTCATGCCCAGTGCGAGCAGCAGCGCAAAGGCCATGGTCGAGCCGAGGGGGCTGCGGTCCACATAACGTCCCCCCAGTGCATTACCGATCAGGCCGACCGCGCCGAAGCCCATCAACCACCATCCCACTTGAGCCGATTCGATGCCTGCGATGCGTTCCAGCGTGTCAGCCAGGTAGGTATAGGCACCGAACATGGCCGTGAACAGCAGGATGGACAGCAGCAGGTTGAAGAGGAAAAACGGATCCCGGAGAATTTTTGCCTGCTCGGCGAGGCCGACCTTTGCAGTAGGTTCGATACGGGGCATCGACAGTGCCAGCAACAGGGCCATCAACGCTGATAGCAGCGTCAGCGCCCAGAATGCGCCGCGCCAGCCCACGGCATCGGCAAATACTGTACCCAGCGGAATACCGAACAGCATGGCAGCCGAGATGCCGAGGTACACCTGCGCAACGGCCTTGCCGGCGCGCTTGGGTCCGGCCAGCAGACTTGCCGTTTCACTGGCCGTGCCCCAGAACACCGGCAAGGCCAATGCCGGAATGAACCGCGCCAGCGCCAGCACCCAGATGTTGCTCGACACCGCCGCCAGTGCGTTGGAGGCGGCGAAGATCAGCAGAATGACGATGAACGTGCGCTTGCGGTCCAGGTGCGAGAGCATGGCCGTCAGCGGTGGGCCAAAGAGCATCACCGTGAAGGCGAACAGCGTCACCAGCAAACCGGCAGTTGATATGGAAATTCCCAGATCGCGGGCCATTGAAGGCAGCAGACCGATAATGAGAAATTCTGTGGTGACGATCACGAAGCCGGCCAAGGCCAGAATCGCGATGGACAAACCGGCACCGGTCGAGCTTTCGCTGCGGGTGCCGGCAGCAGTGGTTTCCAGAGAAGGCATGGTACAGACCCCGTAAAAAATAAGTCCGCCAGCTTATTGCAGAAAAGAATTCCTATCTTTGGTAAATTTTCCCTGCATTATGGATTGAATTTCACTAATCGAGGTTTCATGTGCTGTCGACTGACCGCCTCAAAGGTATCGAAACGTTCGTTGCCGTTGCCAACGCGGGAAGCTTTACCGCAGCCGCTGAGCGCTTGAACCTGACCAATTCTGCGGTCAGTAAAAGTGTGGCGCGCCTGGAAAGCCGTCTCGGCATGCGCCTGTTCGAGCGGACTACTCGCAGTCTGGCGCTGACGGAGGAGGGCGCGGCCTATCACACCGTGTGCGTGCGGATGCTTGCCGACCTGGAGGCTGCTGAAACTGCGCTGGCGGCTCAACGCACAGAGCCCGCCGGACAATTGCGCATCGATCTGCCTGCGACCTTCGGCCGTTTGCATGCGCTGCCGTTGATTCTTGCCTTCACCGGGCAGCATCATAAGTTGCGCCCGCGAATAACCTTCACCGACCGTTTCGTCGATATCCTTGAAGAGGGCATCGACCTGGCCGTGCGTATCGGTGGTCCACGGGTCTGGCCCGCAGGCGTCGCGCACCGGTATCTGGGCACCGAGCGGGTGATCTTCTGCGCTGCACCGGCGTATCTGCAGCGTCACGGCACCCCGCATACGTTCGAGGACCTGGCCAGTCATGCCTGCATTCTGTTTGGCCGTGGCGATGGCAGTACCAGCCCCTGGCTGTTTGTCGATGAGCAGGGGCAGCGGGAGGCACGCGCTGTAGAAGCACGACTGGTTATCGGCAACGCAGAGGCCCAGGTGGCAGCGGTGACGTCGGCATGGGGAATTGCCCAGCTGGCAACCTGGTTGATCAGGGAGCAGCTGCAGCGCGGCGAATTGGTGGAGATCCTCCCGCAACTGGCCACCGATGGCCTGGCCTTGCACCTGGCCTGGCCGCGTAACCGCGAGTCCCTGCCCAAGGTGCAGGTGCTGGTCGAGCGGTTGTCAGAGGCGTTGCGGGTGGACTGAGTCGTATCGGACCGGCTGACCGGTCCGCGCAGATCACTGGCCGATGACAGTCTTCACCAGCGCAGCATGCTCTTTCGGATTCTTTGCATTGGAGACCACGTTCAGCACCGCTGCGCGGGTACCCGATGCAGCGACGATCGATGTGCTCAGCACCTGGGCGTCGCTCATGGTCGCTGAGGTGTCCAGCTGGCGCACACCAAGACCGTTCTTCTTGACGATCTTCTTGTCACCCAGTTTTTTGAAGTCCTTGTAGCCGGTACTCTGCTGGGCAAGGATGCCGGTGACCAGTCCATCAAGTACTACACCGTCGTTATCGCTGGCCTGCACGCCCATTGGCATCGGCGTTTCGGTAACGATCAACACGCGCTTTTCAGCCGCATTGGTGTACAGCGACCCCGTCACACCCTGGGCCTTGGCTTTTGCGTCAATCTCGGGCATCTCGCCCTGTACGTAGCCCGCAGGAATGGTGAAGGTCAGTTTGCCGCCCAGCAGCGAAGCGTTTTGCACCGCAGCAGCGGTAGGCGCAGCAGCCTGCGGCTTGGTGGCAGCCTGAACGCTGACCATGCTCTGACATGCTGCCAGTGCGACACACACAGCCATTGCCTTGAAACCGAAAGAACGCATGGAAATTCCTTTTTTTGTCTGTTAATGACACAGGCGTTTGCGCCTGAGGCATGTGAGTGACCGGGCAGGTAAAAGTGCCCATAAAAAAACGACCAGTCCGATCACTCAGGCTGGCCGTCGTTTTGCTGCGTTACGCTTATTCGGCGATTTGCAGTTTGCGCGACTCGGTGTAGACGTAACGCACTTTTTCATACTCGAACGGCGAGTTGAGCTGGCCGTAACGGAAGCTGGTGACGTAACGGCGGTCAATGGCGCGCAACACGGTGATTTCCGGATGGTCGTTGCTGACTTCGGCCACGTTCAGGAAGTTGATCTGGTTTTCAGCCGTGTAGTCGAACAGCATGCCACCGGTGTCACGCAGGTTCGATGGACCGAACAATGGCAACACCAGATAAGGCCCTGCAGGCACACCGTAGAAGCCCAGCGTCTGGCCGAAGTCTTCGCTCTGACGCGGCAGGCCCATCATGGTCGCCGGGTCCCACAGACCGGCGATGCCGATGGTGGTGTTGAGCAGCAGACGGCCAGTGGTGTCCAGCGAGCGCTCGCCCTTGAACTGCAGCAGGCTGTTCAGCAGGTTGGAGACATCGCCCAGGTTGCTGAAAAAGTTGCTCACACCGCTGCGCACGAAGCCAGGGGTGATGTAGCGGTAGCCGTCCACGACCGGCAGGAATACCCATTCATCGAAACGGTAGTTGAAGTGGTAAACCCGGCGGTTCCAGGATTCCAGCGGATCATAGACTTCCAGTGCGTTGATGGAGGCGCGCTCGAACTCACGCTGATCCAGCCCCGGGTTGAATTGCAACGACTTCAGCGGCTGGGTGAAACCGTCAGCATCGGTCTGACGGGCCACAGTGGCCGGGTGCTGAGCCTTGTTGCTGGTATCCGCGTCAGCGGCCTGGACTGTGCCGGCACAGAGCAGAGCGGCAAGAAGTAAAAGACGTTTAGCCACGGAAAAACTCCAGCATGGCGTCGGTGTTGACGCGGTAATTAAGGTTGCCGCAATGCCCGCCGTACGGGTAAACGGTCAGGCGATCGCCAAAGGTCTTGCGCAGGAAGCCGAGGTCACCCGAGCCCAGAATCACGTCGTCGGCGTTGTGCATGACGGCAATCTTGGTGTTGCTGTGCAGGTAATCCTTGAGGGCGTAGAGGCTGACCTGGTCGACCAGTTGCAGAAGGCTACCGCCGTCGGTGCGTGCGCGCCACATCGGGATGACCTGTTCGGTCAGGTAGCAATCGAAGTCGCACTGCAGGGCACGCTTGAGGAATGGCGTCAGACTGGTGCCTTCGGTGATCGGGAATTTCGGTGGCGTGATCAGACCGCGACGGTTGATCAGGTCGGAGGTGAACGCGATATCCGCCGACGAGAAGCGGAACGAGGTACCGATCAGCATCGCCATCTGTTCATTGGTCAGGTGCTGCTTGGACTGCTGGAAGTCGAACAGCAGTGCATCGTTGAGGTCGATGTAGCCCTTCTGGCGGAAGTAGCGAGTCAGCTTGGCCAGCACCAGTTCATAGAACGTAGTGGTGTTGTTGATACCCTTGACGTTGGTTTGCACCAGTTTGTCGAGGTTGCTGATCGAGGTGTAGAGATTGACCGGCGGGTTGAGCAGCAGGACTTTCTTGAAATTGAAGCTGCGACGGGTTTCGTCAAGCTTGCTGACGAATGCAGCATTCAGTGCGCCGAGGCTGTAACCGGTCAGGTAATAGTCGGTTACCGGCAGTTGCGCCTGCTGAGCCCGAATGGCCTGCATGACGCGATAAATGTCTTCTGCGTCGTCGGTGGAGACGCCGGGAGTCGCAAAGCGCGAGGCCGAGCTCATGAAGTCATAGCTGGTGGGCGAAGACAGCTGCACGACGTGGTAGCCCGCGCCGTAATAGAGCTTTTTCAGGAATTCATTGATGGTGCTGTTATACGGCGCGCCGGTGCCGGCGATCAGGAAGATCAGCGGTGCAGCGTGGTCCTGTTTGGCCAGGCGATAGTGCAACTTTTTCACTGCCCAGAAGTTGTCGGGCAGGGTGAACTCGCGCTCGGGATGCAGGTTCAGGGTGTAGACATCCTGATCGATATCTTCATCGTCAGGCAGGTCGGGGCGCAGATCGGGCGGTGTGGTCGCAATGGTCGCTTCAAACGGATTAGTCAGCGGGTAGCCATAGGTGGCGGAGTCGACATTGGTTGCCAGAGCGGACGCACTTAAACACAAGCCACCTATAACGGTGGCGAGGCGCAGAAAACGGAGCATGACTAAATCCCTTGGGAAAGAAGTGCTGATGAGATACGCAGGCTATGACCAAGGTGTAGTGCCAAAGTGCCCCATCCACCGGTTAACCCTGTAAATATGACGGAACAATACACGTTCTTTGGATTTTGCAATGCAGATATGCGGTTTATTTTTGCATGGCTAGTGTATTTGCTGCCCCGGCGCGACGTTTACACGGGCTGGGAAAGGTAGGCAGGCCCTGGCCTGGCGGCGAATTTTTCGGCTTGCGGAAAGCACAAAGGAGAGCCGTAGCTCTCCTCCAATGTGGTTCACGTGCTCTTTTTATTGTTATAGGGCGGCCTGTTATTGTTGTTGGCGGCCAGTCCCTTTACAGCGTTGTTGTGCGACCCCCATCCGGGGTCAAGAGCAAACGTATTTTTTTGAGCGCTGATTCGCTTTAATCACCTGTCTGCACAACGGGTTGATCCCACCGGTTCTGGAGCTACCTGACGGTAGTTTTATTGTTCTCGGTCCGGTCGCGAGGCCTTCCATTGAAAGGTCCCTGTAAAGCGGGTCCACTCCAAAAAAATCTGTTAGCTGCGCCTCTGTCCGTTTTGTTCTTGTTGTGTCAGAGCCGTTACGTCTTATTTTTATTGGTTTGCTGCATCATTTCTTGTTTTTGTTGTACCAGAGATATAGCAGGACCCGTGCCAGTTTTTGAAATTCCTTTTAAATCAGTTATTTATGAATTCTGATGGTTGTCGGTTAGTCATAGAGCCGGAAAAAATGTTTCCGTGTTACCCGTTCACGGTGGTGATCGTAAACCTGCGGTAACACATCGTGTTTCCTTCGCAGTATGAGCCGGAATGGTGCGCCGCAAGTCTCTGTCGTCTATACGACGATGGTATGGGGGCCGGCGATCGCCATTGGACACAACGGTGTGTCTCCTGCCGTTGATGGCTGGATCAAAGCGTTTTTCGCTGTGCGTTGTCGTTGATGGCTCGATGTTGTCGTTTCCCATTGCCCCGGTGTCGCAGACAGAGCATGCCCGCCTGTCCGGCAGGTCGATGATCAGTGTGGCGTTGTAGTGCGTTTGATTGCGCGCGGCAGCGATAAAAACGTGCAAGGCGCCGCGTGCCCCAAGGTCGGGCGCGGGGCGGTCTGGAGAACAACGTTAACCATGCCCCGACACCCGTCGGTGCAGACTTCCGGGGAAGCGACAATGATGATGCGAAAAATACTGGGGGCGGGTGCCGCTCTGGTACTTGCGGTCAGCTCCACGCTGGCGGTTGCTGAAACCAAGACCCTGACCATCGGCTATGTGGAAGGCTGGTCCGACAGTGTCGCCACCACCTTCGTGGCCTCCGAAGTGATCAAGCAAAAGCTTGGTTATGACGTCAAGTTGCAGTCTGTCGCTGCAGGGATCATGTGGCAGGCGGTGGCCACCGACAAGCTCGACCTGATGCTGTCTGCGTGGCTTCCAGGCACGCATGGCGAGTACTACGCCAAGTACAAGGACCAGGTCGTCAACTATGGCCCCAACTTCAAGGACGCCAAGATTGGCCTGATCGTGCCTGAATACGTGAAGGCCAAAACCATCGAAGACCTGAAGACCGATGCTTCCTTCAACAAGAAGATCACCGGGATCGATGCGGGCTCGGGCGTGATGCTCAAGACCGATCAGGCTATCAAGGACTATGGTCTGGACGGCTATAAACTGCAGGCGAGCTCCGGCGCAGGCATGATTGCCGAGCTGACCCGCGCCGAGAAGGCGAAGAAATCCATCGTCGTCACCGGCTGGGTGCCGCACTGGATGTTCGCCAAATGGAAGCTGCGTTTCCTCGACGACCCGAAAGGTGTCTACGGTGAGGCTGAAACCGTAGACAACGTTGGCAGCCTGGGCCTGGAGAAAAAAGCCCCTGAGGTCGTGGCCTTCCTGAAAAAATTCCAGTGGGCATCCAAGGATGAAATCGGTGAGGTGATGCTGGCGATTCAGGACGGTGCCAAACCTGAAGCTGCAGCCAAGGACTGGGTAGCCAAGCACCCGGACCGTGTTGCTGCATGGACTGCCAAATAGTCTCAAAGTGTCTGAACAGCCGTTCTCGAGGCCGTCTGGTGTTATCGCCAGACGGCCTTTTGTTTTCCTGCCCCGGAGTGTTTTCGGTGCGACCGACTGCCGGCGGGTCCAGGCCGTGCGAGAAGAGCTATCTGCAGCTAATGTCGTTCTAATACTAAGGTCGTCTGGAGTGCGCGCCGGACCCGACTAAAGTGCATTACGTGACATCTCATCTGTGCTGCGAGGACAAAAACAATGAACGACAGCATTTACCTCTCGATTCAAAACAGCCCGCGTTTCAAGGAGCTGGTATCCAAAAGAGAGCGGTTCGCCTGGATTCTCTCGGCGATCATGCTTGGCCTGTATGCGGCCTTTATTCTTTTGATTGCTTACGGACCCCATATTCTGGGGGCCAAACTGAGTCCCACTTCGACCATTACCTGGGGAATGCCGATAGGCGTAGGGCTGATCCTTTCCGCGTTTATATTGACCGCCATCTATGTTCGCCGTGCCAACGGTGAATTCGATGACCTGAATAACGCGATCCTGAAGGAGGCTCAGCAATGATCCGGCGCCTATCAGCAGCACTTGGCCTGGCCGCCTTCGCGCCGACCCTCTGGGCGGCAGACGCGTTGACGGGTGCAGTGCAGAAGCAACCCCTGAACGTCGCCGCGATCGTCATGTTCGTGGTCTTCGTAGCCTTCACGCTGTACATCACCTACTGGGCGTCGAAAAAGAACAAGACCGCGTCGGACTATTACTCGGCAGGTGGCAAGATCACCGGTTTCCAGAACGGGCTGGCGATTGCCGGTGACTACATGTCGGCAGCCTCCTTTCTGGGGATTTCCGCACTGGTCTACACCTCCGGCTACGATGGCCTGATCTACTCGATCGGCTTCCTGGTGGGCTGGCCGATCATCCTGTTCCTGATCGCCGAACGCCTGCGTAACCTGGGTAAATACACCTTTGCCGACGTGGCCTCGTACCGCCTCAAGCAAAAGGAAATTCGTACCCTGTCTGCCTGCGGCTCGCTGGTGGTGGTGGCGTTTTACCTGATTGCGCAAATGGTCGGTGCCGGCAAGCTGATCCAGCTGCTGTTCGGTCTGGACTACGCCGTTGCGGTGGTGTTGGTCGGGATCCTGATGTGCCTCTATGTGCTGTTCGGCGGCATGCTCGCCACGACCTGGGTGCAGATCATCAAGGCGGTGATGTTGCTGTCCGGTGCTTCGTTCATGGCACTGATGGTCATGAAGCACGTCAACTTCGACTTCAACATGCTGTTCTCCGAAGCGATCAAGGTTCACCCCAAAGGTGAGGCGATCATGAGCCCTGGCGGGCTGGTGAAAGACCCGATCTCGGCGTTCTCGCTGGGTCTGGCCCTGATGTTCGGTACCGCAGGCCTGCCACACATCCTGATGCGCTTCTTCACCGTGAGCGATGCCAAGGAAGCCCGCAAGTCAGTGCTCTACGCAACCGGCTTTATTGGCTACTTCTACATCCTGACCTTCATCATCGGTTTCGGCGCGATCCTGCTGGTCAGCACCAATCCGGCGTTCAAGGATGCAGCGGGCGCCTTGCTGGGCGGTAACAACATGGCAGCGGTTCACCTGGCCGACGCGGTCGGTGGCAGTCTGTTCCTGGGCTTCATCTCGGCAGTAGCCTTCGCCACCATTCTGGCAGTGGTTGCCGGTCTCACTCTGGCGGGTGCTTCGGCGGTTTCCCACGACCTGTATGCCAGCGTCATCAAGGCAGGCAAAGCCAACGAGAAGGACGAGATCCGTATCTCGAAAATTACCACCATCGCTTTGGCGGTCGTGGCGATCTTTCTGGGTATTGCCTTTGAAAGCCAGAACATCGCCTTCATGGTGGGCCTGGCGTTCTCGGTCGCGGCAAGCTGCAACTTCCCGATCCTGTTGCTTTCCATGTACTGGAAAAACCTGACCACCCGTGGCGCCATGATCGGCGGCTGGATGGGCCTGATCAGTGCAGTGGTGCTGATGGTGCTGGGTCCGACCATCTGGGTGCAGATCCTGCATCACGAGAAAGCCATTTTCCCTTACGAATACCCGGCGCTGTTCTCCATCGCCATCGCCTTCGTAGGTATCTGGTTCTTCTCCATTACCGACAAGTCGAAAGCGGCAGAGGGCGAGCGCGCGCTGTTCTTCCCGCAATTCGTCCGCTCGCAGACGGGGCTGGGTGCCAGTGGTGCGGTTTCGCACTAAGTTCAGGTTGTTGTGAACGAAGCAGCCTTCGGGCTGCTTTTTCATGGCCGATAAAAAACCCCGCTTGAAAAAGCGGGGTTTTTATTGGCTACATGCGCTGCTGCGTGGAGCAGCAGGTCATATCTTGCCGAGCAACACCAGAATCAGCAGGATCACCAGGATCGTACCGATGATGCCCGACGGACCGTAGCCCCAGCTGCGCGAGTGCGGGAATACTGGCAAACCGCCAACTAGCAGCAGAATCAGAACGATGATAAGAATAGTGCCGATGCCCATGGTGAGTTCCCTCTTTACATTAGTGTTAATTAACAGATGCAGTTGAAACGTCATGCCGGACGGTATGAAGTTGCCTGCTTGACTCATCGGACTCTGGGCGTCGGAGAAAGGTTCGATCTATTTTTAATAATTTATTACATATTTGAAAATCATTGAAAATCATGGGTTTGTCGCATTTTTGTCTGACAATAACTCAGTCTTTTTTGACCTGATGCGTTTGATTCAGTCTTAAAAATCATTGAACTAAACACCCTGGAAAGTCTCCTCGCGGCGTGAACTTTCTACCTGAGGCATGGCCCACAAGAGGACACCGTGATGATTTATCGAGTGGCGGCGGATGCCGTGGTCGTGTTTCATCTACTGTTCATTGTGTTCGTCCTGTTCGGCGGACTGCTGGTATTGAGAAGGCCCTGGCTGGCACTGCTGCACGTTCCTGCTGCGGCCTGGGGGACAGCGGTCGAGTTTCTGCACCTGTATTGCCCGCTGACACCGCTGGAAAACACCCTGCGCAGCAACGCTGGAGGGCAGGGCTACACCGGGGGCTTCGTGGAGCATTATCTGATCCCGCTGATTTACCCGGCCGGGCTTACGCCGGGCATACAGCTTTGGCTGGGCGGCATTGTCGTGCTGCTCAATGTGTCGGTGTATGGCCTGTTGCTGGTGCGGTATGTGACACGAGCGAGGCGTTCATAGGGCTGCGGTTTGCACCAGGCATTCAGCGTCTTGATGGTGGGGTTGTGGCGCTTCCGCTGTGATTACACTCAGGCAACTCCTGCACATCACAAGGCTCTCGGCTATGCAAAACCGCATCATGATTACTGGCGCCGGCTCAGGTCTGGGCCGTGAAATTGCACTGCGCTGGGCGCGCGAAGGGTGGCGGCTGGCACTGTCGGACGTCAACGATGCAGGCCTGCAGGAGACCCTTGCGCTGGTACGCGAGGTGGGTGGTGACGGTTTTGTGCAGCGTTGCGACGTTCGCGACTACAGCCAGCTCACCGCGTTTGCCCAAGCGTGCGAACAGCGCTTTGGCGGTATCGACATCATCGTCAACAACGCGGGTGTCGCTTCCGGTGGCTTCTTCAACGAATTGTCGCTGGAGGACTGGGACTGGCAGATTGCGATCAATCTGATGGGCGTGGTCAAAGGCTGCAAGGCGTTCCTGCCAATGCTGCTGGCCAGTAAGGGCCGGATCATCAACATCGCCTCGATGGCAGCGCTGATGCAGGCCCCGGCGATGAGCAATTACAACGTCGCCAAGGCCGGGGTCGTCGCGCTTTCCGAGAGCCTGCTGGTCGAACTGCATGACCAGGGCGTTGGTGTTCATGTGGTCTGCCCATCGTTCTTTCAAACCAACCTGCTGGATTCCTTCCGTGGCCCTACGCCCGCGATGAAGGCGCAGATCGGCAGGTTGCTGGAGAAGTCGCCGATCACCGCCGCAGATATCGCCGACTACATCTTCAGGCAGGTGGGCGAAGGCGAATTCATGATCCTGCCCCACGAAGAGGGCCGTATGGCCTGGGACCTGAAGCGCAAACAGCCACAGGCGATGTATGACGAAATGACCGTCATGTGCGCCAAGATGCGCGCCAAGGCGCAAAAGGGGCATGCCTGACTAGCCCGGACGCTCCGCGTCCTCTTGCGACGCAGAGCGTCGAGACCTGAATTCCCACGCTGGAGCGTAGGGAACGATAACCGCAACTATCGTGCGACGCTCCGCGTCGCATGCCTTTCCGGACGCTCCGCGTCCTCTTGGGGGTACGGCGTTGCCTGTTCAAGGTTATCAAGGTCATGACCGCACGGTTTTCTGGTAGGGTTGCGCGCATCTTTCAGCTCTGTCCTGAGAACCTTTCATGCTCAATTATCTGTGGTTCTTCCTCGCCGCCCTGTTCGAGATATTCGGCTGCTATGCCTTCTGGCTATGGCTGCGCCAGGGCAAGAGCGCGCTGTGGGTGATCCCTGCGCTGGTCAGCCTGACGCTGTTTGCACTGTTGCTGACACGTGTGGAGGCGGCTTACGCGGGGCGTGCCTATGCGGCGTATGGCGGGATCTACATTATTGCGTCGATCGCCTGGTTGGGGCTGGTCGAGCGGGTCAGGCCGCTGGGCACGGACTGGCTGGGTCTGGCGTTCTGCGTCCTCGGTGCGACTATCATTCTGCTGGGGCCACGTTGGGCTGCCTCCTGAGTAACCACCGCCGCGAACGAAATTTCCCACGGATTTGGCCGGAAAGTAAGACGTTTCCTTCAGTCTTTTCCGGTGCTGTTGCAGGACATTACTGATTTGCCATCAGCGCATTGAAGCGCCACGTTTCGCCATGCACCCTGCCTCTTTTGCGCAACGCAAGGGTGGGAAAAATGCTGGTACTGATGCGGGAAATTGGCGAAACGTTTTCCATCGGTGATGATATCACCGTGCAGATTCTGGGGATCAACGGCAATCAGGTCAGGCTCGGGATCAATGCCCCGAAAGACGTCAAGGTGCACCGCGCCGAGGTCTACAAGCGCATTGCCAGAACGCTTTCGCAACAGGCAACGACGCCGCTTCAGTGAGCGGCGTTGTCAGCAAGCGATCTTATGGGCAGATGACCTGACTCGGCCTGTCGAAAACCCGACTAAGGCACCGTAGGCGTTATTCAAAAAACTCCTTGGGTACATCGTGCTTGAGCATCAGCTGACACCGCTGGCTCTCCAGGTCGAAAAAGATCACCGCCTGACCCTTGGTCAACGCATGACGCACGCGCAGTACCCGGGTTTGCAGCGGTGTTTCATCGCCATTATCGGTGCCCTCACGGGTGACGAAATCCTCGATCAGGCGAGTGAGGGTGTCAGGTTCCAGTTGGTCGTAGGGGATCAGCATGGCGGTTCTCGTGTCGATGAGCGGCGATGATAGAACTGCGGTGCCATGCACCGCAATTCACAGGGCCTCAACTCTCTTCGCGATTCTGCCCGATCAGGCTGTCGACCGGTGGCACGCGGGTGTCGGATTCCATCTGCGCA
The DNA here is from genome assembly GCF_001467335.1 of Pseudomonas sp. ICMP 10191. NCBI lineage: Bacteria > Pseudomonadati > Pseudomonadota > Gammaproteobacteria > Pseudomonadales > Pseudomonadaceae > Pseudomonas > Pseudomonas sp. ICMP 10191. The sequence goes on from NZ_LKGW01000113.1 coordinate 250,749, forward strand.
TCGTGCTCGATCTGATGGCTGAAGCGCTCCAGCGAGCTCTGCGCAGGCTTGGCATCGCTGGCGAATACCGGTGGGCTGAGCATGTAGGCACCGAGCAACTTGCTCAGCGCTGCCAGACTGTCGATATGCGTGCGCTCGTAGCCATGCGTCGCGTCACAGCCGAAGGCCAGCAGGGCGGTGCGGATGTCATGCCCCGAGGTCACCGCCGAGTGCGCATCACTGTAGTAATAGCGGAACAGGTCACGACGCACCGGCAGCTCGTTGTCCACGCCCAGCCGTAGCAGATGACGAGACAGGTGGTAGTCGTAAGGACCGCCCGAGTCCTGCATCGCCACGCTGACGGCGTGCTCGCTGGAGTGTTGACCCGGCGCAACCGGTGCAATGTCGATGCCGACGAATTCGCTCACATCCCAAGGCAGCACACCGGCTGCGCCCGTACCGGTTTCTTCGGTGATGGTGAACAGCGGGTGGCAATCGATCAACGGCTCGGCACCGCTGTCGACAATGGATTTCAGCGCGGCGAGCAGTGCCGCCACACCGGCCTTGTCATCCAAGTGACGGGCACTGATGTGTCCGCTCTCGGTGAACTCCGGCAGCGGGTCGAAAGCCACGAAGTCACCGATGCCGATGCCCAGTGATTCGCAGTCGGCGCGGGTGGTGCAATAGGCATCCAGGCGCAGCTCGACGTGGTCCCAACTGATCGGCATTTCGTCCACGGCGGTGTTGAACGCATGTCCGGAAGCCATCAGCGGCAGAACGCTGCCACGGATTACGCCGGTGTCGGTGAACACGCTGACCCGGCTGCCTTCGGCAAAGCGGCTCGACCAGCAGCCGACTGCAGCCAGCGCCAGGCGGCCGTTGTCTTTGACTTCCCGAACACTGGCACCAATGGTGTCCAGGTGCGCCGATACGGCCCGGTCGGGGCTGTTCTGCTTGCCCTTCAGCGTGGCGCGAATCGTGCCGCGGCGGGTCAGTTCGAACGGGATGCCGAGTTCTTCGAGGCGCTCGGCCACGTAACGCACAATAGTGTCGGTAAAGCCGGTAGGGCTTGGGATCGCGAGCATTTCCAACAGAACTTTCTGCAGGTATTTCAGATCCGGATCGGGGATATTTGCAGGGGTCATGGATGCTCCTCATGGAACAGTTGCAAGCCACGGGCTGCAAAGGCTGATGCGCCATTTGCAGCCGTGCCCGCAGCTGCGATCAGATATGCACAGGCAGGCTGTGCGGAAACAACAGATCGACGAAACGTTCGGCGGTGGGTTGTGGTTCGTGATTGGCAAGGCCTACGCGTTCATTGGCTTCGATGAACACATATTCAGGCTGATCGGCGGCCGGCACCATCAGGTCCAGACCGACGACCGGGATATCCAGCGCCCGTGCAGCACGTACTGCTGCGTCGCTGAGCACCGGGTGCAGAATGGCCGTGACATCTTCCAGGCAGCCGCCAGTGTGCAGATTGGCGGCACGGCGCACGGCTAGGCGCTGATCCATCGGCAGAATATCGGCGTAGTCAAAACCGGCCTCGCGCACCGTGCGCTCGGTTTCCTGATCCATCGGAATGCGGCTTTCGCCATCCGTTGCCGCGGCGCGGCGTCGGCTCTGGGCTTCGATCAACTGTTTGATGGTGTGGCGACCATCACCAATGATTTCAGCCGGACGGCGTATCGCAGCAGCCACGACCTGAAAGCCGATCACCACGATGCGCAAGTCCAGGCCTTCGTGAAAGCTTTCCAGGATCACGCGAGTATCGAACTGACGAGCCTGTTCGATGGCGGCTTGCACGTCCTCGATAGTGCGCAGATCAACCGCCACGCCCTGGCCCTGTTCTCCGTCCAGCGGCTTGACCACGATTTGCCCGTGCGCTTCGAGAAACGCCAGATTATCGTCTGCGTTGCCCGCCCTTTGCTGTTCGGGCAAGCGCAGGCCGGCGGCCTTCAGGGCACGATGTGTCAGGCTCTTGTCCTGACACAGGGTCATGCTCACCGCGCTGGTCAGATCACTCAACGACTCGCGGCAGCGGATGCGACGACCGCCGTAGCTGAGAGTGAACAGCCCGGCATCCGCATCATCCACCTGCACGTCAATGCCGCGCCGGTGGGCTTCCTCGACAATGATCCGCGCGTACGGATTGAAGTCCGCCTGCGGGCCAGGGCCGAGAAACAATGACTCGTTAATGCCGTTTTTGCGCTTGATGGCGAAGGTCGGCAGGTTGCGGAAATTCAATTTGGCGTACAGCGCCTTGGCCTGATCGTTGTCATGCAGCACCGACAGGTCGAGGTAGCTGAGGCCGCGACTCATGAAATGCTCGATCAGGTGCCGGACCAGTACTTCGCCCACGCCCGGACGCGTGCATTGCGGGTCGACGGCCAGGCACCAGAGGCTGCTGCCTTTTTCCGGGTCATTGAAGGCCTTTTGATGATTGAGGCCCATGACGCTGCCGATGATCGTTTTGCTGCCCTCATCCTCGGCCACCCAATACACCGGGCCACCTTCGTGGCGTGGGGTCAGCAGCTCGGGGTCGATGGGCAGCATGCCGCGCGCCAGATACAGGTTGTTGATGGCCTGCCAGTCACTTTCATTGTGCGCACGACGTATGCGGTAGCCGCGAAACACACGGTGCGCCGGGCGGTAATCGCTGAACCACAGGCGCAACGTGTCCGACGGGTCGAGAAACAACTGCTGCGGAGACTGCGCCAACACCTGTTGCGGCGCTGCCACGTACAGGGCGATGTCGCGCTCGCCGGGTTTTTCGTTGAGCAGGTCCTGAGCCAGCGCGGCCGGATCAGGGTAGGTATGACCGATCAGCAAGCGTCCCCAGCCACAATGCAGCGCCAGAGGGTCTGCATCTATCTGGCTGCCGTCTTCGGCGAGTCGTGCCTGCAGACGTTCGTACGAGGGCGACTGGCCGCGCAACAGGCGCTGGCTATAAGTCGTCGCGTTCTGTTTCATCGATCACAGTCCCTGTTCGCTGAGCCACAGGTTCAGCGCTGCCAGTTGCCACAGCTTGGAGCCGCGCAATGGCGTGAGCTGGCCCTCGGGGTTGGTCAGCAGCTTGTCGACCATGGCAGGGTTGAACAGGCCGCGGTCCTGACTGGAGTCGGTCAGCAACTCGCGCACCCAGCTAAGCGTGTCGCCCTGCAAGTGTTTGAGGCCAGGCACCGGGAAGTAGCCTTTTTTGCGGTCGATCACTTCCGAAGGAATGACCATGCGCGCAGCTTCTTTCAGCACCTGTTTGCCACCGTCGGGCAACTTGAATTTGCCGGGGATGCGAGCCGACAGTTCGACCAGACGATAGTCAAGGAACGGCGTGCGCGCTTCCAAGCCCCAGGCCATGGTCATGTTGTCGACACGTTTGACCGGGTCATCGACCAGCATCACCGTGCTGTCCAGGCGCAAGGCCTTGTCGACGGCGGCGCTGGCGCCTGGCTGGGCAAAGTGATCGCGAACGAAATCACCGGCGGCGTCATTGGCAGTGCGCCACTTCGGCTGCACAGTCTCGGCGTATTCCGCGTAGCTGCGGTCGACGAATGCGTCGCGGTAGGCCGCCACCGGATCGCTCGCGCCGTCGACTTGCGGGTACCAGTGGTAACCGGCGAACAGTTCATCAGCGCCCTGACCGCTCTGTACCACCTTGCAGTGTTTCGACACTTCACGTGACAGCAGATAGAAGGCGATGCAGTCGTGGCTGACCATCGGTTCGCTCATGGCGCGGAACGCCGCAGGCAACTGCTCGATGATCTCACGTTCCTGGATACGCAGCTGGTGATGGCGCGTGCCGTAGTGCTTGGCGATCAGGTCGGAATACTGAAATTCGTCGCCACGCTCGCCGCCGGCATCCTGGAAACCGATAGAGAAGGTCGACAGGTCCTCGACACCCACTTCGCGCAGCAGACCTACCAGCATGCTCGAGTCGACGCCGCCGGACAGCAGAACACCGACGTCCACGGCAGCACGCTGACGGATCGCTACCGCTTCACGCGTACTGTCCAGTACGCGGTCGCGCCAGTCTTCGAGGGTGAGATTTTTCTCGTCTTCGTGCGGGCCGTAGGGCAGGGTCCACCAGACTTTCTGTTCGACCTTGCCGCTGGCGTCGATACGCATCCAGCTGGCTGGCGGAAGTTTTTCGACGCCGGCCAGCAAGGTGCGCGGCGCAGGCACCACCGCGTGGAAGTTGAGGTAATGGTTGAGCGCCACCGGATCAAGCATCCCGCTGATGTCACCACCCTTGAGCAGGGCAGGCAGCGAGGACGCGAAACGCAGGCGCTTGTCGGTTTTCGACAGATACAAGGGCTTGACGCCGAGGCGGTCACGGGCGATGAACAGATTCTTGCTGTCACGTTCCCAGATGGCAAAGGCGAACATGCCATTGAGCTTGGGCAGCATGTCTGCGCCCCAGGCGTGATAGCCCTTGAGCAACACTTCGGTGTCACCGCCGGAATGGAACTGATAGCCAAGGCTTTCCAACTCGGCACGCAATTCAGGGAAGTTGTAGATCGCGCCGTTGAAGGCCATGGACAGGCCCAGATTGCTGTCGATCATCGGCTGCGCCGAGCCATCCGACAGGTCCATGATTTTCAGGCGACGATGACCAAGGGCAACTGGCCCCTGACTATGAAACCCCCACGCATCCGGGCCGCGAGGCGCCAGCTCATGGGTAATGCGTTCAACAGCGGCTAGGTCCGCTGGTTGATGGTCGAAACGTAATTCACCTGCTAATCCGCACATAAGTCCTTACCGGGTTTCCGTTGGGGAGGTGACTGAGAAAGTGCAGTCACCCAGAAACTGACCCAGTGAGGGCATGGTAGTTTTAGATCAAAAAGTTATAAGCGTTTGTTTTCAGCTGGTTTGGCTGCATTGGCTGGCTCCCTCGTCGAGCCAGGCAACCACAGGCTAGTCTTCGCGAAATAAGTTGTGAAGGAATAAAAAAGATAACTCTGGGTGCCTTTTTTGTATTGTCTTAACATGCGCCCAGGGTTATATTTTTTAAGTCGAATGACTGGAGGTGGGGGTGCAGAGCAGGCAATTGATAAAGGAGCTTGAAGCAGATGGATGGATTCTGGATCGTGTTTCAGGCAGTCACCATATTTTCAAGCATCCTGAAAAACTTCAGACAGTCCCCGTACCGCATCCCAAGAAAGACTTGCCATTCGGAACGGTGCGGGCCATCAAAAAGCTTGCCGGGCTGGTTTAGTCCAGTTTTGCCCTGATACCCTTTTGGAGAAAAAAATGAAATATCCAATGTGCATAGAATGGGGAAGCGAAACCACGGCGTTTGGTATCCAGATTCCCGATATCCCAGGTGCCGTAACCGCAGGGGATACGTTCGAGGAAGCCCACGCCGCGGCGGTGGAGATTGCTCATATCATGCTTCAGGAAATAGCAGCTGGTGGTGGAACCATACCCAAGGCCGGCACTGTTGCCGAGCACGCCAGGAATGCCGATTTCGCCGGAATGGGCTGGGGCATGATCGAGATTGACGTAACGCCTTATCTTGGTAAGACGGAGAAGGTCAACGTCACACTGCCTGGTTTCGTGATCAAGCAGATCGATCGCTATGTACGGGATCACAGCATCAAGAGTCGTTCCACCTTCCTGGCCGACGCGGCGCTGGAAAAACTGGGCCGGGCATGACGGCTAATCGGAGTGCTCAATACCCGGTCATCTCCAGATACCCAACGCCTTCCTGACTCCCGCTGAACCTCACCGGCCCCTCCCAGTAGGGAATACTCACGCCCATCCAGGCGGCCGGATTCAGCGCATCGGTGGTGATGTCCAGGTTTCGGTCCGGGACCCTGACTCTCCAGCGGGTGGGCACTTTATGCTCGCCGATCACGGTTTCCTTTAATGGCTCCAGGCTGATCTCGTTGGCGTGCAGCATCCGGGTAGTGCCGTCGGCGCTTATCCAGTTACCGGTCAGGTAGGGGGCGCCGTTCTTGTGGCGGATGCGATAGAGCATCAGGCGATCGCCATCTGCAAGTTGCAGCGAAAACCAGTCCCAGCCGCTCTGGTTGGCGGTCAGTGGCTGGCTGCTCCATTCCCGGTCCAGCCAGGCGTGGCCGGTGACCTGATAGGACTTGCCTTGTATTTCCACGCTGCCTTTGGCGTCGAAGAAGGGCTGGCTGTAGTAGTACGACGCCTGGCCCGCCTCCGATTTCTGGCTGTAGCCCTGTTCACCCTGCAGCACCAGCGGTTTGCTGGATGTCAGGTTCAGGTCGTAGCGAAAGTCCTTGCCGCTGGCCTTCAGTTGCATGGCAGTCAGCGGATCACCGCTGCGGACATTGCTGGTAAAGGCCCAGTCATCAATCCGCGCCGAGAAGGGGGCCAGTGTCACGTCGGCCTGACCGATACCGCCGCGCGCATAACGCTCCGCCACATAATGGCCGCTGCTTGAAGTCGCCGCCGCATGGCCCAGCCAGATCGTGCCGTCATTCCAGCCGCTGCCGGTCTGTTGGCCGGGGCGCAGGGCATTGCGAAACAACGTCCACTGCACGCCGAACTGCTGGCCCGCGTCATCCTTGAGGGTGGCGGTGATGTACCACCACTCGATACGAAAGCCGGGGTGCTGGCCGTGGTCCTGCGGGAATGAAAAGACCTTGCCGGGTGTCACCTGCGCATAGCTGTCGGCCGTATTGCCCAGACCGGCGAAACCGCTTTCAGGCTGCGGTTTGTCGTCGCAGGCGGTGAGTAGCGCTGCGATGACCAGCTGCACCAGCCATTTACTGTTCATTGGCGAATGTCCTGATTAGATCCGCTGGACGACTACGGTACAGCCTCAGCAACGGCCAGGCCGAGGCCAGCAAAGTCGCCAGCATCGCCAGCGCCATCAATTGAAGCAGTTGCAGCGGGAACACCTGCAGCGGCAGGCGCCAGCCAAAGGCGCGAACGTTGATCACCGCATCCAGGCACCAGGCCAGCAGCAGCCCCAGTGGCAGCGCGAGCACCAGTGTCAGGACCGCCAGCAGCCAGGTCTGCCCCAGGTTGAGCAGCATCAGTTGCCGTCGCGTGACGCCCAGCGCCCACAACGGGGCGAGCTGCCCGAGGCGGCTCTGGCTCTGGGTCAGCAGGCTGATGAACAGCGCCACGCCCGCCACGCCCAGTGTCAGGCTGTTGAGTGCGGCAGTGGCGGCAAACGTACGTTCAAAGACCTGGCTCGACCAGCCCTTGAGCTGGCTTTGATCGATGATGTGATTGTCGTCCAGCTTGAAACGCGCTTGCAGCCGGGTGACCAGCGACGGGATTGTCGCCTGATCGACCCTCAGGTTGAAACGCACCGGCATCGATTGCGGCCAGTGGGCGAGCAGGTGCCGGGCATTGACCAGCAGATGGCCTTTGGGGTTGCCATAGTCGGCATAGATCCCGACGATGCGTGGGGTCCACTTGCCAGTGGGCACCGGGATATTCAGCGTATCTTCCAGCCCCAGTTGAAGGCGGCGGGCCAATTGTTCGCTGAGCATGACTGTGTCTTCATCGCGCAACAGATTCCACGGATCACCGGCGACGGATTCCAGCAACGCCCAGTGCTGGCGATAGGTGTCGTGATCGATCACGCCAAACAGGTCCGCTGGCCAGCCCTGGACTTGCACCGGCACTTGCCAGTTGGGCAGCACGGCGCGGATATCCTGTTGCTGGCTCAGCCAGGTGTTCAGCGGCTCGGCCTGCTCCGGATTCTGCGGGCTGACATACAGTTCGGCGGTCAGGCGTTGCTCCAGCCAACTGTTGAACGTCTGACGAAAACCCGACGTCATGCTGCCTGCGCCGATGTTCGCGGCCATCGCCAGCAACAGGGCCATCAGCGCCAGACTCAGGGCGGGCAACTGTTGACGGCAATCCGCCAGAAACCATTGCCCAAGCACCGAGCGACTGCGCTTCAACAGACCGCCAAGCATGGCGTCCAGTAAAACCGGCAGGGCCAGTGCGGCACTGAGCAGCAGGGCGGACATCATCACAAACCCCAGCATCAGACTGGTGCCGAACGACAGCGCGCTCACGCCAACCACAACGCCCAGCACCGCCACCCACGCCTGACGCCGCAACCAGCGTGCATGGGCTTGCTGCCATGCCTGTGCATCGGCCAGCGCCAGCAACGGCAGGCGCGCAGCCCGCAACAGACTGTTGGCACCGGCCAGCAACGCGCCAAGCAGACTCAGGCCGATACCGCTCAGCCACCACCACAGACTGAGGTTCAACTGGCCGGCGACCTCCGCGCCGTACAAGCCGCGCAGGCTGGCCGCGACATCCGGCAATAACAGGCTGGCCAGCAAGTAGCCGCTGACCACGCCAAAAATACCGCCCAACAGGGCCAGTGCGCCCAGCTCTACTCCCAGCGCAGCTATCAACAGGCGTGCGCTGACGCCACAGGCACGCAAGTTACGCAACAGCCCACGGCGCTGTTCGAGTGCCAGGCCAATGGCCGCGTGGACAATGAACAGGCCGACGATGAAGGACAGCACCCCGAGCGCATTCAGATTGAGGTGGAAGCTTTCGGTGAGACGCTCCAGATTGTTTTCTTCGCCGCTTTTCTTGATCACCAGCAGGTCATTCAGGGCTGCCGGCAGCGCAGGGTTCTGCCGGGCAAAATCCTTGGCCAGCAGCATTCCGGACAACTGCCCTGGCTGGCCCAACAACGGTTGCGCAAAGCCTATGTCAGTCAGCAAAACGCCGGGCGCCATGTCGGGTTTGGCGTGCAAGGGGGGCAGCGGAACACCGGTTTCGGTCAACGGCTGCTGGCCTTCTTCGAGCCCCAGCGCTTGCAGGGTCTGCGGTGCAATCCAGGTCATGCCCGGCGGCGTGAGGAAGTCCACGACCTGTTCGGCGTTCAGCGTCTGCCCGGCCAGTGCCGAGCCGGTCGGCAAGGTCACCGGCTCGATACCCATCAGTTGCAGGCGACGGTCTTCGCGCCCTTGAAGCACGATACGGCCTTGCAGCATGGGCGATACGGGCCAGCCTTCGCGGCGCAACTCGATAAACAATGCCTGCGGGAACAGCCCGCCGCTGCTGGCGGCGATACGGGTCTGCGGCTCGCCGCCAATCAGCTGGCTGGCGCGCTGGTAGCTTTCCCGCGCCTGGCTATTGAGCGCCTGCACACCGGTAAGCAGCGCGGTGGCCAGCCACAAGCCGGTCAGCACACTGAAAAACTGCACCGGATGACGGCGCCAATGGCTCAGCAGGGCGCGCAGCGTCCAATAGAAAACCCGCATCAGCGTTCGCCTTCGTCAGCCAGGCGCCCCATATGCAGTACCACTTTACGCGACAGGCGCTGCGCGACGCGCGGGCTGTGGGTGACCATCAGCAGGCTGGTGGGGCTGTCGGCGAGAATATCCAGCAGCAGTTGCAGCACCTCGTCGCTGGTGGCTTCGTCGAGATTGCCGGTGGGTTCGTCAGCCAGCAGCAGGCCGGGTCGAGAGGCGAGCGCGCGGCCTATTGCCACTCGTTGCTGCTGTCCGCCGGAGAGCTGTTCGGGGTAGCGATCCAGCAGTGCGGCCAGACCCAGGCGCTCGATCAAATGCGCCTGCCAGGCTGCATCTACGCGCCCGGCCAGTCGTGCCTGAAACGCCAGGTTGTCGGCTATCTTCAGGCTGCCGATCAGGTTGAACTGCTGAAACACCAGACCGATCTCGGTACGCCGCCAGTTGGCCAGTTGGCTTTCGTTCATCAGGTCCAGACGCTGGCCTGCAACCTCGATGCTGCCATCGTCGACCTGATCCATGCCCGCCACCAAATGCAGCAAGGTGCTCTTGCCACTGCCGGACTCACCCATCAACGCCAGGCTTTCGCCCTGTGCCAGATGCAGATCGACACCACGCAAGACATCCAGCGGTCCCTGTGCCGTGGTGTAGCGCTTGAATACGTTTCGCACTTGCAGCATGAGCGGCTCTATATGCTTGACTGAGTTCAAAGAGTAGCGCCTGAGCGCAAGCGCGTCGCGACCAGATATCAGCTATCGTGCGACGCTCCGCGTCGTCATGCCGTTCAGGACGCTCTGCGTCCTCTTTGCTACGCAGAGCGTCGCGACCAGCATTCCCGAACGACAATCATAAAGCTACTTCCCGCCGCCGCGAATCAACCCGCGCAGGGCAAAGCGGTTGGGGTGACAGGCCTCGGCCACGCTGCGTGGCAAAGGCAGTGGTTCGTTGTCGAGCCAGGCGGCGATCAGTTCGCCACACAGCGGCGCGGTGATCAGCCCGCGCGAACCGTGGCCGCTGTTGACGTACAGGCCGTCCAGCCACGGGCAGGCGATGTCCGGCACCTGACGTGCGTCCTTGCCCAGCGCGGCATAGGTCTGCATGAACGCCTTGCGGTCGGCCAGTGGGCCGACGATGGGCAGGTAATCCGGGCTGGTGCAGCGAAACGCCGCGCGCCCCTGCAATTGCTCGTGCGCCAATTCGGCGGCCCCAAGGCGCGAACTGAGGTCTTCCGAGATCTCCCGCAACAGCCCCAGATTGTCCAGATGATCGGCCAGGTTCGGCGTCAGGTCAGTGCTGTTGAAATCGAAACTGGCCCCCAGCGTATGTTCGCTCAGACGCGCCGGAGCCACATAACCCTCGGCGCACACCACGCTGCGCAATGCCGTGCTGGCCTGAGTCTGCGGCAAACGGGTGATCTGTCCGCGGATGCGTTTGAGCGGTAAGTCGGCACTCTGCGAAAACTGCTGGATATCAGCTGCCCCGGCCAGCACCACGACCGGAGCACTGTCGATCAACTGTTCGTCACTCCAGACCTGCCACTGATCATCGACGCGTCTCAGCTCCAATGCCTGCTGATGAGCGATCAGACGGATATTGGCGTGCGCGGCCTGTGCGTGACACAGCGCAGGCGGATGAACCCAGCCGCCTTCGGGGTAAAACAGCCCGCCACTGTTCAGCGCAACGCCGCTCTGCGCTTCGGCCGCAGGCTGGTCCAGCAGGTGCAGGAGTGATTCGGGGAAGGCATCGGCCAGCTGTTTCTGACGCAGCGCTTCCTTGTCATCGAAGGTCAGTTGCAGCACCCCGCAAGCGTCCCAGTCGACGCCGCGCTGCAAGCGTTCAAGCAGCCTTCGCGTATGACCGAAACCACTGAGGATCAACTGTGACAGCGCTGTACCGTGCGCCGACAGTTTCAGGTACAGCACGCCCTGCGGGTTGCCGGATGCTTCCAGTGCCGGTGCGGCGTGGCGCTCCAGCAGGCTGACCTGCCAACCGCGTTGCGCCAGACTCTGCGCGGTGGCGCAGCCGGCCAGCCCCGCGCCAATCACCAGCGCTTTGCGCTCGCCGCCAATCGGCGCGGGGCGGGCGAACCAGGGCTTGGAGGCAGGCGGGTGCGCCACGTCCTCTGGCCAGGCGATAAAAGTGCCGCGCAGCACTTCCCATTTATGGCCGATGCCCGGCACGCGCTTCATCTTGAAACCTGCCGCATTCAGCGAGCGGCGCACCCAGCCGGTGCTGGTGAAGGTGCCAATCGTGGTGCTCAATGTGGACAGGCGCGCCAGTTCGGCAAACAGCTCGGGGGTCCACATTTCCGGGTTTTTCGCTGGCGCAAAACCGTCGAGAAACCAGGCGTCCATCTGCCCGTCCAGTTGCGGCAGCATCTGCAGCGCATCGCCAATCAGCAGCGTCAGGGTTACACGGCCGCCAGCGAACACCAGACGCTGAAAGCCTTCGTGCACAGCCACATATTGATCGAGCAATTGACCCGCGAACGGCGACAGCTCTGGCCACAACGCCAGGGCACGCTGCAGGTCGGCGCGGCTCAGCGGGTATTTCTCGACGCTGACGAACTGCAGGCGCGCATTGGCGGGCGCGCACTCGTCGAACAACTGCCAGGCACAGAGGAAATTCAGCCCGGTGCCGAAGCCGGTTTCACCAATGATCAGCCTGCCGTCGTCCGGCAATTCGGTGAAGCGTCGGCGCAGGTCGTTCTGCACCAGAAACACGTGGCGCGTCTCGTCCAGACCGGACTCGGTGGAAAAGTACACGTCGGAAAATTCGCGGGAACGCGGGTTGCCGTGTTCGTCCCAGTCGATCTGGGCGTGGCGGGTAATGGTCATGTCGGGCTCGGCAGAGGCAGTGGCGGCATTTTAGCCGTCTGCGCAGAGAAAAGTGCTATCAAGGACGTGCGGATTGACCGATGCCTGCAATCAATGGTCACAATCTCCATCAGGCGTTCTCTGAGCCAACATCAATCAGGAGTTGTGCATGTTTGAATCCGCTGAAATCGGTCATGCCATTGACGACGAGACCTACGAAGCTGCTTTGCCCGAGTTGCGCGAAGCCTTGCTGGAAGCTCAGATAGACCTGCACGAGCAGGCCGGTCGACAGATCATCGTATTGATCAACGGCATAGAGGGCGCAGGCAAGGGCGAGACCGTCAAACTGCTCAGTGAATGGATGGACCCGCGCCTGATCGAGGTGCGCACCTTCGATCAGCAGACCGACGAAGAACTCGCTCACCCGCCCGTCTGGCGTTACTGGCGGCAATTGCCGGCCAAGGGACGCATGGGTATTTTCTTCGGCAACTGGTACAGCCAGATGCTCCAGGACCGGGTTCACGGTCGCTTCAAGGACGCGGTACTCGATCAGGCCATCAGCGGTGCCGAGCGATTGGAAAAGATGCTCTGCGATGAAGGCGCGCTGATCTTCAAGTTCTGGTTTCACCTGTCCAAAAAACAGATGAAGCTGCGCCTCAAGACCCTCAAGGATGATCCGCTGCACAGCTGGCGCATCAGCCCGCTGGACTGGCAGCAGTCCAAGACCTACGACAAGTTCGTGCGCTTCGGCGAACGGGTCCTGCGTCGCACCAGCCGCGAATACGCCCCTTGGCATGTGATCGAGGGTGTGGACGCCAACTACCGTAGCCTGACCGTCGGCCGCCTGTTGCTGGAAGGCATGCAGGCCGCGCTGAACAAGGCCGAGCCCGAGACCGCTGCGCTGACGGTCGGGCCGCTGGCGATTCACAGTAACGAGCTGACGCTGCTCGACAGCCTCGACCTGAGCCTGAACCTGAGCAAGGACGACTATCAGCAGCAGTTGATTGCCGAGCAGGCGCGGCTGTCCGGCAACATGCGCGACAAGCGCATGAAAAGCCACGCGCTGCTGGCAGTGTTCGAAGGCAACGATGCGGCAGGCAAGGGCGGTGCGATCCGTCGCGTTGCGGCGGCACTGGACCCGCGCCAATACGCCATCGTACCGATCGCCGCGCCGACCCAGGACGAGCGCGCGCAACCGTATCTGTGGCGTTTCTGGCGGCAGATACCGGCGCGCGGCAAATTCACTATTTTCGACCGTTCATGGTACGGCCGTGTGCTGGTCGAGCGGGTCGAGGGCTTTTGCAGCGAGTCGGACTGGAAGCGCGCCTACTCGGAAATCAATGACTTCGAAGAGCAGCTCACCGATGCAGGCGTTGTGGTGGTCAAGTTCTGGTTGGCCATCGATCAGCAGACCCAGCTGGAACGCTTCAAGGAGCGCGAAAAGATCCCTTTCAAGCGCTACAAGATCACCGAGGACGACTGGCGCAACCGCAAGAAATGGCCTGACTACCGCCAGGCAGTCGGCGACATGGTGGATCGCACCAGCACCGAAATCGCGCCGTGGACATTGATTGAGGCCAACGACAAGCGCTGGGCCAGGGTCAAGGTGTTGCGCACCCTCAACGAAGCGCTGGAAGCGGCGTTCGACAAGGACAAGAAGAGGTGATGGTCCGAGTGTTGCGGTGGCGTCGGCTTTGCTCGGCGCTACCTCTTGCAACTGCCCGGTGCTCGCGTCTTCTGCCTGAGGATATAGATCGTCACCAGCACTGCGCTGGTCAGCATAAAGACTCGTGCCCAGAGTGATGGAACCAGGTAGCAGGACAGGCTGATGCTGAGCCACATCAGACCGATGGCGTACACCTTGCCCTTGAGCGGGATACCGTTGCCTTCGAGGTAATCACGAATCCACGGACCGAGCTGCGGGTGGTTGACCAGCCAGTCGTAGAAGCGCGGAGAGCTGCGCGCGAAGCAGGCAGCGGCCAGCAGCAGAAAGGGCGTGGTGGGCAGCACCGGCAGGAAAATACCGACGACGCCCAGTACCACGCTCAGCCAGCCTACCGCTACAAGCAGATAGCGCACCGCTCTGTGACGGCTGGTGCGCGGTGAGCCTTGCGCCATAGGCGCCGACTCAGTGATGGCGGGGCTTGAGGATCGCCGGCTTTTCGTCGGGTGCCTGGCAGAGCAGGTACAGGGCGGTCAGCGCTTCGGGGATCTGCACGATCATGTCGTCCATCAGGTTGGCGTCCTGGGCGATGTCGGCGAACTCCGGCTGCTCGTCGAACAGACCCGAACCGACCATGATCGGCAGGAGCATTTCGCTGACTTCTTCCTCAGCACTTTCGAACCATGCGTTTTCACGCAGGAACACGCCTTCCATGAAGCCGATGCACCAGCCGCGCAGATCGGAATCATCCGGGTCGTCGCCAAGGTCCAGATCGCACGGCAGCTCGAACTCTTCGTCCGAGGCCAATTGGCGGGCAATGTGAGCCTTGAGGGCAATCAGCGTCGCTTCGACTTCTGTCTGTTGCGCTTCGCTGGAGTACTGCGGCGGCTCGGAGAACAGTGCGTCGATCCACTCGCGCTCCGGCACCTCTTCAGCGCAGATGGACAAGGCGGTCAGGTAGCCATGCGCGGCCACGTAGTCCAGTGCTTCTTCGTGCAGTTCATCTGCATCGAGGAAGACTTGCAGGCGGGTTAATTGCTCAGCGAAGGACATGGAAGCGCTACCTTGAAAATAAACGATGCTGGATTCTAGGCCCTGAGCGTCCGTGGCGCCAGCGCGCAGGCCAATTGCAGTTAATTTCGACCGCTCATGTCCCAGTCATCCATTGCTCCCGAGCGCTCGGGTATACTCCTCCGTTTTGCAGTGCAGCAGGATATTCCGGGGTTTTTTATGCTTGAGCAGGCACAACGCGTACTTAAAGACATCTTCGGTTACGACAGCTTTCGTGGTCGCCAGGGTGCCATTATTGAGCGTGTAGCCAGCGGTGGTGATGCGCTGGTGCTGATGCCCACCGGTGGCGGCAAGTCCCTGTGTTTTCAGGTGCCGGGGCTGTTGCGTGACGGGCTGTGCGTGGTTGTGTCGCCGCTCATCGCGCTGATGGACGACCAGGTTGCGACGCTGGATGAACTGGGCGTGTCGGCCGCTGCACTCAACTCGACCCTCAGCGCCGAGCAGCAGCGTGACCTGGCCAATCGCATTCGTCTGGGCGAAGTCAAAATGCTGTACCTCGCCCCGGAGCGTCTGGTCCAGCCACGCATGCTGTCATTCCTGCAAAACCTCAAGATCGCCCTGTTTGCCATCGACGAAGCGCACTGCGTGTCGCAATGGGGCCATGACTTCCGCCCTGAGTACCTGCAACTGGGGCAACTGGCCGAGCTGTTTCCGGATGTACCGCGCATCGCGCTGACCGCCACCGCCGACAAGCGCACCCGGGAGGAAATCGTCACGCGTCTGCACCTGCAGAACGCCGAGCGCTTTCTGTCCAGCTTCGACCGGCCCAACATCTTCTATCGCATCGTGCCCAAGGAACAGCCGCGCAAACAGTTGCTGGCCTTCCTTTCCGAGCGCCGCAGCGATGCCGGTATCGTCTATTGCCTGTCGCGCAAGAAAGTCGATGAGGTCGCCGTCTTCCTCAGTGAAAACGGCTACCCTGCTTTGCCTTATCACGCTGGTCTGCCGTCCGAAACCCGAGCGGCCAACCAGAAGCGCTTTCTCAACGAGGAAGGGCTGATCATGGTCGCCACCATCGCGTTCGGCATGGGCATCGACAAGCCCAACGTGCGCTTCGTGGCGCACATGGACCTGCCCAAATCGCTTGAGGCTTATTACCAGGAAACCGGCCGGGCAGGGCGTGACGGTCTGCCCGCCGATGCCTGGATGGCCTACGGTCTGCAAGACGTGCTGATGCTCAAGCAGATGCTGCAGAACTCCGAAGGCGACGAACGTCACAAGCGGCTGGAGCAGCACAAGCTCGATGCCATGCTGGCCCTGTGCGAAGAAACCCGTTGCCGTCGACAGACCCTGCTGGCCTATTTCGACGAAGACATGCCCAACCCGTGCGGCCATTGCGACAACTGCGTCGATGGCGTGCAGACCTGGGATGCCACCGAACCTGCGCGTCAGGCGCTGTCGGCCATCTACCGGACCGGCCAGCGTTATGGCGTCGGTCATCTGGTCGACGTGCTGCTCGGCAAGTCCAACGACAAGGTAGAGAGCTTCGGCCATCAGCACCTGTCGGTATTCGGGGTGGGCAAGGCGCGCACCGAGGCCGAGTGGCGCTCGCTGTTCCGCCAGCTGGTTGCGCGTGGTCTGGCGGACATCGACCTTGAAGGCTATGGCGGCCTGCGCCTCAGCGAGACGTGCCGCCCTCTGCTACGTGGCGAAGTTTCTTTGGAACTGCGCAAGGACCTCAAACCACAAACCACGTCGCGAAGCAGCTCCGGCAGCCCGGCCAGTCAACTGGTGCGTGGCGAAGAGCGCGAGCAGTGGGAAGCCCTGCGTGCCTTGCGCCGCAAGCTGGCTGAAGAGCACGGCGTCCCGCCTTACGTTATTTTTCCGGACTCGACCCTGCTGGAAATGCTACGCAGCAAGCCCGGATCAATGGCCGAGATGGCCAAGGTCAGCGGCGTCGGTGCGCGCAAGCTGGAGCGTTATGGCGAAGCCTTTCTTGAAGTGCTCAGTGGCAAGGCCGAGGCTCCACGCGTGGTCGCCGATGTGCGTCACGAACTGATCAGCCTGGCGCGCGCGGGCATGACCCCGACGCAGATCGCCGGTCAGTTGCAGTGCTCGGAAAAGAATGTCTACACCCTGCTGGCCGAGGCCATCGGCAAGCAGCAGTTATCCATCGAGCAGGCGCTGGACTTGCCGGAGGACCTGCTGGGTGAGGTGCAGGACGCCTTTCTCGATGGCGAAGGAGAACTGCCGCCGGTGTCGGCGATTGCCGAGCAGTTCGCCGGGCGGGTGCCTGAGGGCGTGCTGTATTGCGTGCGTGCAGCGCTGCAATCGGAGTTTGAGGTATAACAGCGTGCGGCGGAGCGTCACCGTCCCGTGCTTGCTTGAACATAAGGACCATGCTTAGCTCGCTAATAATTAGTTTGAATCACGAGTTTCCTTATGCCAATGACTGATGAACATCGTTTCGGGATGCAACTCGGACACCTCACGCGAGGCTGGCGTGCCGAGCTAGATCGCAGGCTGGCCGATCTTGGCCTGTCTCAGGCTCGCTGGCTGGTCCTGCTGCACCTCGCGCGCTTCACCGAGCCGCCCACCCAGCGCGAGCTGGCGCAAAGTGTAGGCGTAGAAGGCCCCACCTTGGCGCGGTTGCTCGACAGTCTTGAAAAACAGGGCCTGGTTCAGCGTCAGGCGGTGCTCGAGGATCGACGTGCGAAGAAGATCCTGCTCAGTGACACGGCATTGCCCCTGATCGAAAAAATTGAAAACATCGCCAATGTCTTGCGCATCGAGCTGTTCGAGGGTGTGAGCGAAGAGGATTTGCGCGTCAGCATGCGCGTGCATTCGCAGATTCTCGCCAATCTGGAAAGATCCTGAGACGAAGCTGCGCATTCTCAACCATAATCGTTCAACGGATACTGACGTCCATCTGATTACGTGAGAAGCCTGCCGTGGTTTCCATAAGGGTTCGCATGCTGAAGAGTTCACTGGCTGCTGTCGAAGGTGCAGGTCGCAGGGCGCGCATGGCGTTGGGCAAGGGCGTGCTGGCGGTCTCGTTGCTGACCTGCTCTACGCTGGCGTCTGCGTTGGGCCTGGGTGAAATCACCTTGCACTCGGCGCTCAACCAGCCATTGAATGCCGAGATCCAGTTGCTGGAAACCGGCGGTCTGAGCAATGAAGACGTGATCGCCCGGCTCGCATCGCCTGAAGCGTTCGCCAAGGCGGGTATAGAACGTGTGTTCTTTCTCAATGACCTGCGCTTCACGCCGGTACTGCGCGGTGACCGCGGCGTGATCCGGGTGGTTTCCAGCAAGCCGGTTACCGAACCCTACTTGAGTTTTCTCGTCCAGTTGGCGCGGCCGAATGGCGATTTGCTGCACGAGTATACGGTGTTGCTTGATCCTGCCACTTCGGCACAAGGTCTGGCCGCCACGCGCAGTCGCAACCAGCAGCGCTCGGCCACCTCCGCTTCGGAAAGCCGCATGCCGATCGCGCCACCGGCGGCCGTGCAGGGCAAACACTATACGGTCGCCAGTGGCGACACGCTCAATGGTATCGCCAGCCGCTTGCAGGGGCCGGGCAATAAGGTGTCGGCAAGCCAGCTGGCGGACGGTATTCGTTCGCTCAACCCACAGGTATTTGCCGCAGGCGCCGGTTCTGCGCTTAAAGTCGGTCAGGACCTGTTGCTGCCGGACGCAGCCGTATTGCCAACCGCCGCAGCGCCTGCCGCAAGCGCTGCTGCGCCGTCGCCAAAACCTGCTGAATTGCAGCGTACCGCCGAGCAGTTGTCAGCTGCGGCCATCGAAAACCAGCAATTGGCTCAGTCGCTGGAGGCGCTCAAGGCTCAGACTCAGGAACTGCAAGAGCAGATGAGCGGCAAGGACAAACAGATCATCGCCTTGCGCAGCGATCTGGCCGCCGCGCAATCCGCTGCCACGCCATCTGCACCTGCAACAGCCACGCCTGCACCCGCAACACCTGCGGCTGCGCCGGCCACTCCTGCTCAGCCTGTTGCTGCATCGGGTGACGACTCATTCCTGAGCCTGCCGATACTGCTCGCTGCCGTATTGATCGTGCTTCTGCTGGTGGCGTTTGCTTATTCGAAACGACGTCAGCAGCGCAAGGACTCAGCAGCGCCCGCCGTTACCCCGGATGACCCGTTGATCAAGCCCGCGCAGGCCGCCATGCTTCCTGTGTTCGAAGTTCCTGCGGTGGCGCCGCAACCCGTGGTGCAGACCCCGTCACCGGCACCGGCCAAACCGTCGCCAGCGCAACGCTCGCCAGGCTCTGCTCCGGATGCGCTGGATGGCGTGAGCATTTACATTGCCTACGGACGCTTCACCGAGGCGATGGGTATTCTGCGCAGCGCCCTGGAAACCCAGCCCGAGCGTGATGACATTCGCATCCGCCTGCTGGAGTTGCTGGCGGAGCAGGGCGATGGCAGCGGTTTCGTTCGCGAAGAACAGGCCGCGCTGGAGCATGGTGTCGACCCGCAGACCATTCAGGATATTCGTGATCGCTTCCCACAGCTCAAGGCTGCCGAGGTCGCTCCCTTGGCGGCGGTCGTCCCGGCTGTCACAGTGGCGGCCAGCACATTGTCGTTCGACAAATCCGAACCCGAGCCTGCGCTCTACCTGCAGCCCGAGCCTGAGCCAAAACCCGCCGCGCAGCTGGATGAAAGCGCCGCTGCGGCGCTGAATCCACAGCATACCGACGAGTTTCAGTTGAACCTGGATGACCTGTCGATGGACGCCGACTGGGATCTGGTCGACCCGTTCGACAGCCCGCCGCCGCGTGCCAAGCCTGCCGCTGCGCCAGCGCCCGCTGAAGTCGACCCCGGTTTTTCATCGGACCTGACCCAGCTGCCGGAAGTCTTCGAACTCTCGGACGAACAGTTCCTCAGTGATTTTTCCGAGCCCGAAATCGTGGAGCCTGTCGAGGTCATTGCGCCTTCTGCCGCCGACGGCCTGAGCGACGATTTCCTCGACAGCTTCATGAACGATGACGCCGATTTCGACCTGCTGGATCTGGAAGAACCGCCCCTCAGCCAGATCAATCAGGCGCAGGTGCTGATTGAGGACGGCGATCTCGAATCGGCCCGTGAAATCCTCCAGCAAGTCATTGACGAGTCCGACGAAGAGCATCAGCGCATGGCGCGCGAGCTGCTGGCCAGCATTACCTGAGCGACGCTGTCGAGGCGCGACCGGTCTGGCGTTTAGCGAAAGATCGGTCGGATCCCCCGACATTTCGGATAGGCCACACAACCCCAGAATTCTCCGGCGTTCTTGCCGGTGCGGGCCACCTTGATCACCATGGTTTTCCGGCAATGCGGACACGCAGGCGCCGCCGGCTTTGCCGTGGGTGTTGGCGGCGCAGGTGTGCGGGGCTGTTTGCCGGGTTTGGCACGGCGGGTTTTGACAGGCACTTGCGGTTCAGGCGGGAGCGCTTCAGGCGCAGCGGGCTCCGGGTGCTGTCGCTGCGGCGTGCCTCCTGCAACCCGGCTCAATAACTCGCGCAGTGTCTTGATCAGTGCGTTCAGCGCAGAGGCTGCGTTGCGTGCCATTGGAGTGCCTTGGGTCGGGTCGCGATCAGGGCAGCATGGTGCAGGCATCCTCGTCGTGGCGCAAACACTTGATTTCGCCACCATGCCTGACGTTTCTTGAACAGCGTATTCCCGCTAGCTGTTAAATCCCTGAGTCGTGTGGGCGATAACAGTGCATCATGACGATCGGTTGTCACTTTGAAAGGCAGTGCTACACCTTCAACAGCTGCCCGGAGTATCAGCATCATCACGGAGCGATTATCAATGCGCGTCAACATGCCTATCACGCAGACTGAACGGACTTTCCCTGCCTCTGAACGCCTCATTTCCACCACCGACCTCAACAGCCACATTACTTATTGCAACGACGCCTTCGTCACGCTGAGCGGCTTCACTCGCGAAGAGCTGGTCGGGCAGCCGCATAACCTCGTGCGCCACCCGGACATGCCAGCCTCGGTGTTTGCGCATATGTGGGAAACCATCAAGCAGGGCAAGCCGTGGATGGGCGTGGTCAAGAACCGCTCCAAGCAGGGCGATTACTACTGGGTCAGCGCTTATGTGACGGCGGTGTACGAAAACGGCCGGATCATCGGGTACGAGTCGGTGCGCTCGCTGCCGACCCGCGATCAGGTGCGGCGCGCCGAAGCGCTGTATGCGCGGTTGCGGGCGGGCAAGTCGGCAGTTTCCGCCAGCAGCTCAGCGACCTATCACCTGATTCGTCAGTTACCGATGATCCTCTGCGCGCTTGCGCTGGCTGTGGGTGTCTACCTGCTCGACGATTTGCCGTCGATCATCATGATCCCGATTGTGATGGTTGTGCTGGGCGTTTTTCTTGAAGTGCGCCAGCGCAGCAGCATCCGCAAAACCCTTGAAGAACACCCCAAGGCCTTCACCAGCGCACTGATTGCGTTGACCTACAGCGACAATCGCGGCCCGCAGGCGCAGCTCGACCTGGCCATGCTCAGCGAAGAGGCGCGCCTGCAAACGGCCCTGACGCGTCTGGCGGATACCGGGGAAAGCATGCGCCAGCATGCCGGGCGGTCAGCGCAATTGTCCCTGCGCCAGGCCGAGTCGCTGGATCAGCAGCGCAGTGAGGCCGATCAGTCAGCCACGGCCATCAATCAGATGGCGGCGACCATTCAGGAAGTCACCCACAACGTGCAGAACACTGCCCATGCTGCCGAAGAAGCCGACAAGCTGGCACAGCAGGGGCGTGGTCTGGCCGATGAAAGCCTGTTGGCGATTCGACACATGGCCACCTCGGTGACCGACATTGGCAACGCTGTGGGGGAACTGGCTGACGCGACCCAATCGATCGGCAGTGTGGTCGATGTGATCACCTCGATCGCTCAGCAAACCAATTTACTGGCGCTCAACGCGGCCATCGAAGCGGCGCGTGCCGGTGAACAGGGACGTGGTTTTGCAGTGGTAGCTGATGAGGTGCGCTCACTGGCGTCTCGCACGCAGTCGTCGACCGAGCAGATCCAGCAAATCATCACCTCGCTGCGCGATGGCGCCGATCGAGCGGTACAGACCGCCAGCAAGGGCGAGCAGATCTCTCAGGAGAGTGTCGCCAGTGTTGAAGCCGTGCAGAGGGCGCTGGATGGCATCAGCCAGTCGGTGACCCGCATTACCGGCATGAGCCAGCAGATGGCGTCGGCGTCTGAAGAACAGAGCCACGTTGCGGAAACCATCAGCCAGCAAATCACCCGCATCGCGCAACTCTGCGATGAAAGTGCCAGCCAGGCGCAGCAAGGCTCGCAGATCAGCAGCGAGCTGGAAGAAATGGCGCATTACCTGCACAGCCTGGCCGAGCGGTTCAGTCGCTAAGCATGCGCAGAGGACGCAGAGCGTCCGGAACGGCATTACCACGCGGAGCGTGGTAACGATGATCTGCGTTGGATTTGGCCATGTACGCTGATCGCAGACCCCGGAATCTTGCGCTGTTCCGCACTCTCTGGATTGGACACAGAGCGTCCTGAGCGGCATTACCACGCGCAGCCTGGTAACGAGAGTCGGGGGTATTGCGGCTGCGTGCGTTTACGCAAAACCCAACCCCACCACCTATCGTGCCCATCGCTCCGCGTGGGCATGCAGTTCATGACGCTCCGCGTCATCTGTTTGCCGTAACGCAGACTCCATTTGGGTGATTATCAATTATTGTCGGACAATTATTGGTATATCCGAATAAATAAGGCGCTTAACTGAAGTTGTTGAAGATATGGGCTGGAAAACTAGAAAAAGTGGAGAGCGTGCAATTAAATTGCCACTACTCAATTCAATTACCTCCATATCAAAAAAAACTCAATACATTCAAACGGATATCACTGAACTATATATCCAGTAATGCATTATCCTTATGTACTTAAACTTGTATCAGAATTGAAATAAATCTGTTGCCAAGTGCATAACTGCAGACTATGTTCTGGAATCGCTCAATCAAGAGCCAACCAGTATCAGGTGTGCAGGGATGCAAAAGTCGAAGTGCGTGGGTGTTGTCCGTTATTCGTTCAAGCCTGTAGCAACAGGCGCGCTTTGTGCGCTGTCTTTTACGTTTGGCTGCTCGGCTTATGCTGACTATGTCGAACAGGGCAAGCCGGGTGACGCGGCCAGTTGGCGGTCGGCAGAATTCCAGAGCGATTGGGGGCTGGGCCGTATCCAGGCTGATCAGGCTTACGCCGCTGGCATCACCGGGGCCGGCGTCAAGATCGGTGCGCTGGACTCGGGTTTCGACCCGTCCCACCCGGAAGCCACGCCATCCCGCTACCACGCAGTCACCGCTACCGGTACTTACGTTGACGGCTCGCCGTTCAGCATCACCGGTGCCATCAACCCGAACAACGACACCCACGGCACGCACGTCACCGGCACCATGGGCGCGGCGCGCGATGGCGTCGGCATGCACGGCGTGGCGTATAACGCTCAGATCTACGTCGGCAACACCAACCAGAATGACAGCTTCCTGTTCGGCCCCAACCCCGACCCGCAGTATTTCAAGGCGGTGTACGGCGCCTTGGCGGATGCCGGCGTGCGCGCCATCAACAACAGCTGGGGCAGCCAGCCGGCCGACGTGACCTACGCCACCGAAGCAGGCGTGCGCGCTGCCTACGCTCAGCACTACAACCGCGGCACCTGGCTGGACGAAGCGGCGAATGTCTCGCGCAAGGGTGTGATCAACGTGTTCAGCGCCGGCAACAGCGGTTACGCCAATGCCAGCGTGCGGGCGTCGCTGCCGTTTTTCGAGCCGGACCTCGAAGGCCACTGGCTGGCCGTGTCGGGCCTCGACAGCAGCAACGGTCAACGCTACAACCAGTGCGGCCTGTCCAAATACTGGTGCATCACCATGCCCGGTCGGCTGGTCAACAGCACCGTGCCGGGCGGTGGCTACGGCATTAAATCCGGCACTTCCATGTCCGCGCCGCATGCCACTGGCGCGCTGGCGCTGGTGATGGAGCGCTTCCCGTACATGAACAACGAGCAGGCGCTGCAAGTGCTGTTGACCACCGCCACCCAGCTCGACGGTTCGATCACCCAGGCACCGACCAACAGCGTCGGCTGGGGTGTGGCAAACCTGGAGCGGGCGATGCGCGGTCCCGGCCAATTGCTCGGCACCTTCGATGCCAATCTGGGCGCAGGTTTGACTGATGTGTGGAGCAACGATATTTCCGATCAGGCGCTGATCCAGCGTCAGGCCGAGGACAGCGCCGAGCAGGCCACCTGGCAGCAAACCCTGATCAGCAAAGGCTGGCAGAACGGCGTTGCCAGCACCGCCAGCCAGCAGGATCAGGCCGATTACGCCACCGGCACCGCTCGCGCCGCTGCTGCTGCGCAACGCCAGTATCAGGGCAGCCTGATCAAATCCGGCGCAGGCCGCCTGATTCTCGACGGCGCCAACACCTATCGCGGTGACACGCTGGTCAATGGCGGCGTGCTGTCGGTCAATGGGTCGCTGGTGTCAGCCGTGCAGGTCAATGCCGGCGGCACACTGGGCGGCAATGGCCAGATCGGCGGGCTGACAGCGCGCAACGGCGGTATCGTCGCGCCGGGCAATTCCATCGGTACATTGCAGGTCAATGGTGATGTGACCCTCGAGCCGGGTTCGACCTACGCCGTGGAGCTTTCACCGACCGCCAGTGACCGCATCGTCGCCACTGGCAGCGCTACCGTGTCAGGCGCGAACATGACGCTGGCTCTGGAGAATACAACGCCAGTGGCCTTGAGTTCTGCACCGATCCAAAGCGTGGTAGGTCGCCAGTACAACGTGCTGCAAGCTGCCAACGGTATCAACGGTATCAACGGCCAGTTTGGCAGCGTCTCTTCCAACTACGCCTTCCTCGGTGGCCGACTCGACTACTCAGCCACCGGCGTGGCACTGAACGTCGAGCAAACCGCCGCTTTCAACAGCGTGGCGCAAACTCCTAATCAGGCTGCCGTGGCGACTGCCGCCGAACAACTCGGCGCCGGTAACGCGGTGTACGAAAACCTGCTGCTTACCCAGAGCGCCGCCTCCGCACGCGACAGCTTCCAGCAATTGTCCGGCGAAATTTACCCGGCCATCGGCAGCATGCTGATCAACGACAGCCGCCAGGTCCGCGATGCGGTGGGTGAGCGCCTGGGCGCCAGCGTGTTTGGCACCGATGGCAACACTGCCGCACAAGATAACGTCTGGCTCAAAGCCCTGGGCGCATGGGGCAAGACCGACTCGCGCGACGACACCGCCGGTTACACCTCCTCGATTGGCGGGCTGCTCGCCGGTGTCGATGGCAACCTTACCGATGACACACGTCTGGGCGTGGTCGCGGGCTACAGCGACAGCTCATTGAACATGGGCTCCGGCACGCATTCCCGGGCTTCGGTGGACAGCTACCACCTGGGCGCTTACCTCGGCCATGAAATCGGCGCACTGCGCCTGACCCTCGGCGGCGCGCACAGTTGGCATCGTATCGACGCACAACGCGACGTGCAGGTCGGCGGTGCAGCGGGCAAGGAGAAAACCAAACACGACGCACAGAGCACCCAAGTGTTCACCGAGGCGGCGTATCGCATTCATCTGCAACCCGCGACGCTTGAGCCGTTCGCCAATCTGGCCTATGTCCACCTGAACACCGATGGCTTCACCGAGAAGGGCGACGCTGCAGCGCTGTCTGCCGGTAGCGACAACCGTGATGCGGTACTCAGTACCCTGGGCCTGCGTGCCCTGAAGAGCATCGCGATCAGCGACCGCCAGAAGGTCGACCTGTCCGGCAGCCTCGGCTGGCAGCACAACCTGAGCAACACCAACTCCGAACAGCATCTGGCGTTTGCCTCCGGTGGCAGCAGCTTCGCTATCGAAAGCTCGCCACTGGTGCGTGACGCTGCGCTGGTGGGTGCTCATGCCAGCCTGGCGTTGAGCAAAGAGGCGAGGATCAGCCTCGATTACAGCGGTCAACTGGCCAGTCGTGAGAAAAGTCACGGTGTGGGCCTGAGTCTGAACTGGCAGTTCTAAGCAGTACGCAACCCTAAAACCAAAAGAACGACGCGCATGCAAATGCATGCGCGCGGAGATTCGTGCGCGTTAACTAAGGACGGTAGCTTGATGAAAGATGTATTCAACACCCGACACACCTCTGTCAAACCCCTGGGCCACGCCATTCGGGCGATCAATCGCGCCTCCTGCGGCGCGCTCGCCTGCTACCTGGCGACACTGGGCGTGGCGCATGCCGCACCGTATGTGGAAGCAGGGCAGGCGGGCAATGCGGCCAGCTGGCGCAGTGCCGAATTCAATGCCGACTGGGGCCTGGGCGCGATCAATGCTGATCAGGCCTACGCTGCAGGCTACTCGGGCAAGGACATCAAACTGGGCATCTTCGACCAGCCGGTCTATGCCCCGCATCCGGAATTCGACAGCCCCAACAAGGTGGTCAATCTGGTCACCAGCGGCATCCGCGAGTACACCGACCCGTATATCCCGGTGAAGGCGGGCGACGCTTTCCGCTACGACGGCGCACCGAGCCTGGACTCCGGCGGCAAACTCGGTAACCACGGCACCCACGTCGGCGGCATCGCCGGTGGCAATCGCGATGGTGGTCCGATGCACGGCGTGGCCTACAACGCGCAAATCATCAGCGCCGACAACGGCGACCCAGGCCCGGAAGACGGCATCGTGCTGGGCAACGACGGCGCTGTGTATCAGGCCGGCTGGAACGCGCTGGTCAACAGCGGCGCGCGGGTCATCAACAACAGCTGGGGCATCGGCATTACCGACCGTTTCAGCAAGGGCGGTCGCGATCCGGCGTTCCCGCACTTCACCGTGCAGGACGCACAGGTGCAGTTCGACCAGATCCGCCAGATCCTCGGCACGCGTCCGGGTGGCGCGTATCAGGGGGCCATCGACGCGGCACGCAGCGGCGTGGTGACCATCTTCGCCGCAGGCAACGACTACAACCTCAACAACCCCGACGCAATGGCCGGGCTCGGCTATTTCGTACCGGAGATCGCCCCCAACTGGCTGACCGTCGCCGCCCTGCAACAAAACCCGGATGCCGCAGCGGCCGCCACCACGCCCTACACGCTGAGCACCTTCTCGTCGCGCTGCGGCTACACCGCCAGCTTCTGCGTCTCGGCGCCAGGCACGCGCATCTACAGCTCGGTGCTCAACGGCACCAGCCTTGCAGAGCTGACCGTCGGCTGGGCCAACAAGAACGGCACCTCAATGGCCGCGCCACACGTGGCAGGCAGCATGGCTGTGCTGATGGAGCGCTTCCCGTACATGACCGGCGCGCAGGTTGCCGACGTGCTGAAGACCACCGCCACCGACCTTGGCGCACCGGGCGTCGACGCGCTATACGGCTGGGGCATGATCAACCTCGGCAAGGCTATCAACGGCCCGAGCATGTTCGTGACCGAGGCAGATATTCCTGCCGAATTCCGTATCGACGGCGCCTACGGCGATAGCCAGTTCGTGGCTGACCTGCCTGGCGTCGGTGCGATCGTCGATGCCGGCAAACCGACGCAGCGCACCTGCACCGGGCCGCAATGCGGGCTGGATGTGTGGAGCAACAACATCTCCGGCCACGGCGGCCTGACCAAACAAGGCATCGGCACCCTGGTGTTGAGCGGGGCCAACAGCTACAGCGGCCCAACGCTGGTCAATCAAGGACGCCTGGCCATCAACGGCTCGCTGACCTCTGCCGTCACCGTCAACAACGGCGGCATTCTGGGTGGCAACGGTAGCGTCGCGTCGCTGACCGCCAACCGTGGCGGCACAATTGCACCGGGCAACTCTATCGGCACCCTGCAGGTGGCGGGCAACCTCAACCTGGCACCGGGCTCGACCTACGCGGTTGAATTCTCGCCCACTGCCAGCGACCGCATCGTGGTCGGCGGCACCGCGACCGTAAGCGGCGCCAACATGGCCCTGTCCCTGGAAAACGACAACGCAGCACTGCTCAGCAGCAACCAGACCCGCAGCGTTCTGGGTCAGCAGTTCAACGTACTGCAAGCGGCTGGCGGCATTCAGGGTCAGTTCGGTTCGGTGACGGATAACTACGCATTCCTCGACGGCAACCTGAATTACACCGGCACTGGCGTAACCCTGGCCTTGGAGCGCAATGGCGACAGCTTCGCCAGCGCGGCGCAAACGTCCAACCAACGCAGCGTGGCCCAAGCCATTGAGCAACTGAGTGCAGGCAACTCGGTCTACGAGAGCATCATCCTCAGCCAGGACGCCGCCAGCGCACGCCGCGCATTCACCCAACTGTCCGGCGAAGTGCACCCGGCCATCGCCACGCAATTGATCAACGACAGCCGCCAACTGCGCGACGCCGTGGGTGATCGCCTGCGCGTGGAAGGCTTGTACGACCAGCCAGCACCGGGCACTGAAGACAACTCGGTGTGGGTCAAAGCGCTGGGTGCCTGGGGCAAAAACAGCGGCAGCAGTGACAGCGCCAGCTCGACCTCATCGCTGGGTGGCCTGCTGGCAGGCGTCGACGGCCTGATCAGCGAACACACCCGTTTGGGCGCGATGGCAGGTTACAGCGACACCTCGCTGAGCCTGGGCGACGACACCCACTCGCGGGCCTCGGCAGACAGCTACCACCTGGGCGCCTACATCGGCCACGAACAGGGCGCACTGCGCCTCACCGCAGGCGCGTCGCACAGCTGGCACCGCATCGACGTGAAACGCGATCTGCAATTCGGCGCGTTTTCCGACCGTCAGAAGGTCAAGCGTGACGCCCAGTCGAGCCAGGTCTTCACCGAAGCCGCCTACCGCCTGAACCTGCAACCGCTGGCACTGGAGCCATTCGCCAACCTGGCCTACGTACACTTCGACAGCGACAGCTTCACCGAAAAAGGCGGTGCGACGGCCCTCAAAGGCAGCGACGACACCCGCGACACCGTGCTCTCGACCCTGGGCATGCGCGCCGGCAACCGCTTCAACCTCAACGACACACAAAAACTCGACGTCTCCGCCACCCTCGGCTGGCAGCACAACCTGAGCGACACCTCGTCGGAACAACACCTGGCCTTCGCCAGCACCGGCAACAGCTTCAACGTGCAAAGCGTCTCAATGGACCGCGACGCCGCCGTAGTCGGCGCCCGCGCCAGCCTGGCCTTGGGCAGGGACGCACGCATCAACCTGGACTACAACGGCTTGCTCGGTGCACGGGATAAAACCCACGGCGTGGGCCTGTCGCTGGATTGGCAGTTCTGATGGAGGATGCCTGCGGGGTGCAGTAGCCCCGCAGGCACTCGGTAATAACTATCGTGCCCATACGTACCGTATGACTATCGTGACAATGCTCCGCGTTGGCACGCACCTCGTGACGCTCTGCGTCACATCCAAGCCATCACGCGAATGCTGGATCACTCATAAGTCCAAGCTTCTGCCCGCAGGGCGTGGGAGCAACCGGGGCGGCGATCCGCATTGCTCGCGATATGCCGGGAACCGGCAGAAAAACCTGTGCATGCGGTACATCAGGCACAACCGAGGTGACCTTTTCAGGGCCGCTTCGCAACCGTCGTAACTTCTTCCCAAAACTCCCTATTTTGAGGGGTAGAAGCCTGCTCTCCGGGCTTGCCAAGGCTCGTATACAGACTGCGCGGAAATTCTGGCCAAGTTCAGCTTCACACCTGCACCACACGCGGGAAACCGGAGTCAGTCAACGGCTGCTTTTGAGCCGCCAAAGCGGTTGTACGAATTTTCCGAATTTTTGCGGGCTTCATGTACCCCTCGGATTTTTTTACACTTCTTCTGTTAAGTTGCTCAGGCAGAGCTGTATCAAGAGTTGTCAGGGAGACACTGAATGCTCTTTTTTCACATGCTGCCCTCATGGGATGACATACGGCGAAAGCTTGACCGTGATATCGCGCCCTACAGAGGTGGCCATTTTCGCACGCATCGAAATGAACCCGTCCCGTCGCCCGCGCTGATCATTCGCCGCTTCAATTGTGTCAGGTCCGCGTTCGACCGCGCCGAATCGGAGGCTTGTCGCATACTGGGACAACGTTTCGTTGACCTCGACATCTCCAGCATCATCAAGGACTTGATCGATGTAGTCGCCCAGATGGCCATGATCGTCGTGGGCAGTGCTTTTGTCGGAGGGGTAGCCGGTGCAAGCGCGGGCGCGCTTTTTTTCGGGGTGGGTGCTGCTCCCGGTGGTTTAATGGGCGCTACATTAGGGGCGCAGGCCAGTACTTTCATACTGGGGATTCTTGGTCTGGAGTCCATCGCTGAATCCGTCATCGATGGCTTTCCGCGCATCATTCATTACTACACTCGCGGTATCAGCACAGCATGGCAAGGCCCCCGCGAACAAGGGTGGAGCTCCTTCATGGGAGACGACCCGGTCGCACAGAACAGCGCGGTTCAGGAAATCGCACAAGGGCACGTTGAAGTAGTGATTCTGCTATTGGGCGCGATGGTTCAGTACATCACACGCGGCCGCGGTAACGCTCGTGTTTTGGCAAATGAAATGCGGGCCAGCGCCAAAGGCGAGCGACTGGGCCAGTGGATGCTTGAGCATGAAGATGACCTGAAGAAGCGACCTGATTTGCAGAGGCCGGAGCCGCGTAGGGGGGCGCTTGATACGCAGGAGCCGCCGCAGTCGCCACACCGGCCAGCTGAAAAAGATAGAGAGCCTTCTGGCGCAAAGCCGAATACCATGCCGTTCTTTAAAGTTGATTGCTTTGAAGCTGGTAAATTGCCGGCATCAAAAATCGTTGAGTTCAAACGGCAGTTAAAAGGGCAGGAGAACGGGCTGAATCGTTTGACCGTGGATGAGTATCTGGAAAACATTGCCAACCCAGTTAAGCGTAACCGGACAGTTGCAAAAATCGCACGTAAAAACTTTCAAGCCAAGTTGCAATCAAGATTTCAAGATGAGTATTCGCAATATATGGATCCAGTGATTGCCAAGGCTGAGAGCTTGAAAAAAGCCAAAGAGACTATGGCAAGTTTAGCTGGTCTCCATAATCCTGATCTTAGTGCGGGTGGGGAAGATTTAGTCCGGGACTTTGGTGATCGTCAAGTTAATTCTAGCATCGGCCCTCAATGGAAACCAAGAATTGCAAGTTTGAAAGAGGCTGTAGAAGCGATACCTATGCATCTTCGCAGTAAAACGTATCTTAATGTCGAACT
The DNA here is from genome assembly GCF_001467335.1 of Pseudomonas sp. ICMP 10191. NCBI lineage: Bacteria > Pseudomonadati > Pseudomonadota > Gammaproteobacteria > Pseudomonadales > Pseudomonadaceae > Pseudomonas > Pseudomonas sp. ICMP 10191. The sequence goes on from NZ_LKGW01000113.1 coordinate 281,587, forward strand.
TCATAAGTGTTAGGGTGGAAGGCAATGGACGAAGTATTTTCAGTTTTTCTAAAAACATTCGGCGGACCTGTTGGTCGACAAGAAGTGCCAAAATCTAGTATCGAGCGCTATAAGGGGAAATTACCTGACCTGCTGTTGCATTACTGGAGCGAGCACGGCTGGTGCGGCTACGGCGAGGGGATTTTCTGGATGGTGAACCCGCAGGAATATGAGGGTGTGACAGCATCATGGATTCAAGGCACCGAGTTTGAAAATCAAGACACTTATCATTTGATCGCTCGAAGCGCGTTTGGCGAACTTTATTTTTGGGGAGAAGAGACAGGAGCGTCGCTTAAAATAACTAGCATTGTTTCCCGCTGCACGACCTTTGTATCCAGTCTGCCCAAAGATCAAATGGATAAACGGTTTCAAAATTTTTTATTGTCGGCGGAAGTGGAGTACAACGATTTTGATGATCTGTTTCAGCCTGCGAAGAAGAAGCTGGGTACTTTGAGTCGCGATGAGATGTACGGTTTTGTTCCTGCTATTATGCTGGGTGGGAGTGATGCGCTAGATAATTTGAAGAAAGTAAGGTCAGTAGAGCATCTTGTTTTCCTATCTCAACTTTCTGACCTTGAAGTGTACGATTTTTAATGCAATGTAAAACGATTAGATAGGATCAATTATTTTGATGATGTTCTGTGTGGCTTAGTATCTATTTTTAATCTGTGCTCCCACAGATTGATGTGCCGGAGTTAGAGCGGATAGGTGTTGAGTCACGAGGTTTATTGGGTTTTTTAAGGTGTCCTAAACCATGAAATTTGATTACAGGCTCATCGAGAATAATCTCGTGTTACTGCTTAACGAAATTAAAAGCCAGCCGGAAATTGCTTTTTATACTTCGAGCGAATCGCTTTCCTATAGTGATCAGGTTGAACAGTTGTCTGAGTGGCTGCACGATGCTGGAGAGTATGGGTTGGTTTACGAAAGTATTGTGTCCCTGCTTGAGAGGTTGCCATTTAAATTGTCTGGGAGGGCATCGGTAAAGCTATTGGAGGTTGGCTTGATCTTTGGGTTCAAGACAGAGATGGAAGTAGATATGAAGTTCGATAGGCGTGATTGTAAATTGGGTAAGTGACTTGCTTTAAGGGTTTTTATTAGATGGTTCAGTGCGTATGTAAGATTGCAGGCAGGTTTTATTTTAATTGGTGATGTGTTTTGAGGGGTGACTTGGGTGCTTAGGCTCTGCTATTTTAGGATGTCAAATATCTGTGAAACATAAAAATATCCGACACATGCTAAAAACAGTTTTCTGCTCCGACTTCAATCTGCCAGAAAATGTTGCCATAAACATATATATTAATAGCCTGAATTCCAGCAGCAAAAAACACGAGATGATGCGAGAGCTGGCTGACTGCTTCGATGATCAGGATATATCTTGGCGGGGCCTGCTTGCGAATGATGAATATGAAGTGTTAAATTTCGAAACCGAGCAGGAAGCCAAAGCTTACATAAGGAGAGTGCTCTGGGCATCCTTAGATGAAAAAATCTAAGTCAGGGCTTCAAGCTTTCGATAAAAATTTGGGCGCGGCCTTATGAAGAGAAATTACCAAGCTGCTTTCATAATCCCTCTTGGGGCATCCAAGGTTTTAGGTGATGATGGGTGGGAGTTTGATAGCGGTGAGCGACTTCCTGAAAGCACGGGAGGATATTTAGCTGAGCTTCTAAATCTTGAGTTTATAGAGGAGTATACGGGCATCAGAAGGTATATAAGTAATCAGGTAAACATGTCGATTTTTTTTGACAGCGCTAATGAAGTAGAGAGCATTTATTTCCAAACTTTTGATAACGGTCTGGCTTTGCTTTCTGAAGCCTGCGAAATCGAAGAGGTTGCTTGTCATGCAGAAATCTTTATACCTGAAAAATAAGAGTCTTCAAAAGGAACTACTTGACCGCTTCGGTTGAAAGCTGGGAAGGCGCTAAATGCCTTGGTTGAATAGAGTGTTAAAACGAGGGTTGCTCAGCAATGGCCATGCATAAGCTAGAATTTCGTCATAGAGCCTATCACGGCGATTCTATCGAAACTCGCCATATGCGGTTCATTAAAGAAATCTCTACATTAGGTAACGGCTGGGATTTGAAGGAGTTGGGTAAGTTGCCTGATATAGGCTCCGAGCTTGTTCTGTCCGTGATTCTTGATAGTTCCCTTCCGCCAGGCATCAGAGGTCGGTTGAGTTATCAATATAGACATGAAGGCTATCTAGAAAATAACGCTCAGTACGACGATACGCTTTTCATAGAGTTCTCATCGGAGAGAGTTGATTTCTCGGGTGTCGTGAAAAGACTATTTCCTTCATACGTTAAAGCATTCGGCTGCTATCGTGCCACCCTGCATAACTGGGCTTTGACAAGGCGCGACTGGCCCAAGGTTCTTGATGCATGCGAGGCCACGGGTAAGGACGTGAATGGTAGAGATGGGATTTATCGAATAAACTCAGTCAACTATTTTGATGATGCACTGTGTCGCTTAGAGTTTAATTTGACTCCAAGTCAAATAATCGAGCGTTTAAGAGGTGGCGTTGAGATTGCTAGTGAATTTGAGAATGGCATTCTTTTAATCTATACCTCTCATGAGGTTACTGAGTCAGACCTGGAAGGTATAAATACTGAGGTGCGGAGACTTCTAAATGATAGTCAAGCAGTGTGAGTGGATCTCTAAAGATGCTAAAGAGGCAATGCTGATAATTAGTGACGGTAAAATGCATTGCGCAGCTTTTTCTCATCCATGTTATAGAAGTGCTGGAGATGTGCTGCTTGAACCTCTACTCGCCGTATCAATAAAAAACATAGCCAAGATGAGGTCGGACTCTCAACCATACATACGATGTCTTAGAGATAGTTTGGCACATGAGTTTTTGGCTGAGGTGACTAATCTAGAAAAATCTTTAGTGGTTGCGGGTACATTCATTGTTGAGTTGGATGATCCTTTGCCTGGAGACATAAGCCTCGGGGATATGATCAGTTTCAGCTGTGGGCGTATAGATGTGATTTCCTGATTTTTAAAGATGATGCTGCCGATGTGTCGCCATCGCTGCAACAGATTCGGCAACTGGATTAAATGCTCTACTGTTTTTAGTTTTTTTACATGCATCAAGGGATGCAGGTTCACCAAGCATAGCGCTGGAGAAAAACTATAAATTTCATCATGGTGAAGCGTTGCGAGCTTTCTTCTTGCCCACCTCAAGCCAATGCCAGTTTCGTACAAATTGACTTGGTAGATGGCCTTGACGGACGTCTGCAAACAAAAAATTGATGGCTCAATACCATCATGGTAAAACCTTGCAACAGACGCTCGTCTGTACTCGCTAAGGAATAGCCATGAAAAAGACAGGGACAGGCCTCTTCGCCATACTCGCATTGCTCTGCGCCTTCACCGTGCAGGCTAGAGAAAACCAGGTAACAGACGCCTCAATCGTCAAAGCCATCATCCAGGAATCCATCGACAGCTACCCCGGCAACTGCCCATGCCCCTACAACTCTGCCCGCAATGGTAGTCAATGTGGCAAGCGCAGTGCGTACAGCCGCAAAGGCGGCTACGCGCCCATCTGCTACAAGGACGATGTCACCCAAGAAATGATCAACGACTACCGACGCCGCCTGAAAGACTGATCCGACGAGACACAATGGCCGTCACCCACACGGCACGGCCATCACGCCGCATTCAACCCAACCGAGAAGCAGGCAACACCGCCCGCCACCAAGGCCTGCCTAAACTGCGCGGACGCCCCTCAACCTGCATCTGCGGATGCGCCAACAGCATCGGCATATCCCGCAACCGTATCCACGGCTCGCTGTGCCAGTGCAACAGACTCACCGACAACCCCGGCCACTGCAGCATGCTCAGGTTCGGCGTGCGGTCATCGAACGGCACCTGCCCATCCCGCAACGCAGGCACCACCTCATGGGTAAGCCACTGTCGTAACCCACGATTCTCCGCGTGATAGTGATGCACCATCATCGCGTACGCCCCCGACTCACTGACGATCAGCTCTGACTGTGCTTCGCCGTGCAGGTCGAGCGTGATCATCCGGTGCTGGTCAGCGTCCAGCTTGCGCAGCGTCCGCTCGTTCAAAGGCCAGCCGATCATGCGACCCAGATCGCGGGCGCTGAACCAGGGTTGGTTTTCGAGTAGGAGGGCGAGGAGTTGGCGGTTGTGGCGGTGGAAGGGGGTTGGGGTGAGGGGCGTCGTCTGATTTAGGTTTGTGATGTGCGGCATCTAGGTAATCTCTACATTTTTAGCTTTTTGAGAGCTAGGCGTCGGGAGCTAAGAAACCCCAATGTAGAAAAGGCCGGACGTATTCCCCTTGCGGGTCTTGTATTGGTCCACTCCCGACATATCAGAGATTTTAGAACGCGCAGCCGAAGGCCGCAGGTACAAAAAGCCGCATTTTATCGGAAGCGGTCAGGCCGCTACATTTGAGTTTCTTGGGCGTTTCTTAGGCGCGGTGTAAGGGTATTAGGCATCAGATAGATGGACAAGGTGCTAACGCGTAGGATTTTTCTGAAAAATCGTCGTATCAAATGCCTAGCGTGAGTGATGCTGAGGTCTGCGAAATCATTCGTCCAAGGCCTTCTTTAAATCCTGAAGATAGGCGCTTGTGGTTAGCTCTGGCGCCTTGAGCTGACACTCCCATATTATTATTGTCCTCCAGCCGAGCTGTCTGAGAGCTAAGATTGACTTAGCATCTCTAGCAACGTTCTTGGAAAATTTTTCTGCCCAGAATTCGGGTCTTGTCTTAGGCATCGTTGCGTACCGGCATCCCGGGTGCCGATGCCAAAAACATCCATGTACAAATATACAGGTCTTTAGTTTCGGCAGTACAATGTCGGGATTTCCAGGTAGGTCCTTCCGATGGAGCCGGAATCGAAAGCCATGAGCATGAAGAAATTTTCTCACCAACAGCTCGGGACGAGTGTTCTTCCCCCTGATACCAGACATCATTCTCGATCGCGTCGCACTGTCTACGATGTCCATTACGTTCACCCCTTGGCAGACTTGACAAATGAAAACAGTTGAACCTTTGCAGGTTGTGGACCTTTTTGCTGGTCCTGGCGGCCTTGGCGAAGGCTTTTCTTCCCTAAATAATGGAAAAAGCTTTGAGGTATTAGTCTCCGCAGAGATGGATCCGTTCGCAAGAAATACGCTGAGACTTAGGGCTTTTTACCGTGCTTTGAAAAAACAAAACCCGGATGCTTTAAAAGACTATTATAGATTTTGTGAAACAAACAGCGCTGTCCAACCATGGACAGGAGATAGTTTCGAGCAGTGGAAGTATGCTGACAGCGAAGCGCGTCAAATAAAGTTGGGCAGCATTGAGGGAAATGCAGAACTTGATGCAATACTCGAGGACAGGTTAGATACTAGCAAACCATGGGTTTTAATTGGTGGGCCTCCATGCCAAGCTTATTCTCTTGTAGGACGTGCACGGAATAAAGGAAACTCTGAATATAAAGCTGAGGACGATAGTCGCCACTTTTTGTATAGAGAGTATTTGAGAATAATTCAAAGTAAAAAGCCTGCCGTATTTGTGATGGAGAACGTAAAAGGTATTCTCTCGTCGAAAATAGCAGGAGAACAAATATTTCCCCAGATACTGAAAGATTTGTCAGATCCTGACGCTGCTCTAGGAGTTAAAACCGATAGCGGCTCTAAGTATAAGATTTTTTCATTGGCTTCCGATGATGTATATGAATCTGGGATGAATACTGATGATATTAACCTGAGCAGTTTTGTCGTTCGCTCAGAAAACTACGGGATTCCTCAGAGTCGACATCGAGTAATATTAGTCGGGATTTCTGAAGACTATGTAAGTGGATTGGACAACCTTAAGCTAGTACCAACTAAGGGTGCTACCGTAAGCGAGATGATTGGTACCTTACCACCACTTCGTAGTATCTTATCCCGAGGAAAAGATAACGCCGATGTATGGTGTGGTGACATTCTAACGCACCTAGATGGCCTGTATAAAGATTTAGCTGCATCGGGGAAGCGTGATCTTTCACTTGAAATAGAGTTGAAAATTGTAAGAGAGTCATTCTCAGGTGGGCGACTTAATAACGGTGGTTTACGGGTAAAGAAAGACAAGTTTTGGGATGGTAGTATAAAAGATAGCGGTTTAAATGAGTGGTTTCTGGATTCTCAGTTGGGGGTTTGGTTAAATCATGAAGCGCGCGGTCATATGAGCGCAGATTTAAAGCGTTATGTATATGCCGCAACATATGCTCAGGCGCACAACATATCGCCAAAAGGTCATCATCAATTCGATTTGCCGGGTTTAGCACCTTTGCACAAAAATTGGGAGACTGGAAAGTTTAGCGACCGCTTTAGGGTTCAAGTGAAAAACCAAACGTCATCCACCATCACGAGTCATATTTCCAAAGACGGCCACTATTTTATTCATTATGATCCTAATCAATGTAGGAGCTTGACAGTTAGAGAGGCTGCCCGTCTTCAAACCTTCCCAGACAATTACTTTTTCCTGGGCAACCGTACTCAGCAATACCATCAAGTCGGTAACGCCGTCCCCCCTCTCCTAGCAAGAAAAATCGCCACCGTGATTGAGCGCATTATCGCTCAGAAAAGCACTGCCGCAGATATAGGATTTAAGGACGAATATGAGCTTGCGCTCCCTCTTATTTTATGAGATGAATACTGGCGAAAGGGTGGCTCTTGACATTAGGTGCAAAACTCCTTTTTTTGAGGGCGAAGCACCCGGATCATGCATATGAGGACATGGAATGTTGAATAGAAGAGTGTCTACTAACAGTGCATTTTATTTGGCGCACTGGTTATGAGAGAGATTGATAACCCGCCTAATGCAGCATCACTTCTCGAATCCATGCGGTCTATTGGCTATACATTGGAATCTGCTTTGGCAGATCTGATAGACAACAGTATTTCAGCGCAAGCTAAAACTATAAATATTGAATTTAGGCCATATGACGATCCTTATGTAGCGTTGATCGACGATGGCATTGGAATGTCTTCCGACGTCCTTCACAATGCGATGAGACATGGAAGCACGAGTCCTATCTATGAGCGAAAGTCTGATGATATGGGTCGGTACGGGCTGGGTCTTAAGACTTCATCCCTGTCTCAATGCAGGCGTCTGACTGTAGTTTCAAAACATGAAGGGTGCGTAAGTGCATTTTGTTGGGATCTAGACGTTGTAATCGATAAGGGTAATTGGGTAATGCTGGCTCTTGACCCCGCGGATTATGAAGTTCTTCCGCATTACGATGAGCTGAGCAAACAAGATTCTGGTACTGTCGTGCTTTGGCAGAATCTAGATAATTTGGTTGTAGGCGAAAGGTCTGTTGAGTCTGCCCTAGGCGAAAAAATGCTATATGTGCGAGACCATCTTTCTTTGGTGTTTCACAGGTTTATTTCAAGTTATCATACAAAACAGCGCTTGAGCGTTTTTTTGAATGGTGCTCCCTTACAGGCGATAGATCCTTTCTGGGCCGATCATAAAGCAACTCAGATATTAGATGAAGATAACTTTACAATTTCGGGGCAACGGATTTCGGTAAAGCCTTATATATTGCCGCACGTTAATAAAATGTCTTCTTCAGAAGTACTTCATGCTGGGAGAAGTGAAGGAATAAAAGCGCAGCAGGGCTTTTATATTTACCGGAATAAAAGGCTTATTATATGGGGTACTTGGTTTCGACTGGCGAAAAAAGATGAGCTGAGTAAGCTGGCTCGAGTCAGAGTCGATATCCCAAATTCATTAGATTATTTGTGGACATTGGATATAAAAAAGTCCGCTGCGCATCCTCCTGAAGCGGTAAGAATTAATCTAAAGAGGACAGTAGAAAGAATCAGAGAGGCCAGTGGTAGAACTATTAAATTTAAGGGCAGGAAGGTTGAAGGCTCAAAGACGTCTCCCGTCTGGCATGAGGTTATTGCTAGAGGAGGGGTGCGTTACGATATAAATCGTGAGTATCCGATGATTGTTGAATATAGGAATAGCTTGGAAGCATCTAATGTTCCGTTATTTGATTTGTTGTTGAGTGTGATTGAGAATTCGTTTCCAGCGGAAGCTTTGTATTCGCAAATGGCAGGAGATATTCGCTCTGGATTTAACGATGATGAATCGATGGAGCGATTGAGAGAGCTAGTTGGAAATCTTTTTTCCCAACTGCCTAAAAATTCTGATGCACGTTCTAGGCTGTTGTCGACTTTGCATTTGCTTGAGCCATTCAGTTTACATCCAAATTTAACTAAAGATATTGTAAAGGAATATGAATTATGAGCAGTGATGCCAGATATCAGTTGTCACCTAATGGTCGCAGATTAGAGTTGGGTGTTATTACTGCATTAACAGTTGATGGTATTCCTACTGAGCTTGAGATTCTTGAGCTTGCGACCTGCTTGAGAGCGATACCTATATACGCAGTTTCAGATTTCGAATTCGAAAACGTTATAAAAAGATTACATGTTGCTCTAACTTTGGATATGGGCTTAGGCAGCTACGTTTATGATGAGCATAACCCTTGGCTACGAGCGCGAAAGGCTGACATTGATCCTTTCTATTGGGAGCGTTACCAAGCTGATCTGCTCAAGCAGGGTTGGGGGCCAAAAGTTGTCAGCTCTTTAGACAAGGTTACTGATGAGATACTGGACTTATTAGGTAATCCCAAAGATTCTGTTGGGTGGCCTCGTCGGGGGCTTGTGATGGGCGATGTTCAGTCCGGTAAAACTTCAAACTATACTGGGTTGATATGTAAGGCTGCGGATGCAGGGTACAAACTTGTTATTTTGCTCACTGGAACGTTAGAAAGTCTGAGGAGACAGACTCAAGAACGGCTTGATTCAGGTTTCGTAGGCTTGGATAGTTCTGGTGTTGTAAATAATCGAAAGCGTCATCGTAAAGAAATTGGTGTTGGGCTTATCGATGCTGCCAGGTCCGCAGGCGTTTTTACATCTACCGTTGGAGATTTCAAAGCCGCAACTGTAAATCAGTTGGGTTTCAAGCTTAAAGACTATAAAGAGCCTGTTCTTCTGGTAGTTAAAAAGAATAAAAGAATATTGGAGAATCTTGCTGACTGGTTAGTCACCTTTAATGCTAGTGGATCTGGCAATATAGATTTGCCGCTTTTGCTTATAGATGATGAAGCTGATAACGCATCTATTAATACTAACCCCAAAAAAGCTACCGCGATTAATTCGGGTATCAGGGGCTTACTTAAGGTTTTTCCGCGCTCCAGTTATGTAGGCTTTACTGCAACTCCTTTTGCTAATGTCTTCATAAATCCAGATACTACAACCGAAATGGAGGGCGATGATCTCTTTCCAAGAGACTTCATATATGCATTAGATGCGCCATCCAACTATGTTGGCGCACATCGGATATTTGGTGATAATGCAGATTTAAAGTGTGTTGAGCCTATTTGGGATGCGGAAGAGTATTTTCCAAAGGGGATGTCTTCTGACAGTGTCATCGATGCTGTCCCTGACAGTATGCTTGAAGCGGTGTCGTGTTTTTTTATAATAAACACGATTATGGATCTTCGTCCTGGAACGCCTAAGCACAGATCAATGCTGGTAAATGTTAGTCACTTCACGCATGTTCAGAACCAAATTAGAGATATCTTGGATCATGAGGTTAGACTGATGCAGTCTGACATAAGAAACTATGCCTCGCTTTCAACAACAGAAGCATTACGTAATGACTCTATTCGAAAGTTACACGCTTGTTACAATAAGTTCTACAGCGGTCTAAATATACCTTGGGCTAAAATTCAAGCCGGATTGACTGCAGCTAATTTGCCTATACAGGTCGTAGCAGTCAATCAGAAAAGTGGTCCTGCAAGCTTGGATTACTCATCTTATAAAGAGTATGGATTAAGGGTAGTTGCTGTAGGTGGGAATAGTCTTGCTAGGGGGTTGACTCTTGAAGGACTTTGTGTTAGTTACTTCTTCCGTGGTACGCAGATGTACGATGCTCTGCTCCAGATGGGGAGATGGTTCGGGTATAGAACAGGATACGAAGACCTATTTAAGATATGGATGTCCAATGAAACCTTTGATTTCTACTCTCATATATCTCAAGCTACTGATGAGCTTAGAGGAGAGGTCAGACGGATGCAGATCTCTCGGCTTAAACCAATAGATTTTGGACTGAAAGTCAGATCCCATCCTGAGTCGCTACTGATCACCGCAAAAAACAAGATGCGTTACACTGATGAAATCGTACAAACAATATCTATTTCTCAAGAGAGTTTAGAGTCGCCTAGGCTGCTAAAAGATCCTGCCATTCTCATTGGTAATTATAAAGCTGCACAAAGTTTTGTCCTTGAAGTTATGAGTAATAATGTACGGGAGGAGGCAAAGTTTCCCATCTGGTACGGAGTTTCAAAAGCGCTCATAGTGAAATTTTTGAGATCGTTTGTAAATCATCCTTTAAGCGTAAAACTGCAAACCTCGAGTTTAGCTGATTTTATTGAGAAGTCTGACGATGATAAGCTTAGAAAATGGGAGGTCGCGATCCCTAGTGGAGAAGGTGATAGTTATAATTTTGTCCCTGGGCTCACTGTAAAACCAAGACGACGCAATATAACTGAAGACGAATCCATCCGCGCTTTGTTGATTAATGGTAGCAAATTACGAGTCGGTTCTGCTGCTGATGAAAAAATAGGATTAACTTCGTCAGAGATTGAAAGTGTAGAAGCTTTATTTCGTTCGGACTCTAGGAATAAATCAAAGACTGTTCCAGGTAGTAAATATACTGCGGTTCGCCAAAGACCGTTATTGCTTCTCCATCTGATAAATTCAAAAAGCACCGATAGTAACGCTACATCTTTTACTCCCCAAGGATGCGACGCATTGGTAGCGATCGGCCTCAGTTTTCCCGAACTAGACATGGCAAGTCATCGAATTGCTTATAGGATCAACCTTGTTGAGCTGAGAAATATACTTTCAGGGGATACTTCTAGCATTGAGTCAGACGATGAGGATGAGGATGACCAAGACGATGAATAACTCAGTGTTTCTTTGGAGTTCAACTTCGTCGGGTTCTTCGGAAAAATTAGGCGCCGGCTTCAGTAGGGTAGACGCTTCCCACTCACTGGACTTTTATCTTGGTTTCGACAAAGATGGCAGGCACACGTTACTCTTGATCTGTAATAGTCGACCGGATTTTCAGAGCGACTTGAAACTGGTACGAGTGAAGTGCGTGGCACGTGATGACGGCCGCTGGTCATTATTCCTGATGCTCGAAGATATTGCTCTACTTGAAATATTCTCTTTGCTATGTAGCGACTTAATAGAGTCATCACGTGATATTCCTAACGTAGAAGAAGCGTTAGGGTTTGTCTTGCAGAGATTGGCTAGTTGGCGGTTACTTTTCGAAAGAGGTGATTTAGGTCTTTTGTCGGAGTCAGAAATCAGAGGTCTATGCGGTGAATTATTATATCTGCACGATTTAACCGAAATCTATGGTTGTAGCTTATCTGTAGCGAGTTGGGTTGGGCCTTACTTGGCTGATCAGGACTTTCAGATGGACACTATCGCATGGGAAGTAAAAACTTTGCGACCAGGTATTTCTGATATATTTATTTCGTCGGAGCGACAACTCGACTCGTCAGTACGAGAAATAGTACTAGTTGTGTATGAAGTAGCTAACTGTTCCACTATGTCTGTAGGTGCCTTTACATTGAACTCTTTAGTAAAAAAGCTTAGGGCATCAATCAAAGCTTCTTATGATTCGAGAGTTATGTTTGATAAAGCACTATTCAGGGCAGGGTATATAGAACGCTCTGAGTATGATGAAATAAACCTTGTTGTAAGGGAGGTTTCTAGTTATAGCGTAGGCCTAGGATTTCCTTGTATCACCAAGGCGATGCTGCCAAATGGCATTAGTGAAACAAGGTATAAGCTGGATATTTCGCTGTGTGAGACTTTCAAAGTCTCTGTCGCCTGAGCTGGAGAGTAGATAATGAATTTGGAAGACTTTCATCGAGAGTTTATCGAAACAGTTAGGGCCAGAGCCGAATCAACGAGAGATTTTATTCGTGCAGTGTTTGTTGATGAATGCGGTGATCGTCTTATAGATGCTGAGGAGTTTTTTTCTTTTGAGAGTTGCCGTTTTGAGGGTGTAGGCATCAAAAAGAGAAAGCTACGTGTAGATGGCTACTATTACGATGATGCTGATAGTTCTCTAACTTTAATGGTGGCCGAGTTCTTTAATGATGACGAAATGGGAACGTTCGTTACTCAAGACGTAAAACGTGCTTTTGAACAACTTCGCTCCTATTTAGAGGAGGCTCTGAATGGATCTTTAACTGACGGATCAGTTGATGAGAGTAATCCTGGATACGGTCTGGCTTGTGACTTGATGGATTGGCATTCAAAGATTACAAGATATAAATTTTATTTTGTTACTGATAGGGTTTCAAAAAGTAGACAGAAGGATTGGTTTGAAGAAGAAGTTAAAGATGTTCCTGTGGAGCTGCATATCTGGGACATAGCTCGCTTTCATTCTGCGTACGTGTCCGCTACTGGACGAGATGAGCTTTCTGTGGATTTTTGTACCGCCGATAGCCTTGGCCTGCCATTTCTAGCCGCAGTCCAGTCCGGCGACGAGTATGATGCTTATCTGTGTATGATATCTGGAGATTCTTTGGCGGATATCTATGATAAGTACGGTAGTAGATTGTTAGAGGGTAATGTTCGGACTTTTCTAAGCACCAAAGGTAAAGTGAATTCTGCTATACAAAATACTATACGTCATCGTCCGGAAATGTTTTTTGCTTTCAATAACGGTATAGCCGCTACTGCTGAAAACGTCGTAATCCAAGAGACCCCAGCGGGATTACGTATAACAAATGTTACTAATCTACAGATCGTTAATGGTGGGCAAACTACCGCTTCGCTCGCCTATGCAAAGCGTGGATCTTCAGGAAAGAAGGATTTTGCTGATCTTTCTAACGTAATGGTCCAGATGAAGTTGTCAATTCTCTCTCCCGAGCGGGTTGGTATGCTCACGCCGGAAATCGCTAGATATGCCAACAGTCAGAATAAGGTAAGTGACGCTGATTTTTTTTCAAATCACCCCTATCACATCCGACTGGAGGAGTTTTCTCGCCGTATTTTTACTTCCCCTATCGGTGGGGCTCAGCATGGCACGCACTGGTTCTATGAACGTGCCCGTGGACAGTTTGCGAATGAGCAAGCTAAGCTTACAGCTGCCCAAAAAAATCAGTTTCTTATTCAAAATCCCAAATCACAGTTGTTTAATAAAACTGACGTGGCCAAATATGAAAATAGTTGGCGAGAAATGCCTCATAAAGTAAGTATGGGGGCTCAAAAGAACTTCATGCTTTTTGCAGATGTTATTTCTAAGCTCTGGTCTAATGATGGAAAAAATTACAATGAAGATTATTTTCGCTCGCTTGTTTCGTTGGCTATAATATTTAAAAGGTTAGAGGCACTTGTAAGCCAGCAACCTTGGTACCAAGGAGGTTACAGAGCTAACATTGTGACTTATACGGTTGCCAAGCTGCATAATATGATATCCGAACAAGCGTTAGGGAAGCAGTTAGATCTTCGTGCGATTTGGGATCTGCAATGCGTTCCAGAATGGCTTGTCAGTCAGCTCGTAGTAGTTGCTAAATGTGTTTTTGAAGTTTTAACTGATTCTGAGCGACCTAAAGATAACGTGACTGAATGGGCTAAAACACAAGCCTGTTGGGAGCAGGTTAAACTGCTTGATATATCGTTTAAAAACGACTTCTATGAAAGACTCGTCGATGTGAACTCGGTGGTTGATGAAGGTAAGAAGTCCAGAAAAACTCAAAAAACCGATGATGGAATTGAAATTCAGATTCAGGTTACTAGTGTGCCTGGCGCGGAGTGGAATCGAATGCTTAATTGGGGAGGGAAGCATAACCATCTAACGCCTAAGCAACACAGTCTTTTAATGATAGCTTCTCAAATACCTAAAAAGTTGCCTACTGAGAAGCAATGTATCGAGATATGGAAAATTCGTGATGCGATGATCAATGAAGGATTCATTGCTATGTGATTTTCTTAACCTTTTAGGCTCTTGTCATTATTCGGGTTCATATAGAGAAAAAGGCCAAGAAACTTTTGCTACTTGGCCTTTTCACTTCAAACCTTAACTCTTAATCCCAGCTCAACGCCCCACCTGTCTGATACTCAATAACCCGAGTGCTCAAAGAAATTCCTCTCTTTCTTCAAGGTGATGATCTCGCTCATCCAAGGGAACGGGTTGGTCGTCTCTGGACACTTTTCCTTCAAGCCAATCTGGCTCGGGCGGCGGTTAGCGATGAAATTCGGATAGTCCTCCATCATCGCATGCGTTCATGCCGAATACGCCGCGGGGCATGGTGTCGCGGGCGTATTCGATTTCCAGCTGGTTGCGTTGCTGGATCATCTGTGCGCACGTTGCGCACGGGGGACTCTATGGTCTGATGATTGCGATGCCGCTAACGGGCTACTTGGGCACGGGGGCGCCTACTGACTTCGGACTGTTCAGCGTGACAGGCTTCAATGAAACCAAGCGGCTGGCCAGCCAATCGAGCAGCGCCTTGAGCAAAGTTCAAACCCCGAGCCCACCGATCAATCCAGCGCCTCTAGGTAAGGTTATATGCCCGCGTTTTGCCTTGGCAAATGAAGCGAAAACGGTTTATTGAATGCGGGAGGGGTGCACTGGTAATACGGGACAAGCCCTCATTTCTGTTTTTCTCTTTGTAAGTGTCAACGCTATTATTGCAGGTCTAGCAGCTTATCCGGGGTCAGGGTCTTTTTTTCGTCGGTTCGAACCGTTCACGACTTAGGGGAAAATAGAGAAACCCGCAGTCCGGAAGTATCAAGGTGCTACTAGCCGGTACTGTCGGCACATCAATGACATTCTCCCAGGTCCCTATGGCAGTCATGCAGACAGGGCAAGCCAGGTTCTGACATCCGGTTTATCTGCGACAAACTTGTGCTGTAACTGCCGAGTTCTGTATGGAACTTGGCCAGCACGCCAGGAATTCGGCAGGGCCGCGGACATCTTCACTCGGCTCCCGAAAGGATATTAAAATCAGGGATGTTTACGCATGACGTCGTCGCATCAACACGTATCGAACAACTCCAATGTCTCGTATGAACTATCTTCTGTACAGCAGGGTATCTGGCTCGGTCAGATAGCGAATCCGGACATACCGCTGTACAACATTGGCATGAAGCTGGAGATCAAGGGTGATCTCGATATTCCAATGTTCGAGAAGGCTATCAATCTCGTTGTCAGGCATAATGATGCGCTACGACTTGCCTTGTTCCAAGAGGGTGATATAGCCCGGCAGAGAGTGTTGCCATCTGTCGATATCACACTCGAACTCGTCGACTTTTCAGGCTACGTTGACAGTGTCGAGCGAGCGCAGGAATACCTTCAACACGCATTTTCCCGACCCTTCAATCCATTGGAAGGCATTCTTTGGGAGGCGCAGCTCGTACGGTGCAGTGCATCCCGTCACTACTGGCTGGGTCGCTACCATCATTTGGTCATGGACGGCTCAGGGGCGACGCTGTTTTGCCATGCAGTCGCGAAGGCCTACAACAATTTACTGGTGGGCATCGACGAGCTCGAGGAAGGCTCTTCCTACAGAGACTTCCTGGTCAAAGACCAGGCCTATCTGAATTCGCCGCGCCTGGAGCGTGACCGGTCGTTTTGGCGCGAACGCTACGCACAAATACCGCCATCCCTGCTGCAGTGGTCCGGCGACCATGCCGTGGGTTCGATGTGCAAGAGCGGTCATATTCGCTCGACGATCAAGCGTGACCTGTTCAATGCTGTGGCCGCGGTTGCCACCGAGCATGGCCTTTCTCCTGTCACGGTATTCTTTGCAGTCGTCAGTGCCTATTTTTCACGCGTCGGTGGTGCAGAAGAAGTCATCATTGGCATGCCCCTGCATAACCGCACGACGGCCCGCCAGAAACAGACGATCGGGATGTTTTCTTCCGTCATCCCGATCGGCGTACGGGTTGACCCCAATCGCTCCCTGCTCGAATTGATGGGCAATGTGGCCGCCGAATTGCGACGCTGCTACCGCCACGAGCACTTCCCGATTGCCGAACTGAATCGCGCCCTGAATATTGGCCATTCCAGGCGCAAGCAGATCTTCGATATCACGCTTTCATTCGAAAAATTTGACGCAGACTTTTTCTTTGGCGGCGCCCCTTCGAAGGCGATCAGGATGTACAGCGGCTTCGATCAGACGCCGCTCTCAATCGCTATCTGTGATTACTATTCGGATGAAGACGTAGTCGTTGACTTCAACTTCAATCTGGCCTGCTTTCGCCCGGACGAAGTTGAGCGGATTCGGGACCGCATTACGCTGCTCCTGGAGTCGGTTGCCGCTCATGAATCGACGCCGATTGGCAAGCTTGCGCTTATGGGGGAAGCGGAACGCCGGCAAGTGCTGGTCGAGTTCAACGCAACACATCAGGCCTTGCAACAGGATCTATTGGTCCATCAGCTTTTCGAACAGCAAGCGCAGCAGCAGCCCCAAGCGCTTGCACTGGTCTGCGGCGACGAGCGCGTGACCTACGCTGAACTCAACGAACGCAGTAATCAGGTGGCTCATGCCTTGCTGTCACTGGGCATTGCTCCGGACGACCGCGTGGCGATCTGTGTGGAGCGCAGTGTTGATATGGTGGTGGGCTTGCTGGGGATCCTGAAGGCGGGCGGTGCCTACGTGCCGCTGGACCCTGGGTATCCGCCGGAGCGGTTGCGCTACATGCTGGAGGACAGTGCGCCGGTGGCAGTGCTGCTGCAGCGTACGACCCGGGAGTTGCTGGGTGCGTTGGCGATGCCGGTGCTGGATCTGCAAAGCGTGAACCGGGCGGCTGAAACCGAGCATGATCGCGTATTGCCGACGGTCGCGCCACAGCACCTGGCTTATGTGATCTATACCTCGGGTTCGACCGGCCAGCCCAAGGGCGTGATGATCGAGCATCGCAATCTCGTGAACCTGGTGGCCTGGCATTGCGAGGCGTTCGGTCTGACCCATCGCAAGCGGGTTTCGAGCGTGGCCGGTGTCGGTTTCGATGCTTGCGTCTGGGAACTATGGCCAGCGCTGTGCGTGGGAGCCAGCCTGTCGCTGTTGCCTGGACAAGCGCTTGGCAATGATGTGGATGCGCTGCTGGGATGGTGGCGTCGGCAAGATCTGGATGTGAGCTTCTTGCCTACGCCGATTGCCGAGATTGCGTTCGCTCAAGGGATCGAGCCGGCGTCGCTGCAAACGTTGCTGATCGGTGGAGACCGGTTGCGTCAGTTTCCCAATCCGGATAGTCGGGTTGCGCTGATCAACAACTATGGTCCGACCGAGACCACGGTTGTGGCCACATCCGGTCTGATCGATGCAACGCAGTCGGTATTGCACATAGGCCGTCCGATAGCCAATACGCAGGTTTACCTGTTGGATGCGCACGGCCAGCCTGTGCCTATCGGGGTCAGCGGCGAGATCTATATCGGCGGCGCGGGGGTTGCCCGGGGTTATCTGAACAGGCCGGAACTGACGGCGGAGCGTTTTCTGGATGACCCGTTCAGTGCCGAAACGGCGGCGCGGATGTACAGGACCGGCGATCTGGGGCGCTGGTTGGCGGACGGCAATATCGAGTACCTGGGGCGCAATGACGATCAGGTCAAGCTCCGCGGAGTTCGTATCGAGCTGGGCGAGATTGAGGCGCAACTGAGGCAGATCGCGGACATCAGAGACGCGGTGGTGATTGCCCAAGAGGATACGCCGGGTGAAAAGCGTCTGACGGCGTACTACACGATGCAGGAAGCTGCACAGGCCATGACAGCGCAGACGTTGCGTGCTGCCTTGCAGGCGAGGCTGCCGGAATACATGGTGCCGGCGGCGTATGTGAAAGTGTCCGAATGGCCGCTGACGCCGAACGGCAAGCTGGATCGGCGGGCATTGCCGGCGCCGGGGGACGACGCTTATGCCAGTCGTGACTACGAGGCGCCGGCAGGCGAAGTCGAGCGTGCGCTGGCGGAGATCTGGCAGGAGCTGCTCGGTGTCGATCGGGCGGGGCGCAACGATCAATTCTTCGAGCTGGGTGGGCATTCGCTGCTGGCGATGAGGCTTATCTCCCTGGTCCGGCAGCGTTTGAACGTGGAGTTGGAACTGGCCGCGTTATTCGCGAATCCGCAGCTCGAGGCGCTTGCCTGCGTGGTGGCGCAGGCACAAAACAATACGCTGCCGCAGATTGTGCCAACGTCACGAGAGGCCCAACTGCCGCTGTCGTTTGCTCAGCAACGGTTGTGGTTTCTGGCGCAGATGGAAGGTGCCAGCGCTGCTTACCACATACCGGCGGGGCTGCGCATCGTCGGCGCGCTGGATGAAGCCGCCTTGCAGCATGCGTTGAACCGGATTGTGGCGCGTCACGAAGTACTGCGCACAACGTTTGTCCAGACCGGGGATCAGGCCGTAGTGCTCTGCATCCATCCCGAGGAAACAGGCTGCCCGTTGCGCAAGTACGATCTCACGACGCATGCCGATAGCTCGAGTGAGTTGGCACGACTGATGGACGAAGAAGCCATTGGGCGCTTCGATCTTCAGCAGGGACCGCTGATTCGAGGGAGTCTGGTTCGGCTGAGCGATGACGAGCATGTGTTGCTGTTGACGATGCACCACATCGTATCGGATGGCTGGTCGATGGGCGTGTTGACGCGCGAGTTGGGAGCACTCTACGCGAGCGGTTGCCAAGCTGATGCAGACCCGTTGCCGCAGTTGTCGATCCAGTACGCTGACTATGCGGTGTGGCAACGAGGCTGGTTGAGCGGCGAGGTATTGCACAAGCAAAGCACCTACTGGCAGACCGCTCTGCTCGATGCGCCGGCATTGCTGATGTTGCCCTCTGATCGTGTACGTCCGGCGCAACAGGACTATACGGGCGATGCGGTGCCCGTGGTGCTGGATGCGACGCTGAGCCATGAGCTCAAGGCGCTGAGTCGGCGGCACGGCACGACCCTGTTCATGACATTGCTGGCGGGCTGGGCGACGGTATTGAGTCGTTTGTCCGGGCAGGATGAGGTGGTGATCGGTTCGCCGGTGGCGAACCGGATGAGCGCTGAGGTCGAGGGCCTGATCGGGTTTTTTGTCAACACCCTGGCGTTGCGGGTGAATGTGTCGGATGATCCGACGGTCGAGGCATTGCTGAGTCGCGTCAAGGCCTGCACGCTGGCGGCGTATGAACACCAGGATCTGCCATTCGAGCAGGTGGTGGAATTGCTCAAACCGGTGCGCAGCTTGTCCCATAGCCCGCTGTTCCAGGCGATGCTGTCGTGGCAGAACACGCCGCCCGCAGAGCTGGCGTTGGAGGGGCTGGAGCTAACGCTGCTGGATTCGGTAGCACGCACCACCAAGTACGATGTGTCCCTCGACTTGGCGGAGGTGGAGGGACGGATCGTCGGTTCGCTGGAATATGCGACGGCGCTGTTCGACCGCGAGACGGCCCAACGCTACGTGGCGTATCTGGAACGGGTGCTGCGTGCGATGGTCGAGAACGAGCGCCAGGTTGTGGGCGCGATCGAGCTTTTGGGCGAAACCGAACGTCGGCAAGTGCTGGTCGAGTTCAACGCGACACATCAGGCCTGGCCACAGGATCTATTGGTCCATCAACTTTTCGAACAGCAAGCGCAGCAGCAGCCTCAAGCGCTTGCACTGGTGTGCGGCGACGAGCGTGTGACGTACGCGGACCTCAACGAACGCAGCAATCAGGTGGCTGATATTTTGCTGTCACTGGGCATTGCTCCGGACGACCGCGTGGCGATCTGTGTGGAACGCAGTGTGGAGATGGTGGTGGGCTTGCTGGGGATCCTGAAGGCGGGTGGTGCCTACGTGCCGCTGGACCCTGGGTATCCGCCGGAGCGGTTGCGCTACATGCTGGAGGACAGCGCGCCGGTGGCGGTGCTGGTGCAGCGTACGACCCGGGACTTGCTGGGTGCGTTGGCGATGCCGGTGCTGGATCTGCAAGGCGTGAACTGGGCGGCTGAAACCGAGCATGACCGCCTGTTGCCGACGGTCACGCCACAGCACCTGGCTTATGTGATCTATACCTCGGGTTCGACCGGTCAGCCCAAGGGCGTGATGATCGAGCATCGCGCCATTGTGAACCGCCTGTTGTGGGCACAGGACCAATATCGGCTGAGTCGCGAAGACCGCGTCTTGCAAAAGACACCGTTCGGTTTTGACGTGTCGGTCTGGGAATTTTTTCTACCCTTGCTCGCGGGTGCGCAATTGGTGATCGCGCGTCCGGGAGGCCATCAGGACCCCGAGTATCTGGCCGAGTTGATCGCAGACTCGGGTGTCACGATATTGCATTTCGTACCGTCCATGTTGCAGAGCTTCCTCAATCAGTCTGGCCCGCTGGCCTGTAGCACATTGCGGCAGGTGTTCTGTAGCGGCGAGGCGTTGCCCTATAGTTTGCAAAAGCACTTCGAGCAACGCTTTGCACATGTGCAATTGCACAACCTGTATGGCCCCACTGAAGCCGCTGTCGACGTCACCTACTGGCACTGTGTGCCCGACCTGCATGCGGGGATCGTGCCGATCGGCCGGCCGGTCGCCAATACCCGGATGTATCTGCTGGACCCGCACATGCAACCGGTCCCGGTTGGCGTCTGCGGCGAGATTTATATCGCGGGTGTACAGCTCGCACGCGGCTATTTGAATCGTGATTCGCTGACCGCAGAGCGGTTCGTGAAAGACCGTTTCAGCAACGACCCGACGGCGCGGATGTACAGGAGCGGCGATTTGGGTCGTTGGCTGGCGGACGGCAATATCGAGTACCTGGGACGCAACGACGATCAGGTCAAGCTCCGTGGCTTCCGTATCGAGCTGGGCGAGATTGAGGCGCAGTTGGCTGGGTGCCCTGGTGTCGGAGAGGCGGTGGTGATTGCCCGGGAAGACACGCCGGGTGACAAACGTCTGATCGCGTATTACACGACGCGGGAAGCGAAAGAGATCATTGCGGTGCAGACGCTACGGTCGGCCTTGCAGGCGAGTCTTCCGGAGTACATGGTGCCGGCCGCGTATGTGAAACTGCCGGGGTGGCCGCTGACACCTAACGGCAAGCTGAATCGCCGGGCGTTGCCTGTGCCGGAGGCTGACGCTTATGTGAGCCGCGGCTACGAAGCGCCGTGCGGGACGGTGGAGACGGCGCTTGCCGACATCTGGCAGGAGCTGCTTGGTGTCGAACGGGTGGGTCGCCACGATCACTTCTTCGAACTGGGTGGGCATTCGCTACTGGCCGTCAGTCTGATGGGCCGGATGCGTCAAGCGGGACTGTCGGCGGATGTGCGGCTGCTGTTTGCCCAGCCAACCCTTTCGGCGTTTGCCGAGGTATTGGGTAACGGTCATGAGGTAGAGGTGCCCGCCAACGGAATCGTGGTCGGGTGCACACGAATTACACCGTCGATGTTGCCGCTCGCGGACCTGAGCGAGGATGCCATCGAGCGGATTGTGCGTGCTGTGCCAGGCGGGACGGCGAACGTCCAGGATATCTATGCACTGGCGCCACTGCAGGAAGGGGTGTTGTTCCACCACCTTGCGTCGGTCGAGGGTGACCCCTATTTGCTAAATACGCGTTTTGCGCTGCCAAGCGAAGACCACCTGAAGGCGTTTGTCCGGGCACTTCAGGGTGTGATTGCCAGGCATGACATCTTGAGAACGGCGGTGCTGTGGGAGGGGCTGGACGAGCCGGTTCAGACAGTCTGGCGCGAAGCGCCATTGGCCGTTGAAGCGTTGGAGCTGAAGTCGGCCGACGGAGACATCGAACAGCAACTCCAGGAGCGCTTCGACCCCAGGCATTACCGGCTGGATTTGACGAAAGCGCCCTTGATGAAGATGGCTTACGCCTACGACGAAGCGAATAGTCGCTGGGTGGCGATTTTGCTGTTTCACCATATGGTGCTGGACCATACGGCGCTGGAAGTGGTGCAACATGAGGTACAGGCGGATCTGCTGGGGCAGGCAGCCGGACTGCCGGATTCGGTACCCTATCGCAACCATGTGGCGCAGGCGCGACTGGGCGTAAGCCAAGCGGCGCATGAAGCGTTCTTCCAGGAAATGCTCGGTCAGGTGACGGAGCCGACGCTGCCATTCGGTTTGCACGATGTGCAGGGTGACGGTCGGGACATCAAGCAAGCCAGGCAGGCAGTGGCCGCAGAGCTGGCGGGCAGGATCCGCCGGCAAGCCAGGAGTCTGGGCGTAAGTGCTGCCAGCCTGCATCATCTGGCCTGGGCGCAGGTGCTGGGGCGCACATCGGGCCAGGAAGACGTGGTGTTCGGTACGGTGTTGCTGGGACGCATGCAGGGTGGCGACGGTGCCGACCGCTCGTTGGGGATGTTCATCAACACCTTGCCGTTGTGCTTGAACGTCGGTGAGCAAGGCGTGCGTGAGGGGGTGAAGGCCACGCATGCCCGCCTGACCGCGCTGCTCGGTCACGAACATGCGTCGTTGGCGCTGGCGCAACGCTGCAGCGCCATTGCTCCGCCGTTGCCGCTGTTCAGCGCGCTGCTGAATTACCGCCACAGCGCCGAACCGCAAGTCTCGGACCAGGGAGACCGCGCCTGGGGCGGAATCGAGGTCCTGGGCTGGAATGAGCGAACCAACTATCCACTGACACTGGCTGTGGACGATCTGGGCGAGGGCTTTGCACTGACCGTTCAAGCCACGGCGGGGATCGATCCGCAGCGGGTATGTGCTTACATGGAGACGGCGCTGGAGAGTCTGGTCGACGCGCTGGAACACTCACCTGAGTCGTTGCTGCGCAGTCTGGAGATGCTGCCGCGATCCGAGCGTCAGTTGCTGCAGGAGTGGAATGCGACGGCCGTGGATTATCCGCAAGGCACCTGCGTCCATCAGTTATTCGAAGCGCAAGTAGAAAAAACGCCAGAAGCGATTGCGCTGGTATTTGAGGCGCACACATTCACTTATGCGCAACTGAATGCGCGCGCCAACCAGTTGGCGCATCATCTGATCGGCCTGGGCATCGGGCCGGATGACCGGGTGGCGATCTGCGTCGAGCGTAGCCCGGAAATGGTAGTGGGCTTGCTGGGCATCCTGAAGGCGGGTGCTGCCTACGTGCCGCTGGACCCGGCGTATCCGGAGCAGCGGTTGCGCTACATGCTGGAAGACAGCGCGCCGGCGGCGGTGCTGGTGCAGAGCGCGACCCGGGCGTTGCCGGGCGAGTTGACGGTGCCACTGCTGGACCTGGAAGGCGGGTGCTGGGAAGCTGAGGCTCACCATGATCCAGTGGCGCGAGCCGTCAAGCCGGATCATCTGGCCTATGTGATCTACACCTCAGGCTCGAGCGGCCAACCCAAGGGCGTGTTGATCGAGCAAAGGGGCTTTCTAAACCTGATGCACTGGTATCTGGCCGAGCTGAAACTGGCGCCCGATGATGCCGTACTGCTTGTTTCCTCCTATAGCTTCGATCTGACGCAAAAAAATATTCTCGGTCCGTTATTGGTCGGTGGAACACTGCACCTGGCCAGAGAGGCTTTCATTCCCGAGGTGCTGCTGGAGCAGATTCAACGCGAGCGTATTACCCATATCAATCTTTCACCCAGTGCGTTCAACACGCTCATCGACGCAAACGATTCAAGGCAACTTGACAGCATTCGCCGGGTGGTACTGGGTGGAGAGCCTATTCAAGTCGCCAGGCTGGAAATGCTTCCCGAGCCGAGGCCCGAATTCATTAACAGTTACGGGCCCACGGAGTGTAGCGACGTGGTGGCCTGGCATAGACTGGTTGACGATATCGACTGTTATCGGTCTTCGGTATTTCCAATTGGCCGTCCGATCGCGAACACACGGATTTACCTGCTGGATACACACGGCCAGCCGGTGCCCATCGGGGTCAGCGGCGAGATCCATATCGGCGGTGCGGGGGTTGCCCGTGGCTATCTGAATCTGCCGGAACTGACGGCGGAGCGTTTCCTGGACGACCCGTTCAGTGCCGAGCCTGCGGCGCGGATGTACAAGAGCGGCGATCTGGGACGCTGGCTGGCGGACGGCAATATCGAGTACCTGGGGCGCAACGACGATCAGGTCAAGCTCCGCGGTTTTCGTATCGAACTGGGCGAGATCGAGTCGAAACTGTCTGAGTGCCCTGGAGTCAGGGAGGCGGTGGTGCTGGTGCGCGAGCACCGTCCCGGCGACAAACGCCTGGTGGCGTACCTGACGGCGCAGGAAGGCGCCGTATTGTCGGTGGCGCAGTTGCGCGAGCAACTGTCGCAGGGGCTGGCGGAGTACATGATCCCGAGTGCCTTCGTAACGCTGGCGCGTTTCCCGCTAACGCCAAACGGCAAGCTGGATCGACGGGCATTGCCGGCGCCGGAGGACGACGCTTATGCCAGTCGTGATTACGAGGCGCCGGCAGGTGAAGTCGAGCATGCGCTGGCGCAGATCTGGCAGGCGTTGCTGGGGCTGGAGCGTGTCGGTCGTCATGACCACTTCTTCGAACTGGGCGGGCATTCGTTACTGGCGGTACAACTGGTGTCGCGTCTGCGTCAACGCTTCGAAGTCGAGGTGGCACTGCGGGATGTGTTTGCCGAGCCGACGCTGCAAGGTCTGGCACGTCAGGTGGAGAACGCCCGGCTCTCGGCGCAGACGCCGTTGACGCTGGTGGATCGCGATCTGCCATTGCCGCTGTCGTGGGCGCAGCAACGCTTGTGGTTCCTCGATCAACTGGACCGCGCGGCGGGTGCTGCTTATCACATCCCTGCAGGACTGCGCTTGCGCGGCCGATTGGACAGAGACGCCTTGCAGGCCACGCTTGACCGGATCGTGGCGCGCCACGAAACCCTGCGCACCCATTTTGCCTTGCACGAGGGCCAGGCGATCCAGGTGATCGCGCCGGCGACCCAAGGGTTCGCCCTGGCCAGTCATGACCTTCGCCCGCTGGACAGCGCGGCGCAACACGAGGCCGTAGAGCGGCTCGCTCGCGAGGAGGCGCTGGCGCCGTTCGACTTGTCGAGCGGTCCGCTGATTCGCGGGCGGCTTGTGCAACTGTCGGAGACGGAGCACATCCTGCTGGTGACCCAGCACCATATCGTTTCTGACGGTTGGTCGACGGGCGTTCTGCTGCACGAAATCGGTACGTTGTACCGCGCCTTCAGCCAGGGGCTGGCCGACCCTCTGCCGGCACTGGCCTTCCAGTATGTCGACTACGC
>NZ_LKGW01000114.1:0-64815 GCF_001467335.1 Pseudomonas sp. ICMP 10191
GCTGGCGGCAGGCGCCGGAGCAGCGGCAGGGGCGGCACCTTCGACTTTCAGTTTCAGGATCAGGTCGCCGGTACCGACTTCCTGGTCCAGTTTGACTTCGATGCTCTCGACAACGCCTGCGGCCGGAGAAGGGATCTCCATGCTGGCCTTGTCGGATTCCAGGGTAATCAGCGACTGATCGGCCTGGATGCTGTCACCGACCTTGACCATCAGTTCGATGATCTTGGCCTTGCCCGACGAACCGATGTCCGGCACGTGGATGTCCTGAACGCTGGCGCTGGCTGCCGGAGCAGGCGCAGCGGCTGCGGGGGCGGCTTCAGCCGGCTTTTCGGCGGCGGCCGGGGCCGCAGCAGGTTCGGCAGCAGGTGCCGGGGCCGCAGCTGCTTCGCCTTCCACTTCCAGTTCGAACAGCTCGTCGCCTTCTTTCAGGCGGTCGCCCAGCTTGACCTTCATGGTCTTGATGACGCCAGCCTTGGGAGCAGGGATTTCCATGCTCGCCTTGTCCGACTCAAGCGTCAGAATGCTCTGGTCGGCCTCGATGCGATCACCGACCTTGACCATCAATTCAATGACTTCGCCTTCACCGTTGCCGATGTCGGGTACACGAATTAACTCACTCACTATGTCTCTCCTTAGGAGAACCTGTTCACTCACGAATACGCTGGTTCAGTTACAACGAAACAGCGTTGGATGCTCATTTACGGCAAGTAAATTCCGCATCCTCGGCTGTTCACGCTCTGATCAGCGCTCTTGAAGCAGACTCTTAGCAGTCCAGTGGATTGCGTTTTTCAGGATCGATGCCGAACTTGGCGATGGCTTCAGCCACGACCTTGGGTTCGATATCGCCACGATCAGCCAAGGCTTCCAGGGCCGCCAGCACCACGAAGTGACGATCGACTTCAAAGAAGTGACGCAGCTTCTTGCGGCTGTCGCTACGGCCGAAACCGTCGGTGCCCAGGACTTTGTATTCCTTGGTTGGAACCCACTGACGAATCTGATCAGCGAACAGCTTCATGTAATCCGTCGATGCGATGACCGGACCTTTGCGGCCGTTGAGGCACTCCTCGACATAGCTCAGCTGCGGCTTCTGGCCAGGGTGCAGGCGGTTGTTGCGCTCTGCAGCCAGACCGTCGCGACGCAGCTCGTTGAAGCTGGTGACACTCCAGACGTCGGCGCCGATATTGAACTCGTCACGGAGAATCTTCGCCGCTTCGCGAACTTCACGCAGGATGGTGCCCGAGCCCAGCAACTGGACGTGGTGCGCCGCTTCCTTGGTGTCTTCTTCGAGCAGGTACATGCCCTTGACGATGCCTTCTTCCACACCGGCCGGCATGGCTGGCTGGGTGTAGGACTCGTTCATCACGGTCAGGTAGTAGAAAACGTCCTGCTGCTCTTCGAACATCCGGCGCATGCCGTCCTGGATGATCACTGCCAGTTCGTAACCGTAAGTCGGGTCGAAGGTGCGGCAGTTCGGGATGGTCGATGCCAGGATGTGGCTGTGACCGTCTTCGTGCTGCAGGCCTTCGCCGTTCAGCGTGGTACGGCCGGCGGTGCCACCGATCAGGAAGCCACGGGTGCGGCTGTCGCCAGCGGCCCATGCCAGGTCGCCGATGCGCTGGAAACCGAACATCGAGTAGAAGATGTAGAACGGAATCATCGGCTGGTTGTGGCTGGAGTACGAAGTACCGGCAGCGATGAAGGAGGACATGGCGCCCGCTTCGTTGATGCCTTCTTCGAGGATCTGGCCTTTCTTGTCTTCGCGATAGAACATCACTTGTTCTTTATCGACTGGCTCGTAGAGCTGGCCGACCGACGAGTAGATGCCCAGCTGGCGGAACATGCCTTCCATACCGAAGGTACGCGCTTCGTCCGGGATGATCGGCACGATGCGCTGACCGACCTCCTTGTCCTTGACCAACTGCGCCAGGATGCGCACGAAAGCCATGGTGGTGGAAATTTCACGGTCGCCCGAACCGTCAAGGATGGCCTTGAGGGTGTCGAGTGGCGGCGTCGGCAGGTTGAAGCTCTGCGCGCGACGCTGAGGCACGAAGCCACCCAGGGCAGCACGACGCTCGCTCAGGTAACGGGCTTCGGCGCTGCCTTCTTCCGGCTTGTAGAACGGCAGGGCTTCGAGTTCGGAGTCCTTGACCGGGATGTCGAAACGGTCACGGAAGTGACGCAGGCTGTCGACATCGACCTTCTTGGTGTTGTGCGCAGTGTTTTTTGCTTCGCCTGCGCCGGTGCCATAACCCTTGATAGTCTTGGCCAGAACCACGGTCGGTTGACCCTTGTGGTTGACGGCTTCGTGGTAGGCCGCATAAACCTTGTACGGGTCGTGGCCGCCACGGTTGAGTTTCCAGATCTCGTCGTCGGACAGATCGGCAACCATCGCCTTGAGTTCAGGCGAGTTGAAGAAGTGCTCGCGGACGAACGCGCCGTCCTTGGCCTTGTAGTTCTGGTATTCGCCGTCGATGACTTCGTCCATGCGACGTTGCAGGATACCGTCGACGTCCTTGGCCAGCAGTGGGTCCCAGAAACGGCCCCAGATGACTTTGGTGACGTTCCATTGGGCGCCGCGGAACACGCCTTCGAGTTCCTGGATGATCTTGGCGTTGCCGCGAACCGGGCCGTCGAGGCGCTGCAGGTTGCAGTTGACGACGAAGATCAGGTTGTCGAGCTTCTCGCGACCGGCCAGGGCGATGGCGCCCAGCGATTCCGGCTCGTCGGTCTCGCCGTCACCCAGGAAGCACCAGACTTTCTGCTTGCCTTCCGGAATGTAACCGCGGTGCTCCAGGTACTTCATGAAGCGCGCCTGGTAGATCGCCTGGATCGGGCCAAGGCCCATCGATACAGTCGGGAACTGCCAGAAATCCTTCATCAGCCACGGGTGTGGATAAGAGGACAGGCCATTGCCGTCGACTTCCTGACGGAAGTTGTTCATCTGGTCTTCGGTAATGCGGCCTTCGAGGAACGCACGGGCATAGACGCCTGGCGATGCGTGACCCTGGAAGTAGATCAGGTCGCCGCCGTGTTCGTCGGTCGGGGCCTGGAAGAAATAGTTGAAGCCGATGTCGTACAGCGTGGCGCTGGAGGCGAAGCTGGAGATGTGGCCGCCCAGATCCGGGTCGTTCAGGTTGGTTTTGACGACCATGGCCAATGCGTTCCAGCGCACCAGCGAGCGAATGCGGCGTTCCATGAACAGGTCGCCAGGCATGCGTGCTTCGTGGGTGACAGGAATGGTGTTGCGATATGGCGTGGTGATGGCGTACGGCAGCTGCGAACCACTACGGGTGGCCAGCTCGCCCAAACGGGTCATCAGGTAGTGAGCGCGGTCTTCGCCTTCTTTGTCGAGAACCGATTCCAGGGCGTCCAGCCATTCCTGGGTTTCGACGGGATCGAGGTCTTGCATGGCTTGCTCCAGGGCGGAAAGGCTTCCAGAATCGGTTGCCTGAGTTTGCGACTGGCCTTGTGGGCAGACGACATAAATTCTTGGATTACCGGAGGGTGGGATCCGGCGGCGTGTAGTTTTACTACAAATCGACGACGATTTCAGCCCTCCGAGTATCGGACCCAGTAGTAAAACTACAGAGAAGCGTCTTAAACGCTCCTGTTGTCGTGTAGCTTAAAACGTTACTGTTGATCGCTATTGAATATCTTGCAGGGAAAAAGCGGATTTTTATGCTTCTAATTTGATTTTTCCAGCAATTTATAACCTTTGTTCGACAAGCGGTGCTGGCAGACGCGTCTCGCCATAACGACGGACGGGCGTCTGCACGCCGATCAAGGATAGACCATGAGCCTGCCTTTACTGGCCGAATTTCCGGCCATTCTGCTGCCATCGATTACCCGCGCTCGCCAGATGTTTCAGGCCGCGCTCACTGTCCTGTCCGAGGACGCGCAGGCCTCATTCAAGGCCTGGCCCGAGGCGCGGCAGGCAGCATTCGACCGGGTCTGCGCTGCCAGTGATTTTGTAACCGAACAAGTCTGCCGTGATCCGCAGATGCTCCTGCAGCTGGCCGATTCGGGCGAGCTGGAGCGTAGCTTCTCTGCCGGCCAATTGCGCGGGCAGATTGCCGACGCGCTGTCGAGCGCTGCCAGCGATGATGAATTGGGGCGTAATCTACGTCGACAGCGCGCACGCCAGCAAGTACGGATTATCTGGCGCGACCTGACCCGTCAGGCAAACCTGATCGAAACCTGCCGTGACCTGTCGGACATGGCCGATGCGTCGATCGATCTGGCTTACCGGTGGTTGTACCCCCGGCACTGCCAGCAGTTCGGCACCCCGACCGGTCGTCATTCCGGGCAGCCGCAGCACATGGTCATTCTGGGCATGGGCAAGCTCGGTGCGGTCGAACTGAACCTGTCCTCGGACATTGACCTGATCTTCGGCTACCCCGAGGGCGGCGAGACCGTCGGCACCAAGCGTGCGCTGGACAATCAGGAGTTCTTTATTCGTCTGGGCCAGCGGCTGATCAAGGCGCTCGACCCGGTGACCGTCGACGGTTTCGTATTCCGGGTCGACATGCGTCTGCGCCCCTACGGTTCGTCCGGCGCCCTGGTGCTCAGCTTCAATGCGCTGGAACAGTATTACCAGGACCAGGGCCGGGATTGGGAACGTTACGCGATGATCAAGGCGCGCGTGGTCGGGGGCGATCAGGCTGCCGGTGCCGAATTGCTGGCGATGCTGCGTCCGTTCGTGTACCGCCGCTATCTGGATTTCTCGGCCATTGAAGCGCTGCGCACCATGAAGCAGCTCATTCAGCAGGAAGTGAAGCGCAAGGGCATGGCGGAAAACATCAAGCTGGGCGCCGGCGGTATTCGTGAGGTGGAGTTCATCGCCCAGGCCTTTCAACTGATTCACGGCGGCCGCGACCTGAGTCTGCAGCAGCGGCCGTTGTTCAAGGTGCTGAAAACTCTTGAGGGGCAGGGCTATCTGCCCTCGGCGGTGACCGAAGAGCTGCGCGAGGGCTACGAGTTTCTGCGTTATACCGAGCACGCCATTCAGGCGATTGCCGACCGTCAGACGCAGATGCTCCCGGACAACGAACAGGATCAGGCGCGCGTTGCGCTGATCATGGGCTTCGCTGACTGGGCTGCCTTTCACGAACGACTGATGCACTGGCGTGGCCGTGTGGCCTGGCACTTCCGCCAGGTCATTGCGGACCCCGACGCCGACCCGGATGATGAGCAGGAAGAAGATGGTGAAGTGGTGGTGGGAGGCGAATGGCTGCCGTTATGGGAAGAGTCCCAGGACGAAGAGGCCGCAGGTCGCCAACTGTTGCAGGCCGGCTTTGTTGACGCCGAGAAGGCGCTGAAAAATCTGGCAAGCCTGCGCAGCAGCCCCAACCTGCGTTCGATGCAGCGTCTGAGCCGTGAGCGGCTGGACGCGTTCATCCCCCGTCTGCTGGCTCAGGCGGTGGAACATGAGAAGCCCGACCTGGTACTCGAGCGCGTGCTGCCCCTGGTAGAAGCGGTCGCCCGGCGCTCGGCGTACCTGGTGCTGCTCACGGAAAACCCCGACGCGCTGCGACAGCTGCTGACCCTGTGTGCCGCGAGCCCGTGGATTGCCGAGCAGATCGCGCGTTTCCCGTTGTTGCTCGATGAGTTGCTCAATGAGGGACGCCTGTTCAATCCGCCGCTGGCCCCGGAACTGAAGGCCGAGCTGCGCGAGCGGCTGATTCGTATCCCCGAGGACGACCTTGAGCAGCAGATGGAAGCCTTACGGCATTTCAAGCTGGCGCACAGTCTGCGCGTTGCGGCCTCCGAGATATCCGGCAGCCTGCCGTTGATGAAAGTCAGTGATTACCTGACCTGGCTGGCCGAGGCGATTCTCGATCAGGTGCTCGCGCTGGCCTGGCGCTACAGCGTGGCCCGGCACGGTACGCCTTTACGTCCGGACGGCACGTTGTGCGATCCGGGTTTCGTGATCGTCGGCTACGGCAAGGTCGGCGGCATCGAGCTGGGGCATGGCTCCGATCTGGATCTGGTGTTCATTCATGATGGCGATCTGGAGGCCGAGACCGACGGTGCCAAACCGATCGACACCGCGCAGTTCTTCACTCGGCTGGGGCAGCGGGTGATCCATTTGCTGACCACGCAAACCAACTCCGGTCAGCTGTATGACGTCGACATGCGCCTGCGGCCTTCGGGGGCATCCGGCCTGCTGGTCAGCTCTGTGGGGGCTTTCGCCCGTTATCAGGCCAATGAAGCCTGGACCTGGGAGCATCAGGCGCTGGTTCGTGCGCGGGTCATGGCCGGCAGCCGGGATGTGGGCGAGCAATTCGAGAAAGTCCGTGCCGATGTGCTGGGGCGCGAACGCGATCTGGACAAGCTGCGCGCCGAAGTCAGCGAAATGCGCGCCAAGATGCGTGACAACCTCGGTACCCGCGTGACAGCGGCCGGCAGGGCGGCCAATGCCTTCGAGGCGGCGGTGCCATTCGACCTCAAGCAGGACGCCGGAGGTATCGTCGATATCGAATTTATGGTGCAATACGCCGCCTTGGCGTGGTCCAGAGAGCATCCCGCGCTGCTGCAATACACCGACAACATCCGGATTCTCGAAGGGCTTGAAGAAGCCGGACTGCTACCGGATACGGATGCCGGCCTGTTGCGCGAAGCCTATAAGGCGTATCGCTCGGCGGCACATCGCCAGGCCTTGCAGAAGCAGGCGGGCGTGGTCAGCGGCGATCAGTTTCACGCCCAGCGGCGTGAGGTGATGCGGATCTGGACGCAGATGGGGTTGAGCTGAGCCTCACGGCACGCCACATTCCACTGCAACACTCTATAAAGCTATGACAGGGAGGCGACAGGTTGTGTGGGAATGTCACGCAGTCTGATCGGCCTCCCTGATCGTTTCTGGTCGTTTTTGGATAGAACATGAAAATTCTGATCGTTGGGCCTAGCTGGGTCGGTGACATGGTGATGGCACAAACGCTGTTCCAGTGTCTGAAACAGCGTCATCCCGAGTGCGAAATCGACGTGCTGGCCCCTGAATGGAGCCGTCCGATACTGGAGCGCATGCCGGAGGTTCGCGCTGCGCTGAGTTTTCCGCTGGGGCACGGTGCCCTGGAACTGGCGACCCGTCGCCGGATCGGCAAGTCTCTGGCCGGCCAATACGATCAGGCTATCCTGCTGCCCAATTCGCTGAAATCCGCACTGGTGCCGTTTTTCGCCGGCATTCCGAAACGTACCGGCTGGCGCGGCGAGTTTCGCTACGGCCTGCTCAACGACGTGCGGACCCTCGACAAGCAGCGCTACCCGCTGATGATCGAACGTTTCATGGCCCTGGCCTTCGACAAGGGCACCGAGTTGCCGCGTCCTTACCCGCGGCCGAGCCTGCGTATCGACCCGACCACGCGTGATGCCGCACTGAGCAAATTCGGTCTGACCCTGGATCGCCCGGTATTGGCGCTATGCCCCGGCGCGGAGTTCGGTGAGTCCAAGCGCTGGCCCGCCGAGCATTACGCACAGGTCGCCGACGCGAGCATTCGCGAAGGCTGGCAGGTCTGGCTGTTCGGCTCGAAAAAAGATCACCCGGTCGGTGAGAGCATTCGTCAGGAGCTGATTCCCGGCCTGCGCGAGGAGTCCGTCAACCTCAGTGGCGAGACCTCGCTGGCCGAAGCCATTGACCTGCTGTCGTGCGCCGATGCCGTGGTGTCCAACGATTCCGGCCTGATGCACGTGGCCGCAGCGCTGAACCGTCCGCTGGTGGCTGTCTACGGTTCGACCTCGCCGGGCTTCACGCCGCCGCTGGCCGACGCAGTCGAGGTGGTGCGTCTGGGCATCGAGTGCAGCCCGTGCTTTGAGCGCACCTGCCGTTTCGGCCATTACAACTGCATGCGTCTGCTTGAGCCGGACGCCGTGACTCAGGCGCTGAGCCGCCTGAGTAGCACGCCGGTGGAGGTTGCCTGATTTTGCGGGTACTGCTGATCAAGACGTCTTCACTGGGTGATGTGATTCATGCCTTGCCCGCGCTGACCGATGCGGCGCGTGCGCTGCCCGGCATTCGCTTCGACTGGGTGGTCGAGGAGGGCTTCGCGGAGATTCCCGCCTGGCATCCGGCGGTCGACAGGGTGATCCCGGTGGCGATTCGCCGCTGGCGCAAGCACCTCTGGCAAACCTTCAGGTCCGGGGAATGGCGGCGCTTCAAACAGCAGGTGCGCGAACAGCGCTATGATCTGGTGATCGATGCGCAGGGCCTGTTCAAAAGTGCCTGGCTGACACGCTATGTCGATGCACCGGTGGCCGGTCTGGACCGCGATTCGGCACGCGAGCCGGTCGCCAGTCGCTTTTATGATCGCGCTTTTCCAGTGGCACGCGGGCAACATGCGGTCGAACGGTTGCGCCAGTTGTTCGCTCAGGCACTGGGTTATTCACAGCCGTCCGGCATGGGCGATTACGGTCTCAAGCCCCTGGCGACTCTGGATGACAATTTGCAGGCCCCGTTCGTGCTGTTCCTGCATGGCACGACCTGGGACACCAAGCACTGGCCTGAGCTGTACTGGCGACAGCTGGCCGAATTGATGGCAGCACGCGGCCTGCAAGTGCAGTTGCCGTGGGGCAACCCGGCAGAGAAGGCCCGCGCCGAGCGCATTGCCGAGGGGCTGAGCAGTGCTCACGTGCTGCCAAAGCTCAATCTGGCAGGCGTTGCGCGGGTGCTGGCCAGCGCGCAGGCGTGCGTCGCGGTAGACACCGGCATCGGGCACCTGGCCGCTGCACTGGATGTGCCGACCATTTCCCTGTTCGGCCCGACCAATCCGGGCCTGACCGGGGCCTACGGCAAGTCGCAGGTGCATCTGGCCAGCGACTACCCGGGCTGCACGCCGTGCCTGCAAAAGAAATGCACGTACCAACCGACCGCCGACGATCAGCGCCGGTTCGACCTTAAGCGCGAGTGGCCGATGTGCTTCACTCGCTTGAATCCCGAGCGAGTAGCGAGCCAATTGGGCGCGCTGTTGCTGGCAAAGGAACCTGGCTGATGCAACTGGCTTTTGTACTCTACAAATACTTCCCGTTCGGCGGCTTGCAACGCGACTTCATGCGCATCGCGCTGGAGTGCCAGCAGCGCGGCCATCAGATCCGTGTGTATACCCTGATCTGGGAAGGCGATGTGCCACCCGGTTTCGAGGTGCTGGTGGCGCCGGTCAAGGCGTTCTTCAATCATCGGCGCAACGAAAAGCTCAGCGCCTGGATGGAAGCGGACCTGGCCAAACGCCCGGTGGACCGCCTGATCGGTTTCAACAAGATGCCCGGTCTGGATGTGTATTACGCCGCCGACGGCTGCTTCGAGGACAAGGCGCAGAACCTGCGCAGCCCGCTGTATCGCAAGTGGGGCCGTTATCGCCACTTTGCTGACTACGAGCGCGCGGTGTTCGCCAAGGACTCGAAAACTCAGGTGTTGATGATTTCCGAAGTGCAGCAGCCGCTGTTCATCAAGCATTACGACACCCCGCCGTCGCGCTTCCATTTGCTGCCGCCGGGGATTTCCCAGGATCGCCGCGCGCCGCCGGATGCCCCTGACATTCGTGCAGGCTTTCGCAAGGAATTCGGCCTGGCCGACGATGACCTGCTATTGGTGCAGATCGGCTCCGGTTTCAAGACCAAGGGCGTGGATCGCAGCCTGAAGGCACTCGCGGCTCTGCCCGCCGAGCTCAAGAAACGCACGCGGCTGTTTGTAATCGGTCAGGACGACCCCAAAGTATTCCAATTGCAGAGCGCGGCGCTCGGCCTGGGTGATCAGGTGACCTTCATGAAAGGGCGCAGCGACATTCCGCGTTTTCTGCTGGGCGCCGACCTGCTGATTCATCCGGCCTACAACGAAAACACCGGGACCGTGCTGCTCGAAGCGCTGGTTGCCGGTTTGCCGGTCCTGGTCAGCGCGGTCTGTGGTTACGCTCACTATATAGCCGAGGCAGATTGCGGGCGGG
This sequence comes from Pseudomonas sp. ICMP 10191, assembly GCF_001467335.1. NCBI lineage: Bacteria > Pseudomonadati > Pseudomonadota > Gammaproteobacteria > Pseudomonadales > Pseudomonadaceae > Pseudomonas > Pseudomonas sp. ICMP 10191. The sequence continues at coordinate 9,930 of NZ_LKGW01000114.1, forward strand.
TGCTGGACGAGCCGTTCGAGCAGGCGCAGCTCAATCGCTACCTGTCGGACATGCTTGAGGACGATGCCGCACGCAGCGCGTGGTCGCGCAATGGCCTGACCTTTGCCGACACGGCGGACCTTTACAGCATGCCGCAACACGCTGCGGATGTGATTCTGGCGGAGCACTATTGATGAAGCTGTTCCTTGCTGAGCCGTTCAAGAGCCTGTGGGCGGGGCGCGATGCGTTCGTCGAGGTCGAAGGCCTGAGCGGCGAGGTCTACCGTGAACTGGAAGGGCGCCGCACGCTGCGCACCGAGGTCGACGGGCGCGGTTACTTCGTCAAGATCCACCGCGGCATTGGCTGGGGCGAGATCGCCAAGAACCTGGCAACCGCCAAGCTGCCGGTACTTGGCGCGGGCAAGGAGTGGGACGCCATCGAGCGTCTGCATGAAGTCGGCGTCCCGACCATGACGGCCGTGGCCTATGGTGAACGTGGCAGCAACCCCGCCGCGCAGCACTCGTTCATCGTCACCGAAGAACTGGCACCGACCACCAGCCTCGAAGATGTCAGCCTCAACTGGCGCAACGAGCCGCCTGAGTCGCGTCTGAAGAGAGCCTTCATTACCGAAGTCGCCCGCATGGTCGGCATGATGCACCGCGCAGGCGTCAATCATCGCGACTGCTACATCTGCCATTTTCTGTTGCACACCGACAAGCCGGTGACCGCTGACGATTTCAAACTGTCGGTCATCGACCTGCACCGTGCCCAGACCCGCCGTGCGATCACGCCGCGCTGGCGTAACAAGGACCTGGCCGCGCTGTACTTTTCGGCGCTGGACATTGGCCTGACCCGCCGCGACAAACTGCGTTTTCTCCAGGGCTATTTCCAGAAGCCGTTGCGCGAAATCCTGCTCAAGGAAGCGGCATTGCTGACCTGGCTGGATAAAAAAGCCGACAAGTTGTATCAGCGCAAAGTGCGCTACGGAGATGCACTCTGATGGCGGGCTGGAAGCTCGAGCCCGAGTACGCTTTCCTGGAGCCGGAATTCGGTAGCCTGGACGCCGTGTTTGCCCTGCAGGGCCAGCAGTTGACCCGCGACCCGCTGTCCGACGTCATCCGCGTCGAGCGCGCCGGTGTCTACTACTACGTCAAGCGCTACGTGGGTGCGGGCAAGGGGCTGCGCCGCTATATGGGCAGGCCGAGGGTCAAGTCCGAATGGCAGAACCTCAAGCGCTTCGCCAAATGGGGCATTCCGACTGCAGAGGTGGTGGCCTGGGGGCTGGAGCGCAACGGCGCGGCGTATGATCGCGGCGCACTGATCACGCGTGGCTTGCCGAACACCGAAGACTTGTCGGCACTGGCGCAACGCAAGGATCCGCGACTGACCGACCGCCACTGGGTCGACGCGATCAGCCGCCAGCTGGCTACCTTCACCCGGATCATGCACGACAACCATTTCACACATAATGATTTGAAATGGCGCAACCTGTTGGTCGATAACGACGGCAAGCTGTTTTTCATCGATTGCCCCAACGGCGCATTCTGGTGGAGCTTCATGCTGCGCTATCGGATCACCAAGGATCTGGCCTGCCTGGACAAGGTCGCCAAGTATCACTTGTCGGCCACCCAGCGCCTGCGCTTCTACCTGCAATACCGCCAGCGAACGCGTTTGAACGCCTCCGACAAAAAACGTATCCGACATATCGTCAGCTTTTTCGAGGGCCGTGAATGAGCGTTTTTATTGCCAGTGCCGACCAGCCTTTACTGGCGCGTCACAACCTGGCTGATTTTGAATCGCTTTGGAACATCAGACTCGATGCGGTCGATGAGCCCAATACCGGGCGCGGCGGCTGGAGCAGTGTGTTCCGCCTCGATCTGGACGGTCAGGGTTTTTACCTCAAGCGTCAGAGCAATTACCTGACTCACACGTTGCATCATCCGTTTGGCGAACCGTCGTTCTCGCGCGAGTTTCGTAACATCAGTCGCTATCGCAAGCTGGGGATTCCGGCACTGCAAGCGGTGTTCTATGGCGAGCGCAAGGTCGACGGCGAGCGCCGGGCGATCCTGATGACGCGTGCGCTGGACGGCTGGACCGATCTCGACGAACTGTTGCAGCAGTGGAACCAGATGGAGGCCGCTCAGCGTCTGGCAATACTGCACGCCTGCGGGCAGCTGGCGCGCACGCTGCACGGCGCCGGACAGGTGCATGGCTGCTTCTATCCCAAGCATATTTTTCTTCAGGCAGCCGGTACGGGGTATCAGGCGCAATTGATCGACCTGGAAAAAACCCGCCCGGTGATCTTCGGCAAGCGTGACCTTGCCCGCGACCTCGAACCGCTGCTGCGCCGCGCGCCGATGTGGAATGAGGCGGATCGGCGCGAGCTGCTGGCGGCTTATCTGCAAGCTACGCCGAACAGCCTGCTGGTTGACGCCTGGAGTGCGCGTCTGGGCAAGCGCGGCGCTCACAAACGAGACATTCAACACCGCGATGATAAAGAGACCCGTTGATGCGTTTGTCTGAACTCAAGACCGCTGGACGTACCCCCGAGTTGCCGATGAGCCTGACGCTGGCCGATGCTGCCGGACCGGCTGAACTGCAATTGCTGACCCTGCTGCGCGTATTGCCGGGGCAGCGCTATGTCGGGGCCGGTGTCTGGCGAGGCCGAACGGTGCTGGCAAAATTGCTGGTGGGCGACAAGGCGGCCCGACACTTTCAGCGTGAGCTGGCCGGGGTACGGCTGCTTGCCGAACAGGACCTGACCACACCACTGCTGCTGGCCGACGGTTTGCAGGACGGCGAGGGTGGCTGGCTGTTGTTCGAGTTTCTGGAACAGGCACCGAGCCTGGGCGATGCCTGGAACGCTGTTCAGCACCTGCCACCGCTGGCAGACGAGCAGCAAGCGGTGCTCGGCGACGCGCTGTCGGCCATTGCCCGGCAGCACGCTAAAGGCCTGTGGCAGGAAGACCTGCACCTGGACAACCTGCTGCGCCACAACGGGCAGCTGTATTTGATCGATGGCGCCGGGATTCGTGCTGAACAGGCTGGCACGCCGTTGTCCCGGCAAAAAGTGCTGGAAAACCTCGGTGTGTTCTTTGCCCAGTTGCCCAGGTCTTTCGAACCTTTCATCGAAGAGCTGCTGGTGCATTACCTGTTGAGCAATGCCGAGCATGGTTTGCCGATGGAAGCGCTGCAAAAGCAGATCGACAAAGTGCGCAGCTGGCGGCTCAAGGACTTCATGAGCAAGACCGTGCGCGACTGCAGTCTGTTCAGTGTCGAGGACAGCGCTTCGGTGTTCCGCGCCATTCGCCGCGAGGAAGAGCCTGCGATGCTGCCGGTGCTGAGTCAGGCGGATGCCTTGCTCGACAAGGGTCATCTGTACAAGACCGGTGGCGCGGCGAGTGTTGGGCGGGTTGAGGTCAATGGTCGTCAACTGGTCATCAAACGCTACAACATCAAGAATTTCAGCCACTGGCTCAAGCGCTTCTGGCGCCCCAGCCGAGCCTGGCATTCATGGCGCGAAGGCAACCGGTTGATGTTCCTTGGCATTGCCACACCCAAACCGCTGGCAGTGCAGGAAAAGCGCTTTCTCGGCTTACGCAGCAAGGCCTGGCTGGTGACCGAGTTCATCGATGGGCCGGACATCATCGAACGCTTCGCTCCCTATGTGGAAAGTGGTGATGCACCAGAGGTCGAACTGTTGGCGCTGGACCGGCTTTTCGCGCAGCTTATCCAGGCGCGTATCAGCCATGGCGATTTCAAGGGGCATAACCTGTTCTGGCACATCGATCGCTGGGCGATGATCGACCTTGACGCCATGCAGCAGCACAGCTCGCAATCGTCATTCGCCGCGGCCTACGCCCGAGACCGGGCTCGCTTCATGCGCAACTGGCCGACGCAGAGCGCGCTGCACCAGGTGCTGGAACAGCGCTTGCCGAAGCTTGTGACAGACTGAGCCCAGCTGACTCTCGTGCCAGCGCAGAGCGCTCACCGGTAGGTGCAGATTATCGTGCCAATGCTCCGCGTTGGCATGCAGTTCCGGACGCTCCGCGTCCTCTGTGTGACGCGGAGCATCGGCATCCTCAGGTGATGCGTGTGAGGTTCATTGCTTCGAGTGCTGCCACCAGTGCATCAATGTCGTCGAAGGGTTTGAGGTGGATGCGCGGCCAGCGCAGACGTTCGATGTACAGTTTGCCTTCGGCATTGCGCAGTACCGGTGTGTGGTGAATCCAGGTGTCGCGGGCGCGATGGACGATGGTTTGCAGATTGCCTTCACCCTCCTGTATCAGAAACATTCCAGGCCTGGAAAGGCGTTTCTCGATGCTTGGCAGCCTGACCGGCTGTGAGCGCAGTACCTCCATCTCCACCCGATAATCAGCTTTGATGTAGACCTTTTCATCCGCTATGCCACCCGAGACGAGCTCCCCCGGATCCAGCGTTATTCCCCTCGAATGCCCCGGAGCCACATCGACGACCCGCAGGCCGATCCCGCCTTCCAGTTCGGCAATGCCAGGCACGACGCCCTGATAGGTATTGGAGTGGCTGTTGCCCACCAGCGCGATCCATTTGTGCGAGCCCATCACGTCCTGATGCCTGCGGATCGTGCGCGAGGCAAAGTAATTCATCATTTGCTGGCGGGTAATGGACTCTTGATAGGCGATGCCTTTGAGGTGGTAACTGCTTGCGCAATCGATGGCGCGAATCTCCAGACCTTGCTGCCGTGCCCTGATGATCAGCCGTTCGAAGGTGTAGATCCCGGCCGGATCGGTGTGATACCCGCGGTCCAGGGTTTTCAGGTCATGCAGCAAGGTTTTACTCATCTGCCCCGTTTCAAGGAAATGATCCAGATCCGCCTGATGCAGATCGCTCAGCAGGTGCTCCATGTACAGCGTTTTGACGTTCTGCTGCGACAGCAGCGGCAGGTTGTCGATGATCAGCTTTTTGCTGGCGAGCGAAGAGTGTGACTCGCCGATAACCAGGCCTTCGGTATGGCGATACAGGGTTTCAAGCAGTCCGGCAGTGCTTGTCTGCGCTTCGATCGCCGGTAACGTCGGGCGAGGCGGCAGTTGAGCCGCGCTGATCCGGGCGGCGTCCTGTCGTAGCGTCGTGCGCCGCAGGTCGAATGTATTGCGCACAGTGTCGAGTTCGATGTCTTCAAAAAAATACTCCATATCAAGGCCCTTCTTTTCGAAGTTCGCCAGGCTATGCAGCGTTGTTCTGGTCTCCATCGGCATTTCGTAGGTGGCATCGGTCAGCGATTGCTGGATGGCGGTCATCGGCCTGTCAACGCTCCAGTCATCGGGCTCCACGCGTAGCCAGGTATCGTTTTCGTCCAGAACAAACCCGTAATCACCCGTCCAGCGCTCACCCCCGGCAATCGCGGCCGGGTCGCCCAGCTCGCGGATCAGCACGTCATCCAGCGCAGTGGCAGGCGGCAGCGGTTGGGCGGGCAGCGTCGGGTCGGCAAACGCTATGCTGAAGTCATAGTGAGTCGGCGTGTTTTCATGCAGCAGGTCCGCGCTTTGCCTGACGCGTGTCGGTCGTCCGGCGGGTATGTCCTGGACATGCACGCTGACGGCCCCTTGCATTTCAGCGATGCCGGGCACTTGATCGTGCGTCGTGGCAAGCTTCTGGTCGAGCAGTGCTACCCAACGTCTGGCAGAGGCCGGCTCGATGTCGTGGCTGATAACCTTGTGGCCGAAGAAATTGCTCATTTTCATGGCGGCTGCCGGGTCATCGGCAGCGCTCAGCACCGTATGGCCGAGAAACGGATAGCTGATCGACGAACTGAACGGGCGCACCTCGATCCCGTAACGGTGGGCTGCCTTGATCAGGTGGTAGTAATCGAATTCGGTGCTTGTGTTGTTCAGGGCGCCGCGATTGGTCTCTTGCAGGTAATACTTGAGTTCATGAGAGCCGGAGCGACTCTTTTTACCCAGTTGGCGATACCTGGCCAGCTTGCGAAGGTGTTTGTCGATCAGCAGGTGCTCGATGTACAGCACCTCGACACGCTGCTCTGCGAGCAAGGGCATGTTGAGCAGGAGCAGACGCTTGCTGGCCACCGACTTAGGGGCTTCGCTGAACACCAGCCCGTTAGTGTGACTGAAGATGTGCTTGATGAGTGTGTCGACGCTGCCGGGCAGTTCATAGGTGGGCAGGGGCGGCCTGGGTGGAGGCGTGAATCGGGCAAAAAAGGCTTGGGCGTCCTGATAGAGCTTTTCCCGGCGTGCCGCGAAGGTCTGGCGCACCTCGGTGAAATATGTTTCGAAATAGACTTCCAGGCCTGCGCCGGTCGGATCGAAGGCTTCCTTGCTGATGACGACATCCAGATGCGCGCGCATGCCGCCAGGCATCTGATAGTCGCTCAGGATATTCAGCGAGCTTGAGCTTGCGCTGGCGTCCTCAGGCAGCGGGCGATAAGTGCCCGGACCGTCCAGCCCGCCGCCGCCCAGGCGCTGCCGTTGGACGACTTGCCACAGGCCCTGGTCATTCAGGCGAACCGGCTGTTTGCCGAAGAAGGCGAACGGATTGGCCGGGTCGATGATCTGCCAGTACCGCCCGTGTGCGTCGTATTGAACCTCAAAGGCCCGGTCTGACAGCTGGATATAGTGTTTTCCATTGATCGCATGCACGCCCTTTGCGTGACCATCGGCGATACGTGGCACGTTATCCAGCGAAATGTCGACGGCCAGGTCGAGGCGCAAACCGGATGGTGCGCGCTGCGCTGCTGGGGGCAGGGGGAGAAGTGGCTGCCAGGCGCCACCGAGTTCGCGTGCAGCGAACTGACCGGTTGCCCGCGGGGGTGCCGAGGCGACAGGGGACGCTTGGAAAACCGCAGCATGCCCGTGGACGTTGGGCGTGCCGAGCAGCAATACCTGCTCTTGCAGCTCTACCGGGTACAGATCCTCGTAACGCGGCAGAGAAGGCTGGCGCTGGAACGAACGTAGCACCGGGGTCGAATGCTGACCGCTCTCAAGTTGATGCAACACACCGCCAAGTCCTTTCAGGCCCACCAGCAAATCGCTGCCTGCACCGAGGCCGTTGAGCAGTGCCGACAGCATGTAGCTCGTGGCGCGCTCCCGGTCGCCCGCGCTCAGCGCAACCAGTGCCTGCCCGCTGTCATGCAATGAAATCAGGCTGCCCACCGCAAAGCTTGCCGGCGGAAAGGGCAGGGTCAGGGCCGTGGCAATGATTTCGACACTGACCCAGATCAGCTTCGCCAGCATGTCGTTGCGACCCGTGGTGGTTTCTTCCACATCACGCAACCTGCGCTCCAGCGGCCGGTTGAAACAGGTATCGGCAACGTCTGAGATAAATGCCTTGGGGATGATCGGAGGCTTGTTGGCATTGCCCTTCTGCATGTCCCGCAGGAAGAACGACAGGGTCCGGCGTGCCTTGATGCGGCAGCGATCCTTGTAGTAATCGATCATCCCTTCGCTATCCAGCGAGCTCACGAAGTCGCTGAACAGGCGGAATTCGATACCGTCAGGTGCCTGCGGCGTATAAAGCAGCGCGGCGTGTCGGATCTGCGTCGGCAAAATGACCAGGCAGCCCTGAACGGTTTCGATGTGGGTCAGCAGCGGGCCGGGGATAACCAGTTGATCGACATCGGTCAGGCCCGAGGCGATCAGCGGTTTATCCACATGTATTTGCAGGGGATAGAGCGGGTATCGCTCGCGTGAAGCCGAGTCGCTCAGGTGCGCGTTATCCAGTGATTGCTTGAGCCAGACATACTGCGTGGGCTCGATATGACCTTTCAGAAGGCTGCGCAATGCAGCGGCCTTCACCTGCAGTTGGGTGATCATCACGCTGCATTGGCGGCGGTAGGCGTAGCCATCGTTTTCGCTGTTCAGCAGGGTGTTTCTGATCAGCGCAATGTACTCGTCGGCCAGCCACTGGCCACGCACCGAGCCTGCGACCGCCGCAGGTGACAGTGCGCTCAGGTCGATACCCGGCGGGCCGCTGAACGTGGCGTCGGTGGCTGCCGACGTGCGCAAGGGGTCGATGCTGTCGTTGTAGCCGTTGAGCAGCATGTCGGTGTAGGTCAGCGTTTCGCGCTCGCTGTTGATCACGATCAGGTCAGGGTCTACCGTACCTGCAGGGACGCCCAGCAGTTTGCCGATCTGCTGGCTGGCACGCTGGTGTACGTAATCCTGGAACGACTGAACCCTGGTGTGCGGCTGGGCCTGATAGTTGCCGAGCGCGCCATCGATGGCGTGTTCAAGGGCCAGTAATTCCCGGCGCTGGGCACGGCTGGCGCGCAGGTACCAGTCCGGGGTATGGCGGGCCTGCTCTGAGAGCAATACGCGGGTCTGCTCGTCGGTAAAACTGCGCAGTGCCGTCTCGCAGTCGGGGTGATCGATGAATTGCAGAAAGTCCTTTGCGGGCTGGGGTTTTTCGCTGAGGGCCGTCAGTTGCGCGGCCAGTTCCGGGCGCGCTGCGACCGCTACCTGATCGAGCTGCCAGGCCATCATTGCGGGCGATGCGGTCCAGCCGACCACCTCATGCAACAGCTGGGTGTCGGTGTCGAAGGCCTTGAAATACTGCTGCCCGGGTGCCTCGCTGGCGAACATGATCAGCCGTTGCGTCTGGCCTTGGGCATCCTGCTTGCGGAACATCAGTAATCTGGCCATCACGTTACGGTCGTTCAGTTTGATCTGCTGCACGCGCACCGTGGGATCAGGCGCACTCGCCGCCGTGCTGGTCAGCGCTGCAACAATGGCAAAATCATCGGGCTGGATATGCCCCTGCATCTTCGCCGCCCAGCCGAGCGTGGTCATTCGGACCCGCGCCAGTGCGCGCAGCATCCGTTGGTTGTGTTCCTGCTGACAGGCCTCGCGCTGGAAATTGCCAAACACCGCGCGCAGGTCGAGTTCATCAATCACCCCGGCAAGGTAGGCCGGGCTCAATGTCGAGTACGCAGCGTCCAGCGGCTGGCCATCGAGGGTAATAACCGTCTGGTCGAGGAAGTCCGAGCCTGCTGTCTCGTCGCCCGGATGCAGGCCATAGAGCGCCAGTTCGGTCAGTGGCAGCGTCACGTGGTAGGTCTCGCTCGTCGCTGGCAGCGTGCGACGGGTGTCGATGATCAAGGCCCGAGGGTCCAGATCATGGCCCAGGTCATTGGCCAGGCGCGCGCGCAACTGCATTTCGGCAAACCGCTCCGGCGACGCTGCGCTGCCCAGCACACTCAGCATTGCGGCATGCGCCGCGTCGTAGCGTTGCAGGTGCCGGGCATAGGTCTGCAGGTCAGCCTCGCTGGCGATCTTCATCCATTCGGGCAAGTTGCGCTGGTACTGACGTTGTCTGTTGGTCAGTTCCCGCAGCTCGAGCATGGCAGCGGGGCCTAGCAGGCCTGGCATGTCAATGGCCTGCTGGATTTGCGACTGACGCGTGAGCCGATCCGCCGTGCCGTGCTGTTCGCAGGCATAACGGATGTCGTTGCGTTGTTTGTTCAGCAGCCTGTCGAACGCGTGAAGGAACGGTGCCGTGGTAACGGGCTGCAATTGCACATCGGCAGCCGTGAACGGTTCCAGGTACAGGTCGGCGTCCTGAGCTATCTCGGCCAGCCGGTCCTGATGCTGTCGTTCCGCGCTGCTGAACAGCGCATCGCGCAGTGTTGGCGTGTTGAGCCACTGCGCAAGGGTTTTGGCCATCATGGGCGGCGTGGCAAAAGCGGTGATACCGAGCCCTGGCAGCATCAATAGTGTGCGCCCCTGACCTTGAGAAATCACCAGCACGCCGGCCATTTCAATCTGTTCGTCATCGTGCAGCTGCACCCACACGGTCGAACAGGCGAGTGCCGGGCCTTGCGCCTGCTCGGGCGCCTCGGGCAGGCAGGCCAGGTAGCCACTGTCGAAATCGCGCTCGTGAATCCTGACGTGGACTTCGTCATACACAGCCCTTTGCAGGGCTGGCAAGAGGCGATCACGGCGGCTTTCACCGGTTTCGCCCGGGGCCGTCCAGTAGTCGTCGATCTGCTGCAACAGGCTGACGATCTCCGGTTCGCGTTCGGACACGTCATCGTTGTCGAGGGCGCTCAGCAAGGCCTCGCCGGCCCTGGGCAGCGCGTCCAGTTCCCTGGCCAGAAGGGTGCGCAGTCCGTCGAGCCTTTTCAGCGCTGCGGACGCTTCAGGCCAGGTATCGCCGGGCGTCGTCGGTACAGGGCTCGGCGTTGAAAGGTTGAAATCCAGAGAGGGTGGTGTTTGTGTCATGACAGGCTTTCCATTGCGCAATGCGCTGAGGTTTGATCGGCGGCCTTGGGGGCTGCGACTAAAGGCCTCAATTAATCAGATGCAACGGGCAGCAACGCCGTAGATAAATATGCAGCATGGCGAAAGAGACGTTTCGTACACCGTCTGGCGGGCCGCCTTCAGTGACATTTCAGCGCGTCGAGCCAATCGTTGGTCATTACGCTATAATCCCGCCCTTTAGCTGCCCTCAGCCCGCTGTGCGGGGGCACACCTTTTCTCGGGCGCCCTGCGCCTGCATGCAGACTAAAGAGGCTAGACACTAGTGGCATTGACGATCCTTGGCCTGTCCGGCGCCCTTAGCCATGATCCTTCCGCAGCGCTTTACATCGACGGCAAGCTGATAGCAGCGGCCGAAGAAGAGCGCTTCGTTCGTGACAAGCACGCAAAGAACCGCATGCCCTACGAGTCGGCGAAGTTCTGTCTGGAACAGGCAGGCATCAAGCCTTCGGATGTCGACGTGGTCGCGATTCCGTTCGCCCCGATCAGCCTGTTCGGCAAGGCCCGCTGGCACTACGCCAAGCGTTACTGGTACGCGCCGGATCGCGCCCTCGATGCGCTGCTGATGGGTAATCGCCGTTACAAGCGCTATCGCAACAAGATTGTCTGGTGCCTCGAGCAACTGGGCTTCGATCCGAAAAAGATCAAGATCGAGCCGGTCGAGCACCATCTGGCCCATGCTTCCAGTGCCTACCATTGTTCCGGTTTCACCGAGAAAACCGCGATCATGGGCATCGACGGCAAGGGCGAGTACGCCACGACCTTCTTCGGCTACGGTGAAAACGGCAAGATCCACAAGATCAAGGAATTCTTCGATCCGGACTCGCTGGGCGGCCTGTACGGCGCGATTACCGAGTTCCTCGGTTTCGAGATGCTCGACGGCGAATTCAAGGTCATGGGCATGGCACCGTACGGCGATGCCAGCAAGTATGATTTTTCGCGTCTGGCGACCTTCGAGAATGGCGAGCTGGTCATCAATACCGAGCTGGCCAACGTCATCGGCCTGCGTCGCTACAAAGAGAACGGCAAGGGCTTCTACTTCTCGCCGAAGCTGATCGAATGGCTCGGCCCGAAACGCGTGGGTGACGTGGCCGACGAACCTTACATTCACTACGCCGCGAGCATGCAGGCACTGTTCGAAAAGCTCGCGTTGCAGATGATGGATCACTACCTGGGTGACATCCTCAAGGAGACCGGCAAGATCGCTTTCGCCGGTGGCTGTGCGCTGAACGTCAAACTCAACCAGCGCATCATTGCCCGTCCTGAAGTCAAGGAACTGTTCGTGCAGCCTGCGTCCGGCGATGCCGGTACGGCGGTCGGTGCCGCGGCTTATGTGTCCCACGCTCGCGGTGTGCCGGTCGAGAAGATGGAACACGTCTACCTTGGCCCGGCGTACAGCAACGAAGACGTGATCGCAGCCTGTGCCCGTCACCCGAGCAAGCCGGTCTGGCGTCAGATCGACAATACGCCACAGCGGATTGCCGAAATCATGGTCAAGGGCAACCCGGTTGCCTGGTTCCAGGGACGCATGGAGTTCGGTCCGCGTGCGCTGGGTGGTCGCTCGATCATCGGTTGCCCGAGCGTTACCGGGGTAGCCGACCGTATCAACCATCAGATCAAGTTCCGCGAGCGCTGGAGGCCTTTCTGCCCGTCGATGCTCGACACCGTCGCGCCGCAGATGATCAAGATCGATCACCCGGCACCGTTCATGACCTTCACCTTCGAAGTGGCGGAAGAGTGGAAAACCCGTGTTCCGGAAGTTGTCCATGAAGACGGCACTTCCCGTGCCCAGGTGCTCAAGCGCGAATACAACCCGCGCTACTACGACATGATGAAGGCGCTGGAAGAACTGACCGGCAATGGCGTTTCCCTGAACACCTCGCTCAACCGCCGTGGCGAACCGATGATCTGCTCGCCGACCGATGCGCTGAACATGTTCTTCGGCTCGGACCTCGAGTACCTGATCATGGAAGACATCCTGGTGGTAAAAGAGGGCGTCGAGGCTTATGACACGCTCGGTTGAACGTCACGTACTGCAGTTCTGTCACGGCTATGACGGGCCGTTTCTGGACTGCGCGCGGCAATACGCCAGCCTGTTCGCCGGCAAGGGCTATCGGGTGACGACGGTGTTTCTGACCGGTGCCGCCGATCCGGATGTCGTCGCTGACTGCGGTTCGGACGAAGTGCTGTTCATGGAATACAGCTCCAGCGCCATTCGTGGCCTGAAGCTGGGCGCCATTCGGGACCTGCGCAAGATTGCCGCGACGCGCTCGTTCAGCTTTTGCATCGCGCACCGCTTCAAGCCGGTGTACATCGCACTGTTGGCGACGAAGTTGCCGGTGATCGGTGTGCATCATGCGTTCGGCGATTACCACCGGCGCAGTCGCAAGCTGTTCGCCAACCTGTTTCGCAAGCGCCTGAGCCTGCTCGGTGTTTCCGATGCGGTCCGCGACGACATGCGCAGCAGCCTCCCCAAGTGGCCGGCCGAGCGCATTCAGACGTTGTACAACCGGATCGATGTCGAGCAACTGCAGGGCAGTCAGTTTTCCGCTGAAGATGCCCGCGCAGAGCTGGGTCTGTCGGCATCGGCCTGGATTGTCGCCAATGTCGGTCGCCTGCATCCCGACAAGGATCAGGCCACGCTGTTGCGCGGTTTTGCCGAGGCGCTGCCCGATCTTCCCGAGAACAGCCAACTGGTGATTCTCGGCAAGGGTCGCCTGGAAGAAAGCCTCAAGGCCCTGGCGCTGGAGCTGGGCATCGGCCCGCAGGTGCTTTTCCTCGGCCAAGTGCCTGATGCGCGCCGCTACTTCAAGGCATTCGACGTATTCGCCCTGAGCTCGGACCACGAACCGTTCGGCATGGTCCTGCTGGAAGCGATGGTGGCCGGTGTCCCGCTGGTTGCAACCTCATGCGGCGGTGCCAGGGAAGTGGTCGAAGACGTCGGCCTGCTGTTCCCGCTGGGTGATGTACATAGCCTGGCAAACGGCCTGGTGCATATGGCCGGCCTCGACGCCGAACAACGTCAGGACTGTGCCGAGCGCATGCTGTTGCGCTTGCGCGAGCGGTTTTCCGACCATGCTGTGCGTAATGTTTTCTGGCGTCTGCCACAAGTCTCCAGCCTGACAGCGGGGGCCTGATGCTCAATCGATTCAAAGGCTGGCGCGAGCGTGGCTGGGTGCAGATCGATGCGGCTGCCTACGAGCAGGCCTGGCAGCGGTTTGGCGGAAGCGTCGCCACTCATCCGTTGGTGGTTGCGCGCCTGTCGGCCTTTTCCGGCATCGCTGTGCGTTATCTGGCCTGGGAGCAGGGCGGTGAAGTAAAGGCCGCGATCGCCACTTGGGATCGCTCGCTGGCGCTGTCCAAGGACGAACTCAAGCGCCATGGCAAAAAAGGGCTGTTCGACCTGGGGAATGCCGAGCTGATTCTGCCGGTGGCCGATGATATCCAGGTGCCGGTCCGCCATCGGGCCCGTTATGTGTCTTCGCTCAACGAAGGCCGCATCAGTACCTTCAAGCCACAGGCCGAATCCCTGGCGATGGCGCGCACGCCTGAAGAGCTGTCCAAGAAATTTCGTTACAACCAGCGTCGTGAGCTTCGCCTGCTCGAAGAAGCTGGCGGTACGGTAAGGCCTGTCAGCGAGTTCAGCAGCACCGAACTGGCGAGTATGTACTGCGATCTGTTTCAGCGTCGCTGGGGCTTCGAAGCGACCGGTGCCCGGCACAAGGCCGAGGTCATCGAGCTGTTGCGCGAACTGCTGATCGGTTCGGTGGTGTTTCTCAACGATGCGCCGATTGCCATTCAACTGGTGTATCGCGTCGAAGCGCCGCAGTGGGTCAGCATCGAGTACGTCAACGGCGGTGTCGATCCCGAAACCCGGGACTTCAGCCCGGGCAGCGTGCTGAGCTTCGTCAATACTCAGTCCGCCTGGGAGAACGCCCGCGCACTGGGCAAATCACTGCGTTTTTCCTTCGGTCGTGCCGACCGTGAGTACAAGGACCGATGGTGCAACCCCGTTCCGGTGTTCCAGATTTGAGTCGCAAGCAGCAACTACTCAAACGCCATCGCCGTAACAAGCGGCTGGCGTTGCTGGGTGGTCTGTTCCTGTTGATTGCGGTCGGCGTGCTGGTGGCCTGGTGGCTGGCGCCGCTGCTGGCTGTGTGTGCCTGGGTCGCTCATGAGGCCTGGTTTGCCGATCATCTGTTCTATTCGCCGTCTGACGACTATCAGTACACCTTTGCTGCCGACAGCGAAGTGCCGGGCGTCCGCCTGGACGGCGGCACGTTGCTGATCGACCCCGCCGTGCAACTGAATGGCGACGAGACGCTGGTACTGGCGCTGACGGTCAAAAGCACCTGGCTCGGACGTTTTCTCGATCCGGTGGTCGAGTTGCAAGGTCAGGGCCTGAGCGACCGGCAGGCGTTCGAGCGCGGCGTCAGTGGTGTGCGTTATCTGAACCTGACCGGGCTGGGCGAGCCGCTGGCCGCAGGTGTGCTGAAACTGCGCGGGCGTTGCTGCCGTCTGGCCGGTACGCCGCGGCTCTGGCTGTTTCGCCAGCCGGATGCGCGAAAACAGCGTGTCATGGTCATCGCACCGCACGCCGATGATGCCGAACTGGCCGCGTTCGGACTGTACAGCCAGGCCGAGGAGGCGTGGATCATCACGCTGACCGCCGGTGAGATCGAGGCCGAGCATTATCGGCAGATGGGCATGGAGCGCGCCGAAGCTGCGCGCATGAAGGGCCGCTTGCGGGCCTGGGACAGTATCGCCGTGGCGCGCTGGGGCGGGGTGCCCGAGTCGCAGTGTGTGCAATTGGGCTATTTCTGCCTGCAACTTCCCGCCATGCAGGCTGCGCCGGATATGCCGATTGGCTCGCGGGAGGCGGATCTGACCGATACCCGCCTGTTCCGTCAATTCAATACCCTGCCACTGCCCGGCGACGACGGCCAGCCGACCTGGAACAACCTGCTCGCCGACCTGCGCGCGCTGATTCTCAAGGCCCGGCCGCAGGTTGTGGTGATGCCGCATCCTGCCATCGACCCCCATCCCGATCACATCTGCGCCCAGGCTGCGGTGCGTGAAGCCCTGCTCGGGCTCGAATGGCAGCCGGACGTAGTGCTCGGTTATGCCAATCACCTGCACGACAACGACCGTTGGCCGATGGGCGATGCCTACAGCGGCATCAGCCTGCCACCGGTATTCGATGCCGCGCTGCCGCTGGTGCCGTACAGCCTGCAATTGTCGGTCGCCGCGCAACGCGACAAGGCCATGGCGTTGGGCATGATGCATGACCTGCTGCCGCCGATGCCGTTCAAGCGCCGTGTGCGCCGTGCGCTGCAGCGCGTTCTGGCCGGTCGCCACTGGCCGGCCGAGGGCGAAAACGAATTCTTCCGCAAGGCGGTGCGACGACACGAGTTGTTCTGGTGCAGCCGTGATCTCTGATTCAGCAGGCGCAGTACTGCAAGGAAAACCATGAAAGTTCTACTGCTGGTCCAGAAAGAGCAGCGTGCGATTCTGGACCGTCTCTATGACGGCATCGCCGCACACTGTGAATGCGAAGTGCGCTGGCTGAGCTCTGCGGAGCAACGCAACCTGCGTGGCTATTTCCGCCGTGAGGTGGACGTCAGCCGCTATGACCGGATCGTGTTTTTCCTGCGTTTCAAGCAGGAAGTGCGTCAGGTCGGGTTTATCCGCACGATCCCCAATCTGGTCATCCTCGAACACGATGCCTACCAGAACTACATTCCGTGCAAATACACCGGCAAGTTCAGCGCGCACTACCGCAAGCTGCCCTGGGCGCGGGTGATCTGTTCGGGGTTCATGGTCAGCGAGCGTCTGCGTCAGGAAGGCTTCGATGCGGTGTTCGTGCCCAAGGGCTATGACCAGAGCCTGCTGCAGTTGCAGGCACGCGAGCGTGACATTGAGCTGGCCTTCGTGGGCAGCACCAACAGTGTCGCTTACAGCGGCCGCAAGGCGTTGCTGGACGAATTGGGCCAGGTCGAGAATCTGCTCGTCACGCGGACCAAGTCCGGCGAAGAATATTGCGACACCCTGAACCGCATCCGTTTTTTCGTCAGTGCCGACGTGGGCATGGGCGAATACATGATCAAGAACTTCGAGGCGATGGCATGCGGCTGTGTGCTGCTTGCCTTCGATCAGGGCGCTGAAGAAAACCGCGCGCTGGGCTTTGTCGACATGCACAACATCGTGCTCTATCGCGACATTCCCGAACTTCGCGAAAAGCTGGCGAAATTGCGCGATAACGTCACACTGGCCAGTGAAATATCCCGTAATGGGCAGACTTTGGTCGAGGAACGCTTTACATTCCATGCCCTTGGAAAAGCCATCGTGGACGCCATGCGTGCGCCACTGCGCAGCATGCCGGCGGCGAATTGGGTCGACCGCCTGCGGTCACGATTGGGATGGTAGGGAATTATGAATATTCAATGATTGGGAACGAATGATGGTATTCAGCGAAAACAGCGACATTACGCTGGTTGTCACCAGTTGTGGTCGGTTCGACCTGTTGAAGCGCACTCTGGAAACGTTCGACCATTTCAACACTGCGCCCATACGCCATGTGCTGATTACCGAAGACTCCGGCGATGCCCGGGTCCAGGCGTGCATTCCCGAGCACTGGCACCCGCATACGCGCTTCATCATCAACAACCCCAAGCTGGGGCAGATGCGCTCTGTCGATGCGGCCTATTCGCTGATCGAAACGTCCTGGGTGTTCCATTGCGAAGACGACTGGGATTTCTACCGTCCGCACTTCATCGAAGAGTCGATGACGCTGCTGGAACACGACCCTCAGGCCTTGCAGGTCTGGTTGCGCAGCTACAATCATGATCTGCGTATCCACAGCCCTTACGTTTACCTGAACGGGCGTGAAGTGGTCGAGGGTATCCCGTTTTACAAACTGGGCTCGCACAAGCCGGAATGGCAGGGTTTTTCTTTCAATCCGGGGCTGCGCCGCCTGGCTGATTACCTGCAGCATGCGCCTTATGCCGAACACGGTGGCGAGAAGAAACTTTCACAATTATTCGCCGCGCAAAACCGTTACGCTCTGATTCTGGAAAATGATGCCGTGTTGCACACCGGGTTTGGTGAGCACGTGGAGGTGCCGCAGGAGCGGCTTGACAAACAGCGTCGCAAACGTCGGGATCGCATCAAGCTGATCGTCGCAGTGCTCGCTGGCCTAGTAGCAGGTTGGTTGCTTAATAATGTCAGTTGACCCGATAAGAGTACCCGGCAACAAAGTACAGCAGTACTTTACGGCTGCCATCGTCATCTTCCTGCTGAGTTTCATCCTCAACCCCTCAGCCAAGATCACCAACAATCTGTTTTATGCATTCACGGCGCTGCCGGGCTTGTTCTTCCTGATCAAGTACCGCGGCGCTGGCGTGTTTGCCAAGCCCCTGGGCATCGCCTGGGCGGTGTTCATGGCCTGTTTTCTGGTCCCCGCGCTACAGGCGCAGGAGTTCCAGTATTACAAGCACATCGTTTACGTCAGCCTGTTTGTCTTCATCGTGGCCGGGATCACCGACAACGGTTTCTTCAGGCGCGGTGTATTCGTGCGCAGCATGTTCTGGGCGCTGTGCCTGTACATCCTGCTCAGCAGCATTCACAGCTGGGTGACCGGGCAGTTCGAGTTCGGCCAGCGTGTGGCGATTCTGCCGGGGCGAATGCAGAACGTGATCTACTCCAGTGCCTGGCTGGTCTGCAGCCTGGCGTTGGCCATGCCGCTGTGGGCAAGAGAGCGGCGCTGGGTCGAGGCCGTCTGCGCCGTTCTTGTCACGCTGGTGATAACCGCCTTTGTCGTGCAGACGCGCACTGCGCTGGTGGGTTGCGCGGTTCTGTTCGCCGTCTGCACCGCCTATGCGCTGTACCGTTTTCCACTGCGCACGATAGTCGCCTTGTTGGCGCTGGGCGTCGTGGCGGCGGCAGCCTTCTGGTTCGTCAAGGATGAACAGTGGGTCGCCCTGCTGATGGTCAGAGGGGATTCCTACCGCATCGAGCTGTTTGAAATCATGACCGGTGAATGGCGTCGCTGCGGCTGGGTGCTCGGCTGTGGTGTCGATTTCTACACGACCCAGACCCTGACGGGCGGCATACCGATCCAGCACCCGCACAATATTTTCGTGTCGCTGGGGCTGTATACCGGTGCCGCTTCGCTGGTGATGTTTCTGGTCGTGATGGCGATGACACTGTGGGACGCGGTGCGCAACGGCGATGCCTGGGGTCTCTACCTGGTGTGTGCGCTGGTCATGCTTAACTTCGACGGCGGCCAGCTGGTCGGCAACCCAGACGAGCTCTGGGTGCTGGTGCTGCTACCGGCGACCATGGTGCTCGGGCGAGTGGTGCAGACGCATCGGCTCAGGCAGCAGCAGTAGCATCAAAAAATGGCCGCTTCGAAAGCGGCCATTTTTTATGGGGCAGGTTTATTGAACAGCCTGGGCCAGTTCAGAGGTGTCGCACAGGGTCTGCGCGCTCATGTAGCCATCGAGGAAAGCCGGGTTGCCGTTGTCCAGCAGCCATTGGCGGTCTTCCTGATAACGCAGCATGTGTTTGAAGTTGCGCAAGCGAAGGCTTTTGCGCAAGGCGCGGCGATAGGTTTTCATGTCGGCGATGTCAATCAGGCCGAGGCTGCCTTCCGGCGTGAGGATCACGTTGCCAAGATGGGCCGAGCGAAAGTAGATGCCCTTTTCATGCAGCCCGGCAATGAAGCTTCCCAGTTGCCTGCGCAGCTTGTCGTCGGCCACCGCACTGCCCAGCAGCTGACGCAGGGTGAAGCCAGCCAGCGGATCATAATGCACGGCATCGCGCTCGATCTCGGCGATGCGGCTGACCGAGCGTATGCGCGGGCAGGGAATGCCGCGTTTGATCAGCGTTTCACAGTTGTCTGCGAAGCGCTGCGCGTAGGGGTACCAGGCTGCGGAGCTGACAATGCGTTTGCGCCGAAACAACTTCAACATGGAGCCGTCACGCAGACGGAGTACTTTGTCGCCCGTGCCGTCGGCTTCAAGCACTTCGGCACCTTGAACCAGTTCAAGGTAATGGGCGTGGTCAAACGCTTGCATCGATACTCCGGTTTTTACGCCCCAGGGGTTCCTGGTCGTCATACAGAAGCCAGACGTGCAGGCTTCAGGCAGCGATCAGAATCCCCGGGGAATGGACGAGCCGCCTATGTTACCGCAGCAGGCAGCCGCGAAAACTGCTGTGATACAATTCGGCCTCTTTTTAACACGACGGATTCTCATGACAACCTCCGAATCGTCCACAACCTCCAGCGTGAAAATCTATTTTCGCCTGTTGTCTTATGTGCGTCCGTATGTGGGCATTTTCCTGCTCAGCATCATTGGTTTCGTGATCTTCGCCTCGACCCAGCCGATGCTCGCCGGCATCCTGAAATATTTCGTCGACGGTCTGACCAATCCCGAAGCGGTGCTGTTTCCCAATGTCCCTTATCTGCGCGAGTTGCAGCTGTTGCAGGCCGTGCCGCTGCTGATCGTGCTGATCGCCGCATGGCAGGGGCTGGGCTCGTTTCTAGGCAACTATTTCCTGGCCAAGGTTTCCCTCGGGCTGGTGCATGATTTGCGCGTAGAGCTGTTCAACAAGCTGCTGGTGCTGCCCAATCGCTACTTCGACACGACCAATTCCGGCCATCTGATCTCGCGCATCACCTTCAATGTCACGATGGTGACCGGCGCTGCCACCGATGCCATCAAGGTGGTGATTCGCGAAGGCCTGACCGTGGTGTTCCTGTTCATCTATCTGCTGATGATGAACTGGAAGCTGACGCTGGTGATGCTTGCAATTCTGCCGTTGATTGCCGTCATGGTCGGCACCGCGAGCAAGAAATTCCGCAAGCAGAGCAAGAAGATCCAGGTGGCGATGGGCGATGTCACGCATGTTGCCTCGGAAACCATTCAGGGCTATCGCGTAGTCCGCAGCTTCGGTGGCGAGTCCTACGAGCAGGCGCGCTTTGCCCAGGCCAGCAACAGCAACACCAAAAAGCAGCTGCGCATGACCAAGACCGGCGCCATCTACACGCCGATGCTGCAACTGGTGATCTACAGCGCCATGGCGGTGCTGATGTTCCTGGTGCTGTTCCTGCGTGGCGACGCGACTGCGGGTGATCTGGTTGCCTATATCACCGCTGCGGGCCTGCTGCCCAAGCCGATTCGTCAGCTGTCGGAAGTCAGTTCGACGATCCAGAAAGGTGTCGCTGGTGCCGAGAGCATTTTCGAACAGCTGGATGTGGAAGAGGAAGTCGATACCGGCACCATCGAGCGTGATCGCGTGACCGGCCACCTCGAGGTGAAGAACCTCAGCTTCTTCTACCCGCAGACTGCGCGTCAGGTGTTGAACGACATCAGTTTCTCCGCTGCGCCGGGGCAGATGATTGCCCTGGTAGGGCGTTCCGGCAGCGGCAAGTCAACCCTGGCCAACCTGATCCCGCGTTTCTACGGGCACGACATGGGCAACATCCTGCTCGATGGCGTTGAAATCAACGATTATCGCTTGCGTAACCTGCGCAGGCACATTGCTCAGGTCAATCAGAACGTCACGCTGTTCAACGACACGATTGCCAACAACATTGCCTACGGCGATCTGGCTGGCGCGCCGCGTGCCGACATCGAAGCGGCTGCCGCTGATGCGTATGCCAAGGAATTCATCGACCAGTTGCCGCAGGGTTTCGATACCCAGGTGGGCGAAAACGGGGTGCTGCTGTCCGGCGGTCAACGCCAGCGTCTGGCCATTGCCCGCGCGCTGCTCAAGAACGCTCCTTTGCTGATTCTCGACGAAGCCACCTCGGCGCTGGACACCGAGTCCGAACGGCACATTCAGGCGGCGCTGGATCACGTCATGAAGGGCCGTACCACGCTGGTCATCGCCCACCGCCTTTCGACCATCGAGAAGGCCGACCTGATTCTGGTCATGGATGCCGGGCAGATCGTCGAGCGCGGTACGCACTCTGAGCTGCTGGCGCAGAACGGCTATTACGCCCGCCTGCATGCCATGGGGCTGGACGAGCCTTCGCCTGTCGGCGCTATCTGACCTGACGTTCACCGGGCGGACCCAGGCGGTCCGCCTGCCTTTTGGGTGGCGTGATTCAACAGCCTGTCGGTTGCAAACCCCTGTGCTAAGATTCCGCCCCTGTCCATTTTTCAAGTACGGGTTGTTCCATGAAGCTATCCATGCCGCGCTTTGATCAGGCCCCTGTCCTGGTGGTTGGCGATGTCATGCTCGACAGATACTGGCATGGTGGTACCTCGCGTATTTCCCCCGAAGCGCCAGTGCCTGTGGTCAAGGTCGATCAGATCGAGGACCGTCCGGGCGGTGCTGCCAACGTGGCCTTGAATATCGCTGCGCTGGGCGCCCCCGCTTCGCTGGTCGGTGTGACGGGGGATGACGAGGCGGCTGAAAGTCTGACCAACAGCCTGAAGGCTGCTGGTGTGCTGGCGCGCTTTCAGCGCATCGCCGATCAGCCGACCATCGTCAAACTGCGTGTCATGAGTCGCCACCAGCAACTGTTGCGCATCGATTTCGAAGAACCGTTCAGGACCGACCCGCTGGCCCTGAGCGCAGAGGTTTACAGCTTGCTGGACGGCATCAAGGTGCTGGTCCTGTCCGACTACGGCAAGGGCGCACTGAAAAACCATCAGGCGCTGATTCAGGCCGCCCGCAAGCGCGGCATTCCGGTGCTGGCCGATCCCAAGGGCAAGGATTTCGCGATCTATCGCGGCGCGAGCCTGATCACGCCGAACCTCAGCGAATTCGAGGCCATCGTCGGTCATTGTGTCGATGAGGCACAACTGGTCACCAAGGGTGCGCAGTTGATGCAAGAGCTCGATCTCGGCGCGCTGCTGGTGACCCGTGGCGAACATGGCATGACCCTGTTGCGTCCTGATCAGCAGGCGCTGCACCTGCCGGCCCGTGCCCGCGAAGTGTTCGATGTGACCGGCGCTGGTGATACGGTGATCTCTACCCTGGCGGCAGCGATTGCTGCCGGCGAGGAGCTGCCACATGCGGTGGCGCTGGCCAATCTGGCGGCGGGCATCGTGGTCGGTAAGCTGGGCACGGCGGCCATCAGCGCCCCCGAGCTGCGCCGGGCGATTCAGCGCGAAGAGGGCTCCGAGCGCGGCGTGCTGGGGCTGGAGCAACTGCTGCTGGCGGTCGATGATGCGCGCGCGCACAAGGAAAAGATCGTCTTCACCAATGGCTGCTTCGACATTCTCCACGCAGGTCATGTGACCTACCTGGAGCAGGCGCGTGCCTTGGGTGATCGCCTGATCGTTGCGGTCAACGACGATGCGTCTGTCAGCCGCCTGAAAGGGCCGGGCCGACCGATCAACAGCGTTGACCGGCGCATGGCGGTGCTGGCAGGTCTGGGGGCCGTGGACTGGGTGATCAGCTTCCCGGAAGGAACCCCGGAAAACCTGCTGACCCACGTCAAGCCCGACGTGCTGGTCAAGGGCGGTGATTACGGTGTCGATCAGGTGGTCGGTGCCGATATCGTTCAGGCTTACGGCGGCGAGGTACGTGTGCTGGGGCTGGTGGAAAACAGCTCCACCACCGCGATTGTCGAGAAGATTCGCGCCCAGTAACCGCAACGTTGCCGTTTGAATGCCGGCGCGCTCAAGGTTTCAGTGCCTTGCAGCCGCTGGCCGACTTACTTGCTCAGGCTGCCACGCGCCATCTGCAGCAGCTCCCGGGCCTTGCCGGTCAGGCGTTTGAGCCCTGACTTCTTCGCCGGTGGGGCCATGCCCTGCTGACGCAGCCAGTCCTTCCAGCGAATCCGCTCTTCACGCACCACCCAGCCATCCTGCGCAGCGAAGCTCTCGGCCAGGTACAGCCCTCTCGTGCCGGCCGGACTCAGCTTGTCACGCTTGAGCGTGTACAGCTCGGGCAGAGGGGCGCCGTTCTCCAGCGGCATCAGGTACAGGTCAGGTTTGCTACGGTTGAGGCGGGCGACCAGTTGATCGTTTTCCAGAGCTTCGTCGACATGGAAAAGGCTGACCGGGCGCGCTTCCTTGGGGATTTCCAGGCGCATGTCGTAAATCAGCTGCAAGGACGCCGTGGGCAAATGCACATAGGCCCGTGGACGTTCCAACAGGGTCAGGCTGCCGGTTCGCACCGGTCTCGCGGCGCCGGAGAGGGGGCTCAGGCGAAAGGGCATGGCCTCGCGATAATGCAGCGCGGCGGCGTAGGGCGCAGGCAGCCAGGTCTCCTTGAACAGCCCGCTGAGCCAGCCCTGCGGTGTTTCGATCAGGCACTCTTCGGCCACTTCCTGAATCGCGGTGTGCAGCGGCAGCGTCAGCTCATGGGCCGGGACATAACCCGAGATCAGCTTGAGCACGACGTCGCCGCGATCCTGACGACGCTGGCGGACCAGCACCCAGTAGTCGCGGTTCTGCCAACTGACGGTCAGGCGAACGGAGACCCCCAGATTGGCCAGCTCGGTGGCGAAATGTTCGGTGTCCGGCACGTCGATCTTGCGCCGCCGCTGCAAGGTCTGCGCGAAGTTCATCGGCATGCCGACGCTCTGGTAGCTCAGGCTTTCCGCAGTGGCCTCGACAAACAGCGGCAGGGTCTTGAAGTTGCTGGGATTCTTCCGGATCAGTGTTCGCGGCATAACGGCTCCTTCTTGCGTTGGGGTCGGCCGCCTTAATCAGGCTTGACGGCAAATCACGGCAGCGGCAGTTGCAACGTTGTGTGCCAGGTGCAACGGGTTGATGGTGCCGACAATAGCACTGGCAACCGCCGGATGTTCAAACAGTAGCTGGAAACTGGCGTGGACCGGATCCATGCCGGGTGTCAGGCAGACATGACCACTGGCCAGTGCCTTCTTCACCAGAATGCCTTTGCCATGAGCCTGCGCGTAATCCAGTACCGGCTTTTCATCCTGTTCGTTGAGATTGTAAGTGACCATTGCGCAGTCACCCTCACGCAGCGCCAGCAGGCCGCCTTCGACGGTCTTGCCGGAAAAGCCGAAGCCGCGAATCTTGCCTTCGCGCTTGAGATCAGCGAGTGTTTGGTACACCTCGGCGTCGTTGAGAATCGCCAGATCGTTGCCGTCCGAATGCACCAGGACCAGATCGAGAAAGTCGGTTTCAAGACGTTTCAGGCTGCGCTCGACCGATGTGCGTGTATGGGTGGCGCTGAAGTCATGGCTAGACTGGCCGTTGACGAACTCCTCGCCAACCTTGCTGACGATCACCCAGTCCTGGCGCTGACCGCGCAGCAGCGGTCCCAGGCGCTCTTCGCTGGTGCCATAGGCAGGTGCCGTGTCGATCAGGTTGATGCCCATGTCGCGGGCCATGCGCAGCAGCATCTGCGCCTGCTGGTCATCGGGAATCTTGAAGCCGCTGGGGTATTTGACGCCCTGGTCGCGCCCCAGTTTGACGGTGCCCAGCCCCAGCGGCGATACGTTCAGGCCGGTACTGCCCAGCGGGCGATGCAGATCGTGCAGGGTTTTCAGGCTCATGGCAGCAGCTCATCCCAGACAGGTATGGCCATTGGAGGCCGTGGCACATCGCTCAGCGGAGCTTGCGGGGTCGGGTGGATACCGTCTCTGGACAGCTGCGACAGGACTCGGTCGGCGAAGTCCGGAGCCAGGGCCAGCTTGGTCGGCCAGCCGATCATCAGACGTTGCTGGCTGTCGAGGAAGGCGTTGTCCGGGCGCACCAGTCCTGATTGAGCAGGCTCGGCACGATCAACACGCAGGGTCGCCCACTGCGCCTGACTCAGATCGACCCACGGCAGCAGCGCCTCGAGCTCTTTGCGCGCAACGGCGATCTGCTCGTCCGGTTGGCGCGCCACGCCATCGGCTTCGGCCAGGTCGCCGCCCAGATACCACACCCACTGGCCATCTGCTGCCGGGTGCGTGGTCACGGTGATGCGTGGCTTGGGCCCGCCGCCCAGGCAGTGAGCGAACAGCGGCTTCAGGGTCGGCCCCTTGACCAGCACCATGTGCAACGGGCGGCGCTGCATCTGCGGTTGCGATACGCCAAGCGCGTTCAGCAGGTCGGCATTGCCGCCGCCGGCACTGAGTACGATGCGCTGCGCATGGATATCGCGACCGTCGACGCGCAGACCGATCAGTTCATTGCCCTCGAAGAGCGGCTCGATGTGCTGACCGGCCAGCAGGCTGTCACCGGCCAGTTCGGCGAGACGCCCGATCAGACTGGGTACATCGACCACCAGCTCGGCAAGCCGATAGACCTTGCCTTTGAATTTGGGGTTTTGCAGGGCTGGCGGCAGTTGCTCGCCCTTGACCTGATCCACGCGACCGCGCACGGCCTTGCTGGCGAAGAAACTGGTGAGATTGCCGGCGATGGTGCCTGGCGACCACAGGTAATGGGCCTCGGACAGCAGGCGTACCCCGGAAAGATCCAGCTCGCCCTTGCCATCGAGGGCCTCACGCCAGCGACGCGGCATGTCGGCAATGGCTTCGGAGGCGCCGGACAGCGCGCCGTGCAGCGCGTACTTGGCGCCGCCGTGGATGATCCCCTGAGACTTGAGGCTTTGCCCGCCACCCAGGCTGGCGCTTTCTACCAGCACTGTCGAGAACCCTTGACGACGCAACCGGGCATTGAGCCAGAGACCGGCGACGCCAGCCCCGACAATCAGCACGTCAGTGGAAATAACCGATGGCATGAGCACCTCAGTGAGCGAAAAGTACGAGCATTATAAAGGATCGGGTTTTCAATGCCCGGCGGTTTTCGAGAACAGCTGAATGACCGCCACGCCTGCCACGATCATGCCCATGCCCAGCAGCGCGGGCAGGTCGAGTTTCTGGCCGTAGATGAAGAACGCGGCGATGCTGACCATGACGATGCCCATGCCCGACCAGATGGCGTAAGTGATGCCCACCGGGATCGTGCGCATTACCAGAATCAGCATCCAGAACGCGATCGCATAGCCGGTAATCAGCAGCAACAGGGGCAGCGGGGTGCTCAATCCCTTCACGGCTTTCATGGACGTGGTAGCGATGACTTCCGCGCAAACGGCGATAGCCAGTAGGTAATAAGCGTTCATGGTGCATTCCTTTTCGTCAGGCTGCGCATTCTAGCGGCTTGTGATGGCGGGCTGATAAACTCCGCGCCCATGAATAGAACTCTTTATACCGTACTGTTTCATCTCGGCCTGCCGCTGGTTGCCCTGCGTCTGTGGTTGCGTGCGCGCAAGGCTCCGGCGTATCGCCAGCGCATCGGCGAGCGCTTCGCTCGCGGCTTGCCGGTCATGC
This sequence comes from Pseudomonas sp. ICMP 10191, assembly GCF_001467335.1. Taxonomy (NCBI): domain Bacteria; kingdom Pseudomonadati; phylum Pseudomonadota; class Gammaproteobacteria; order Pseudomonadales; family Pseudomonadaceae; genus Pseudomonas; species Pseudomonas sp. ICMP 10191. The sequence goes on from NZ_LKGW01000114.1 coordinate 36,405, forward strand.
AGCGGGGCGGTATCTGGGTACATGCGGTGTCGGTGGGTGAAAGCATCGCCGCAGCGCCCATGATTCGGTCGCTGCTGGTGCAATATCCGCAGTTGCCGATCACTGTGACTTGCATGACGCCCACAGGTTCGGAGCGAATCAAGGCGCTGTTCGCCAGTGAGCCGCGAATTCAGCATTGCTACCTGCCCTACGACCTGCCGTGGGCGGCTGCTGGTTTTCTCGATCAGGTACAGCCACGGCTGGGGATCATCATGGAAACCGAGCTGTGGCCCAACCACATCCATCAGTGTTCCCTGCGCGGGATTCCTGTGGTGCTTGCCAACGCCCGGCTGTCGGAGCGTTCGGCGCGGGGTTACGCACGCTTTGCCGGGCTGACGCGACCGATGCTGGCGGAAATGGCCTGGTTTGCGGTGCAGACTGAAGCTGAGGCGCAGCGCTTTCGTGATCTGGGCGCACGTCCCGAGTGCGTGGCGGTGACCGGCTCGATCAAGTTCGACCTGAGCATCGACCCGCAGCTTCTGCAGCGTGCCGCCCACCAGCGCGAACAATGGCAGACCACGCAGCGGCCTGTCTGGATCGCGGCCAGCACACATGCGGGCGAGGATGAAAGCGTGCTGGCGGCTCATCGCACGTTACTGACCAGTCACCCCGATGCGCTGCTGATTCTGGTGCCGCGTCACCCCGAGCGTTTCGACAGTGTGCATGCGTTGTGTCAGCAGCAGGGCTTTGCGACGGTAAGGCGCTCATCCGCGCAGGCTGTCACGTCTGACGTCTCGGTGCTGATGGGCGATACCATGGGGGAATTGCTGTTTCTCTATGCACTGGCTGACATCGCTTTCGTTGGCGGCAGCCTGGTGCCCAATGGCGGACACAACCTGCTGGAGCCTGCGGCACTGGCCAAGCCGGTGCTCAGCGGCCCGCACCTGTTCAACTTCCTCGAGATCGCCGCCATGCTGCGCAAGGCCGGTGCGTTGCAAGAGGTCAACGATGCAGCAGCGCTGGCCACCGCCGTGCAGGGTCTTTTCGACCAGCCGCAGCAGGTGCGCAACATGGCCGATGCCGGGCTTGAGGTGATGAAGGCCAATCAGGGCGCACAGCAACGCCTGCTCGACGGGATCGGGCGGTTGATGGGCAGGCGCTGAATCGGAGGACGCGGAGCGTCCAGAACTACATGCCGACGCAGAGCGTCGGCACGATAGTTGAGCTCGTCCAGACGCCTATCGTTCCTCACGCTCCAGCGTGGGAATGCATTTCGTGACGCTCTGCGTCACCTGTCAGCGCTTTGCAGGTCGCTCGAAGTTCTTCTGCGCGGCAGTCGCCAGGTCCGGCGGCAGGAAGTCCTTGTCCGGGTTGTAGTCGGCCTTCAGGTAGCGCGACAGGTCCTGCAGGTCGCCCGGGTTCAGGGTGCCTGCTGCCTGCTTGAGACGCAGGTTGTCGAGGATGTAGTCGTAACGCGTGTTGTTGTAGTCACGCACCGAGGCATACAGCTGGCGTTGCGCATCCAGCACGTCGACGATGTTGCGGGTGCCGACCTGATAACCGATTTCCGTGGCTTCCAGCGCGCTCTGGTTGGAGATGATCGACTGCTTGCGGGCCTGGACCTGCTCCACATCGGTATTCACCGCGCGATGCAGGTTGCGCGTGTTTTCCACCACCTGACGACGCAGGCTTTCATGGCGTTGCTCGCTCTGGCTCAGGCGCGCATAGGCTTCGCGTACCTGTGAACTGGTCAGGCCGCCGCTGTAGATCGGGATATTCAGCTGCACGCCGATGCTGCGCTGCTCGACGTCGCCGCCGTAGTTGCGGCCGGTGTAGTTGGGGTTGCTGAAACCCAGTGCATCGTTATCGCCACGCTGATAGGTCGCCACGGCATCGAGCGTCGGCGCGTGCCCGGCCTTGCGCTGACGCAGGGTTTCTTCGGCGGCACTGACTGCGTAGTTGCTGGCCAGCAGATTGAGGTTCTGCTGCGCGGCAGTATCGACCCAGGCCTTGGCGTCATTGGGCGTCGGTGCCAGCACCGGCAGGGTATGCACGATGCCTTCGATCGAGTTGTATTCGCGGTTGGTCAGCGTCACCAGCGCCTGAAAGGCGTCGTCGACCTGACGCTGGGCAATCAGTCGGCTGGCGCGTGACGTGTCATAGCTGGCCTGCGCCTGCAGCACATCGGTCTTGTCCGACAGGCCGACATCGAAGCGCTCGTTGGCCTGATCCAGCTGGCGCTTGAAGGCCGCTTCCTCGGCTTTGGTCGAGGCCAGATTGTCCTGTGCACGCAATACGCTGAAATAGCTTTGCGCCGATTGCAGGATCAGATTCTGCTCGGTAGCCGACAGTTCCAGTGCTGCCTGTTCGTTGCTCGCTTCGGCAGCCTGCAACTGGAACCAGCGGTCAGCGCGGAAGATCGGCTGGCTCAGCGTGGCCTGATAGAGGTTGCCGCTGCGGGTGGCCACGGCTCTGGGCTGATCGATGCTGGTGCGGGTGCTGCTGTTCTGGGCGCTGCCGGAAATATTCGGCAGCAAACCGGCGCGGGCCTGCGGCACGGCTTCCTTGCGCGCATCGTAATCGGCGCGTGAGGCTGCGAGGTCGGCGTTGTTGTCCACAGCCTGCTGATAAACGCTCAACAGCCCTGTCTGCGTTGGCATTGGCAATTCGGCTGCCCAGGTCAACCCGCTGGACGCAAACGAAACAGCCACGACCAACGAAAGTTTGCGCAACATGAGGCATTCCCTGTTCATGAAGAAAATAATTACAGTTCGGGTTGAAGAGAAACCGGGCTAGGGAGTGTAGAGCCAGACGCTTTTGGCAACAATCGTCGATTTGCGCCATTTATCGAGCCCCGTGCAAATAGGCTGGCGTTGCGACGGCACCCCGTCATAGACTGGCGGCGTTCTTGTCGGGGTGCCTTGCTATGAGGCTGAGATCGGTTAAACCGGATCCCGTTGAACCTGATCAGGTTAGCGCCTGCGTAGGGAACAAGATTTCTCGTCTCCCGGCGAGTCCTCTTGAGTGCCGTCCGGGGTCGATTGTTCAAATAATGAACAGTTTCGCCTCCTTTCGATACTCAGCACCAGCACTGGTGCACCCGTCCGTCACGTCAGGTCACTCCGACAATAAATCCGCAACTGGATGTCTGGAGAGCCGTGATGAGTATAAAAGCAAAAAACGCAGCCCATTTGAGCGAGTCGGCGCAAGTCGACTCCGGATCGGTACAGCCGTTTACCCGTTCGCAGAAAATCTACGTTCAGGGCTCGCGCCCGGACATCCGCGTGCCCATGCGCGAAATCACCCTGGACGTCACCCCGACCGACTTTGGCGGCGAGATCAACGCCCCGGTCACGGTCTATGACACCTCCGGCCCCTACACCGACCCCAATGTGATCATCGACGTGCGCAAAGGCCTGGCCGACGTGCGTTCGCCATGGATCGACTCGCGCAATGACACCGAGCGTCTGCCGGGCCTGAGTTCCAGCTTCGGCCAGCAACGCCTGAGCGACGCCGAACTCACCGCGCTGCGCTTTGCCCATGTGCGCAACCCGCGCCGGGCCAAGGCCGGCGCCAACGTCAGCCAGATGCACTACGCGCGTCAGGGCATCATCACCGCCGAGATGGAATACGTCGCCATCCGCGAGAACATGAAGCTTCAGGAAGCCCGCGCCGCAGGTCTGCTGACCCAGCAACATGCCGGGCACAGCTTTGGCGCGAGCATCCCGAAGGAAATCACTGCCGAGTTCGTGCGCGAAGAGATTGCCCGGGGCCGCGCGATCATCCCGGCCAACATCAACCACGTCGAGCTTGAGCCGATGATCATTGGCCGCAACTTCCTGGTGAAGATCAACGGCAACATCGGCAACAGCGCATTGGGCTCTTCCATCGAAGAAGAAGTCGCCAAGCTGACCTGGGGTATCCGCTGGGGCTCGGACACGGTCATGGACCTGTCCACTGGCAAGCACATTCACGAAACCCGCGAGTGGATCATCCGCAATTCGCCGGTGCCGATCGGTACGGTGCCGATCTATCAGGCGCTGGAAAAGGTGGGCGGTGCAGCCGAGGACCTGACCTGGGAGCTGTTCCGCGACACGTTGATCGAGCAGGCCGAGCAGGGCGTCGATTACTTCACCATCCACGCCGGTGTGTTGCTGCGTTACGTGCCGCTGACCGCCAAGCGTGTCACCGGTATCGTCAGCCGTGGCGGTTCGATCATGGCCAAATGGTGCCTGGCGCACCACAAGGAAAACTTCCTTTACGCCCATTTCGAAGACATCTGCGAAATCATGAAGGCCTACGACGTCAGCTTCTCGCTGGGCGACGGCCTGCGTCCGGGCTCGATTGCCGATGCCAACGATGCGGCGCAGTTCGGTGAGCTGGAAACGCTGGGCGAACTGACCAGGATCGCCTGGAAGCATGATGTGCAGACCATGATCGAAGGCCCTGGCCATGTGCCGATGCAGTTGATCAAGGAGAACATGGACAAGCAACTGGAGTGCTGCGATGAAGCGCCGTTCTACACACTGGGCCCGCTGACCACCGACATCGCGCCGGGTTACGACCACATCACCTCGGGCATCGGTGCCGCCATGATCGGCTGGTTCGGCTGCGCCATGCTGTGTTACGTCACGCCCAAGGAGCATCTGGGGCTGCCGAACAAGGATGATGTCAAAACCGGGATCATCACCTACAAGATCGCGGCTCATGCGGCGGATCTTGCCAAAGGCCATCCGGGTGCGCAGATCCGCGACAACGCCTTGAGCAAAGCGCGTTTCGAGTTCCGCTGGGAAGACCAGTTCAACCTCGGCCTGGACCCGGACACCGCGCGTTCGTACCACGACGAAACCCTGCCCAAGGATTCGGCCAAGGTCGCGCATTTCTGCTCCATGTGCGGGCCTAAATTCTGCTCGATGAAGATCACTCAGGAAGTCCGCGAGTACGCCGCCAATCAGCGCATCGAGGCGGTAGACGTCGATGTTGCTAAAGGCCTGGCCGAGCAGGCCGAGCGCTTCAAGCAGGAAGGCAGCCAGTTGTACAAGAGGGTGTAGGGGGCGACAGGTGCACGACAGAACACCGCTAGCGGTTATCGCTACGCTCCAGCATTGGGCTTTACGACTCGGAGCGTCGCACGATAATTGCGATGATCCCACGCTCTGCGTGGTGGCGCTGTTCTGGAAGCTCCGCGTCCGATCCCGAATCACCGATCAACACCCATACGAGACACAAACGTGAACACACCCGGCACCTATTCTCCTGACACCCCTGTACCCGCCAGCCAGCGGGTGTTCGGTGGGCGGGATCTGTTTTCCCTGTGGTTTTCCCTCGGCATCGGTTTGATGGTGCTGCAAACCGGGGCCTTGCTGGCGCCGGGGCTGGGCATGTCCGGCTCGATGCTGGCGATTTTCCTCGGCACGCTGGTGGGCGTCTTGCTGCTCGCCAGCGTTGGTGTGATCGGCAGCGATACCGGCCTGTCGTCCATGGCCGCGCTCAAGCTCAGCCTGGGCAGCAAGGGCGCGTCGCTGCCAGCGGTATTGAACCTGCTGCAACTGATCGGTTGGGGCTCGTTCGAGATCATCGTCATGCGCGACGCAGCCAGTCTGCTCGGCGCGCGGGCTTTTGCAGAGGGCAGCCCGTGGAGCAGTCCGCTGCTCTGGACGCTGTTGTTCGGCGCACTGGCCACGCTGCTGGCAGTCAGCGGGCCATTGACCTTCGTGCGCCGTTTTCTGCGCAAGTGGGGCCTGTGGATACTGCTGACGGCGTGTGCATGGCTGACCTGGAATCTGCTGGCCAAGGCTGATCTGACCGCGCTGTGGGCAACCTCTGGCGATGGTTCGTTGCCGTTTGCCTCGGGGTTCGACATTGCCATCGCCATGCCGCTGTCCTGGCTGCCGCTGATTGCCGACTACTCACGTTTCGGGCAACGCGCGAAAAGCGTCTTCGGCGGTACGGCTGCAGGCTTTTTCATCGGCAACTTCTGGCTGATGAGCCTGGGCGTCGCCTACACCCTGGCGTTCGCCCCGAGCGGCGAGGTCAATGCCTTGCTGCTGGCACTGGCCGGCGCAGGTCTGGGGATCCCGCTGCTGCTGATTCTGCTGGACGAAACGGAAAACGCGTTCGCCGATATTCACTCGGCTGCGGTCTCCAGTGCTCTGCTGTCACGCATCAAGGTCGAGCATCTGGCGTTGGTGATTGGCGTGATCTGTACGCTGATTGCCTGTCTGGCACCGCTGGCGCAGTATCAGAACTTTCTGTTATTGATCGGCTCGGTATTCGCGCCACTGTTCGGCGTCGTGCTGGTTGACCATTTCATTCTGCGTGGTCGCAGTGGTCAGGCGGCGGAGGGCGGTTTGCGCTGGATGAGCCTGCTGGCGTGGCTCGGCGGGCTCAGCACCTATCATCTGCTGGCCAATCTTTATCCCGAAGTGGGCGCAACACTGCCAGCGCTCATTGTCGCTGGCGTGTTGCAGCTGCTGATCGGCGGTGCGATCAGCCGCGGCCGGGGAACAGTTCCGGCTTGAGGATGCCATTGAGCTGAGGATAAGGAATCTTCAGCTCGATGTGGCCCATCGAATACGGCGCGATGGTGTCGACCGAGTACTTGAGGATCACTGCGCCGTAGGTCAGCGCAATATGCGGCGTGCGCTTGAACGGCCAGGTCTTCATGAACTCGCTGTCTTCATTCATCTTGGTCGATACCAGCCAGCCCTGGTGGGCCAGTTGGGCTTTCTGCCAGAACTCGCTTTCCTTGCCCGGGATGATCATGTCAGCCAGGGTCAGGACTTTCTGCTGCTGACGCGAATAGTTGATGAACGCCCGGCCAGGGTTGCCGTGGGCACCGCCGGTATCCAGATAGCTGGACAGTTCGACCACTACGATACCGTCATGCTGTTCGCGTACCTTGGCCTGCAGATAGCTGCTGTTGCGACCCTGGGCCTGGCTCAGGAACTGTTCCTGATAGGCTTTGATCGACGCAGGCGGCGATGCGCTGCTGTCGGCAACGGTCAGTTGCAGCAACGTCTTCTGAACGATGGCGTCCAGTCGCGGCTCATCGGGGAAGTGCACGGTATCGATGTTCACCAACGGGCAGTCGGCCGTGGTGCAGCCCGGCTTGATCAGCTCGGAAGCATCGCGCTGGACTTGCAGCGGTGTGCGCATGTTGGGCGTGAAGAGGCTTTGGCAGGCGCCGAGCAACAGGGCCAGGCAAGCCAGTGAAGTGATCCTCAATAACGACATGTTGATCCTTGGCAGTGTCAGTAAAGGCGGTTGCGTTGTACGTATGCAGGCTGGTTGGACTGTAAACAACGTCTTCGGTTCGATCATGGCAGATTAGAATTGTTTTAAGCCCCGGCCGTCTACCCTGCATGTTCAAGGGGGCTGCATCTGACTGCCGATGCGCGTTAGGATGGCCCGATGTCAAAAACGGCGGCAAGCGAGAAACCCATGACCCAGACCACACGATCTGCACCAAGCGCTTTTGAAACCATAAAGCGTGAAAACTGCTTCAAGGGCTTCTATAAGCTGGACAAGCTGCATGTGCGCCACGAATTGTTCGCGGGCGGGATGAGCAAGGAAATCAGCCGCGAACTGTTCGTTCGCCACGACGCCGTCTGCGTGCTGCCTTATGACGCCAAGCGTGACGAAGTCGTGCTCATCGAGCAGTTCCGCGTAGGCGCCATGAAAAAGACCAACAACCCCTGGCTGATCGAGCTGGTCGCAGGTCTGATCGACAAGGATGAACAGCCGGAAGAAGTTGCTCATCGCGAGGCAGAAGAGGAAGCTGGGCTGAAGTTCGAGGCATTGTGGCCAATCACCAAATACTTCCCCTCGCCGGGTGGCAGCGACGAGTTCGTTCACCTGTTTCTGGGGCGTTGCAGCAGTGAAGGGGCGGGCGGATTGCACGGGCTCGAGGCCGAAGGTGAAGACATCCGGGTAACAGTCTGGTCATTCGATGACGCATTGCAGGCGATGAAAGACGGAACAATCAAGAACGCATCGACGATCATCGCCTTGCAATGGCTGGCGCTGAATCGTGCAGAGATAAGGGGTTTATGGTCGTGAATCCAGTGCGCGAACGCTACCGTGTCGATCTTGCCGGACTGCAGGCTGCGTGCGAGGCCAACTACGCGCGCCTGATGCGCCTGCTGCCCGACATGCGCAACGAACAGCGCTCACGCCGCGTCGCCGTTACCCAGGGTGATCAGATGCTGGGCGTGCTGGCAGTCGAAGTGTTGCTCGACTGCCCGTACACCACCACCTTGCAGGTCTGCCAGGAGCACAGCCTGCCCTGGCTGCCGGTGCCCAAGCTCGAAGTACAGGTTTACCACGACGCCCGCATGGCCGAAGTCATCGGCGCCGAACATGCGCGGCGCTTCCGGGGCATCTATCCCTACCCCAACGCCGACATGCACCAACCAGACGAAAAGGCCCAGCTCAACCTGTTTCTCGGTGAATGGCTGAGCCACTGCCTGGCGTGTGGGCATGAGTTTGAAGCGGTGCGCTGATCCATTCGCAATTCTGAATTTTTTATCTCAACCGGCCTCATGACTTGTTTATTCAGTTGTAAATGACTTTGGCCGTCAGTGTTTATGCCTCAGGCATGTAGGTCGTGTCTGAATATATTCAAAGCGAGCAGCGTGTCCTTGAATTTGAAATTCCATGGCTTACATTCGTCATCACTTTCATTTACAGGCATAACGAATGAGCTATTTAGGGAGCCATCTGAATCATTGTCGGGCTGTGCCTTTCAACGGGTACGACACATGGCTTGTAGTAGTAAGCGGTGACGGTCCTAATATCTGTGGGCATGCCTTGTTGAAAGCGGGAGAGTTTTATTTTCATATTGCCGGGTTGGCCGAACGGCCGTACTTCATGAGTGAAACTGATTACGGACGTTATCTCAATGAATCCTCGAAAACAGAGCTGTTCCGTCGAAGAGTACTTCTGAACAAACCCGATGTGGCGCAGCGCAAGCTTGAGGAGCTTAGCGCCAAGCCGTGGCACTGGTTTGGCATCCCCAATAATTGTGTTTCTTATGTCGAAGAGATTTTCAATGCTGGCGGCTCTCGGGAATCCATGATTACCAATTGTCCAGTGAGATGGCGATGATTATCTATCGGGCTTTGATTGGTGGTTTCACTGGACTCATCTTCGGCCTTCTCCTATATGTCGGACTGATAACCCTGACAGGCAGCGCTCTGCGTTGGGAACACTTTCTATATACGGCCATTACCGGAGTGGTCATCGGTATTCTGTCTTTGAGGCTCATGCCGTGGATCGTTCATCTGGCTGGATTGGCAGGAATGATTCTTGGCGTTGTACTGGAGTTTTTGTTGGCGGGATATATCTGGCCTGGAATGCCTTATGAGCGGGTGCTGAGCCATCTCTTGGGTGCGGGACTGGCAGGCATGGTGTCGGCCGGACTTATTGCTTCGATTGTGCTCAAGCACCGAGCGAATCAGCAAATGTGACCAAATGCTCGTCTGCACGCACTTTCCCGGTTTACCCGCCCGTTGCCACATCACATAATCGCGCTGAATCCTCTCTGGGAGACGGTCTTGCCGAGCGCAGCCCTTTCATCGTCAGTTTTGCTGGTGCAGATATCCGATAGCCACTTGTTCGCCGAGGCGGACGAGGCGTTGTTGGGCATGAGCACGCGGGACAGTCTGGAAAAAGTCGTTGATCAGGTGCTGGCCGAGCAGCCGCACATTGATCTTGTGGTCGCCAGCGGCGATATCTCGCAGGACGGCAGTGTCGAGTCTTACGAAGCGTTTCGTCGGATAAGCGGGCGGATCGACGCGCCTGCGCGCTGGTTCGCCGGTAATCACGACGAACTGCCGCAGATGGAGCAGGTTGCGCAGCCTAATGGGTTGCTCGACCCGGTGGTGGATATCGGCCAGTGGCGGGTGACGCTGCTGGATTCGGCAGTGCCCGGTTCGGTGCCTGGTTTTCTCGCGGCTACGCAATTGCAGTTGCTGGAGCAGGCGCTGAGTGAAGCGCCTGAGCGGCATCACCTGATCTGCCTGCACCATCACCCGGTGGCAATTGGTTGTGAGTGGATGGCGCCGATCGGCTTGCGCAATGCCGATGCGTTGTTTGACGTGCTCGATCGTTTTTCGCAGGTTCGCGCCATACTGTGGGGCCATGTGCATCAGGAATTCGATCAGATGCGTAACGGCGTGCGTCTGCTGGCGTCGCCTTCGACCTGCATTCAGTTCGCCCCGGGCAGCGTGGATTTCAAGGTCGACACCGCGGCGCCGGGCTATCGCTGGCTACGACTGCATGACGACGGGCGGCTGGAAACGGCTGTTTCCCGAGTGGTCGGCCTGGAGTTCGAGGTCGATTACGGCGGCACCGGTTATTGATTGGGCTGGCGGATACGTTTCCGGTGAGGTGTTGTAGCGTAAGTCCCTGTAAACTACACGGCTTTGCCTTGCACTCGGGAGCGACAGCGTGACGAGCGACATACCTTCACTGCTATACATCCATGGCTTGAACAGCTCGGCCCTGTCGAGAAAGGCCTGTCAGTTGAGTGCGCTGATGAAGTCTCTGGGTCTGGCTGATCGTCTGCAAGTCCCTGAACTGCATCACCATCCGCGCCAGGCCATGCTCCAGCTTGAAGCGGCTATCACGGCGCTGGGACGGCCATTACTGGTCGGCAGCTCCCTCGGCGGCTACTATGCGACTCATTTGGCGCAGCGGCACGGCCTCAAGGCGGTGCTGATCAACCCGGCAGTCAATCCGCATCAGCTGTTCGACGGGTTTCTCGGCGTGCAACAGAACCTGTACACCGGCGAGCAGTGGCAGTTGACCGAAGACCATATTCGGGCGCTGGCCGAGCTGGAAGTACCCGCGCCGCAGGACCCGCAGCAGTTTCAGGTGTGGCTGCAGACCGGTGACGAGACGCTCGATTATCGTCGCGCCGAGAAGTTTTACCGGGCCTGTGCCTTGCGCATTCAGGCGGGCGGCGACCACAGTTTTCAGGGCTTTGCCGAGCGCATGCCGGCACTGCTGACGTTTGCCGGATTTGCTCCCGATCTGTTGCAGAAGATCGACCTGTCGGCGCTGTAAGTGCGGCAGGTGATGGATGCCCGGTCACATGAATGCAAGAACATTGAACCCCCGAAATTCCATGAAAGATTGATAACGAGAACCCATGGCCAATCCCAGCGCTAGCTCTTATAACGCAGACGCCATCGAAGTCCTCTCGGGCCTCGATCCGGTTCGCAAACGTCCGGGCATGTACACCGACACCTCGCGGCCCAACCACCTGGCTCAGGAAGTCATCGACAACAGCGTCGACGAAGCCCTGGCCGGTCACGCGCGTTCGGTACAGGTCATCCTTCATGCCGACAATTCGCTCGAAGTGTCGGACGACGGCCGCGGCATGCCGGTGGACATCCACCCGGAAGAAGGCGTGTCCGGCGTCGAGCTGATCCTCACCAAGCTTCACGCAGGCGGCAAGTTCTCCAACAAGAACTATCAGTTCTCCGGCGGCCTGCACGGCGTGGGCATTTCCGTCGTCAACGCGCTGTCCACCCAGGTTCGGGTGCGGGTCAAGCGTGATGGCAACGAATATGAAATGACCTTCGCTGACGGCTACAAGGCCACCGAGCTGGCGGTCGTCGGCACCGTCGGCAAACGCAACACCGGGACCAGCGTCTATTTCGCCCCCGATCCGAAGTATTTCGATACGCCGAAGTTTTCCGTCAGCCGTCTCAAGCATGTGCTCAAGGCCAAGGCGGTTCTGTGCCCGGGCCTGCTGGTCAGCTTCGAAGACAAATCCAGCGGCGAGAAAGTCGAGTGGCATTACGAAGACGGCCTGCGCTCCTACCTGCAGGACTCGGTCACCGAATTCCTGCGCCTGCCGGACGAGCCGTTCTGCGGCAGCTTCACCGGTAACAAGGAAGCGGTCGACTGGGCGCTGCTCTGGCTGCCCGAAGGGGGCGACAGCGTTCAGGAAAGTTACGTCAACCTGATCCCGACTGCGCAGGGCGGCACCCACGTGAACGGCTTGCGCCAGGGTCTGCTGGATGCCATGCGCGAGTTCTGCGAGTTCCGCAACCTGTTACCGCGTGGCGTGAAGCTGGCCCCGGAAGATGTCTGGGAACGCATTGCCTTCGTCCTGTCGATGAAAATGCAGGAGCCGCAGTTCTCCGGGCAGACCAAAGAACGTCTGTCGTCCCGTGAAGCGGCGGCCTTCGTCTCCGGTGTGGTCAAGGACGCATTCAGCCTGTGGCTCAACACGCACTCCGAACTGGGGTTGCAACTGGCCGATCTGGCGATCAACAACGCCGGTCGGCGCCTCAAGGCGAGCAAAAAGGTCGAGCGCAAGCGCATCACTCAAGGGCCGGCGTTGCCGGGCAAGCTGGCCGACTGTGCCGGGCAGGACCCGGCGCGCTCCGAACTGTTTCTGGTCGAGGGTGATTCTGCCGGTGGTTCCGCCAAACAGGCGCGCGACAAGGAATTCCAGGCGATCCTGCCGCTGCGCGGCAAAATCCTCAACACCTGGGAAGTGGACGGCGGCGAAGTGCTTGCCAGTCAGGAAGTTCACAACATTGCCGTGGCCATCGGGGTTGACCCGGGCGCAGCCGATATCAGCCAGTTGCGTTACGGCAAGATCTGCATCCTGGCTGACGCTGACTCGGACGGTCTGCACATTGCAACGCTGCTGTGTGCGTTGTTTGTGCAGCACTTCCGCCCGCTGGTCGACGCCGGGCATGTGTATGTCGCCATGCCGCCGCTGTACCGGATCGACCTGGGCAAGGAAATCTACTACGCGCTGGACGAAGCCGAGCGTGACGGGATTCTGGACCGTCTGGTCGCTGAAAAGAAACGTGGCAAGCCGCAGGTCACCCGATTCAAGGGCCTGGGTGAGATGAACCCGCCGCAGTTGCGCGAAACCACCATGGACCCGAACACGCGTCGTCTGGTGCAACTCACGCTGGATGATTTCGCGGCCACCTCGGAAATGATGGACATGCTGCTGGCGAAGAAGCGTGCAGGTGATCGCAAGTCCTGGCTCGAGTCGAAGGGCAACCTTGCCGAGGTTCTGACTTGATACGAGCCTGGCTCGCCGCCCTGATCCTGGTTGCCACGCCGGTTGTCGCTGCGCCACTCGAGGCCCTGAAGCTGCAATCCGAGCACCCGGTAGACGACATGGCCGGTGGCAATCTGTCAGGTCTGGCGATGTGCAACGGCCAACTGTGGACCGTGTCCGACCGTGACGATGATGTGCTGTACAGCCTGGATGTGTCGCAAGACACTTGGAAGGCTCAGTCACATCACATTGACGCACCTGCGCCACAAAGCTATCTGCCGTTGAAGTTGCGTTTCATGGCGGGTCTTTCCGCGCTGATACGCGGTGGCAGTCTGGATTTCGAAGGTGTCAGCTGTGACGCCGCTGGCAATCGCTACCTGGTCAGCGAGGCCTACGGCACGGTGCTCAAGGTTCCGGTCAGCGGTAAACCGGTCTGGCTGGATTTGCCGCAAGCGCTGGTGGATCAGGCGCGCGCTCAGGGCATGTTGCAGCGCTTCAACGCGATTTTCGAAGGGATTGCCGTGAGTCCTGCGGGCGACCGTCTCTGGCTGGCGGCCGAACGCGAGAAGCGTGGCTTGCTGGTGGTGCAACGCGACAAGCAGCAGTGGACCTGCGGGCAAAGCTGCGTGCTGCTGTCCGAGTCCGGTCTGGACGCGTTGCCGCCGGAGCAGGGCAGCAAAAAGGTGTCCACGGATTTTTCCGATGTGTCGCTGTACAACGGCAAGCTGTTCACGCTGGAACGCGCGGTGTACCGCATCTGTCGGCGTGATCTTGAGACAGGGCAGGTCGAGCGTTGCTGGTCGTTCGCCAAAGAGGCGATGGTGCCGTCGCGTCGTTACGATCAACCCTACGGCCTGACCGAGGCACTGGTGGTCGACGAGAAGGGCGCATGGATCGGCATCGACAATAACTTCGGTGCACGCGCCGACGGTGAGAAACGCCCGATCGTCTGGCGCTTCGCTGCACCTGAGGCGGGCTGGAGTGCTGGGCAATGAGCGACGTGCAGCCCGGCAAGCGCGCCGGCAAGGTGTTGATGATCGTGGCCTGGGCGGCCGGTCTGTTTCTCGCGACGCGCTTTTTCGGCGATTGGGAAGACCGGCAGCAGAACCCCAACACCGTGGTTACCTCGCAACACGGTGACGGCTATATAGAGGTGCAACTGGCAGGCAATCGTCAGGGGCACTTCGTCACGACCGGCCAGATCAACGGCCGGACAGTGGAATTCATGATCGACACCGGGGCGACCGATGTGGCCGTACCCGGTGACATGGCTGACCGCCTGGGGCTCAAACGTGGCTATCCGGTCACGGTCAGCACGGCCAATGGCAACAGTCAGGGTTTTCGGACCACGCTTGACCGCTTGCAGCTGGGCGATATCGTCCTGACCAATGTGCGTGCCCTGGTGGCACCCGGTCTGGACGGTGAGCAGGTGCTGCTCGGTATGAGTGCAATGAAACAACTCGAATTCACACAGCGTGGCGGCAATTTGCTGTTGCGCCAGTCAACGAAATGATGAGGCCCGCATGAGCGACTCCCTTGACCTCAGCCTGGATGGTGTAGAACGCCGATCATTGGCTGACTTCACCGAACAGGCCTACCTCAACTACTCCATGTACGTGATCATGGACCGTGCCTTGCCGCATATCGGTGACGGCCTGAAGCCTGTTCAGCGACGTATCATCTACGCGATGAGCGAACTGGGCCTGGGTGCCGACGCCAAGCACAAGAAGTCGGCGCGTACCGTCGGCGACGTGCTCGGCAAGTTCCACCCGCACGGTGACTCGGCCTGTTACGAGGCGATGGTGCTGATGGCGCAGCCGTTCAGCTACCGCTACACGCTGGTAGACGGGCAGGGCAACTGGGGTGCGCCGGATGATCCCAAATCCTTTGCGGCCATGCGCTACACCGAGGCGCGCCTGTCGCGTTACTCGGAAGTCCTGCTCAGCGAGCTGGGCCAGGGCACTGCTGACTGGGTGCCGAACTTCGACGGCACCCTGGATGAACCTGCGGTGTTGCCGGCACGTTTGCCGAACATCCTGCTCAATGGCACCACCGGCATCGCCGTCGGTATGGCCACCGATGTGCCGCCGCATAACCTGCGCGAAGTCGCCAGTGCCTGCGTTCGTCTGCTGGACGACCCCAAGGCCACGGTTCCCGAGCTGTGCGAGCACATTCTGGGGCCGGACTATCCGACCGAAGCGGAAATCATCACGCCGCGTGCCGACCTGCTGAAAATCTACGAGACCGGGCGTGGCTCGGTGCGTATGCGCGCGGTTTACCGCATCGAAGATGGCGACATTATCGTCACTTCACTGCCGCATCAGGTATCCGGTGCCAAGGTGCTGGAACAGATCGCCGCGCAGATGCAGGCCAAGAAGCTGCCGATGGTTGCCGACCTGCGCGATGAGTCGGACCACGAGAACCCTTGCCGTATCGTGATCATCCCGCGCTCCAACCGGGTTGAGCTGGACGAACTGATGCAGCATCTGTTCGCGACCACCGAGCTGGAATCCAGTTACCGGGTGAACATCAACATCATCGGCCTGGATGGCAAGCCGCAGCTCAAAAACCTCAAGACATTGCTCGGCGAATGGCTGACGTTCCGTATCGGTACGGTGCGTCGCCGTCTGCAATTCCGTCTGGACAAGGTCGAGCACCGTCTGCACCTGTTGGACGGTTTGCTCACGGCGTACCTGAACCTCGATGAAGTGATTCACATCATCCGTACCGCCGAGCACCCGAAGGCGGAGCTGATCGCGCGTTTCGATCTGTCGGAAATTCAGGCCGATTACATCCTCGACACCCGTTTGCGTCAGTTGGCGCGTCTGGAAGAGATGAAGCTGCGCAGCGAGCAGGATGCCTTGCGCAAAGAGCAGGCCAAGCTTCTGGCGCTGCTGAGCAGCGAGTCCAAGCTGCGCAAGCTGGTGCGTGCCGAACTGATTGCCGACGCTGAAACCTATGGCGACGACCGTCGTTCGCCCATCGTTGCCCGTGCCGAAGCCAAGGCGCTGTCTGAAAATGAACTAATGCCCACCGAGCCGGTGACTGTCGTCCTGTCGGAAAAAGGCTGGGTACGCTGTGCCAAGGGGCACGACATCGATGCGACCGGGCTTTCCTATAAAGCCGGGGACGGTTTCAAGACCTCGTCCATTGGCCGCTCCAATCAGTTCGCCGTGTTCATCGACTCGACCGGGCGCAGCTATTCGGTTGCCGCCCACACCCTGCCCTCCGCGCGAGGCCAGGGCGAGCCACTGACGGGCAAGCTGCAACCGCCACCGGGTGCGACCTTCGAGTGCGTATTGTTGCCGGAAGACGATGCGCTGTACGTGATCGCGTCGGATGCCGGTTATGGTTTTGTCGTCAAAGGCGAAGACCTGCAAGCCAAGAACAAGGCGGGCAAGGCGCTGCTGAGCCTGCCGGCCGGGGCGAAAGTCATCCTGCCTCGCCCTGTGCCTGATCGTGAGCAGAACTGGCTGGCAGCGGTAACCACCGAAGGCCGTCTGCTGGTATTCAAGATCAGCGATCTGCCGCAGTTGGGCAAAGGCAAGGGCAACAAGATCATCGGTATTCCGGGCGAGCGAGTAGCCAGCCGTGAAGAGTATGTGACTGATCTTGCGGTGATCGGGCAAGGCGCTACGCTGGTACTTCAGGCGGGCAAACGAACGCTGTCGCTGAAACCTGAAGACCTCGAACATTACAAGGGCGAGCGTGGCAGACGTGGCAATAAACTGCCAAGGGGCTTCCAGAGGGTCGATGCATTATTGGTGGAAAATAGCTGAAAACATTGATCTGGCACCAAGGTTCTTCGTTTTGCCATGAAGTACGATGCATAATCGCTGGAGTCATGGTGCATATTCACGGATGATATGGGGTCTTGGGGTGCATGCGTGGCTCAGTGCCTGCATGGGTCTTGAAAGTACTAATACTGTGGCCTGTCTCTGGACGGCCACCTGGATGGGATGATGAATTTTCTACGCCTTCCCTTGATCCTGCTGATGACTGGCGTTCTGGGTCTGGCTGGTTGCAGTGTGCGCCAGCCGACCGCGCTTTATCAGCTCGATAGCGGTGAGCCTGGTCAGCCGAAACAGAGTAGTGGTCTGGCAGTATTGCTGGGTCCTGTTTCGGTGGCCGACTATCTGCAACGCGAAACACTGCTGCAACGCCAGCCTGACGGCACCTTGACTGCTTCGTCCGATGGGCGCTGGGCGGGCAACCTGTCTTCGGATATCGACCAGTTGCTCTTGCGTCAGCTGGCCTGGAAGCTGGACAGCCAGCGCGTCGTCATGGCGCCTGCGACGGCCAGCTTCACGCCCGATGTTCAGGTCGTGCTGTCCATCACCCGCCTGGACTCCGGTGCCAAACAGCCCGCGGTACTGGACGCGCAATGGCGACTTCTGGACCGCAAGGGTCACGTCCGGGACAGCCGGCTGGTGCACTTGGAACAAGTCCATGCCGGCAGCTCTGCCGATCAGGTCAAGGCTCAGGGCGTGCTGTTGCAGCGCCTGGCTGATCAGGTCAGCACTGCGATCAAACCGATTTCCTGGCAGGCGCTCGACGAGCCGAAAAAAACGCCTGTCGCCAAGGCCAAAGAGCCGGACAAGCCAAGAATTCCACTGGCGTCCCCTATACGCACCGATCTTGAAGTGTTCCGCTTCTAGGGTCGGCCCAACAAAAAGCCCGCAGCGATGCGGGCTTTTTGTTGGGCGCTCATCTGGTTCTCACACCCCGGCGTTCCTGACGCGCTGCACAGTCAGGATAGGACGCAGAGCGTCCAGAACGGCATTCCCATGCTGGAGCATGGGCACGATGGTGATCTTGCGGACGCCTATCACGCCATAAGCTCCGGAACGGCATACCTGCGCTGGCGCAGGGGTACGATGGTGGTCTTGCGGGCACCTATCGTTCCTCACGCTCCGCGTGGGAATGCAGGTCGTGACGCTCTGCGTCACCTGATTGCGCCGGACCAGGTCGGTCAGGATCGGACGTCGAGTGCCCAGAACGGCGTGCCCATGCAGAGCATGGGCACGAGAGAAGAGTGAGCGGAGGAGAAGATCAGGCCTTGTTGGATTCGTGCATGCGCGCCAGCTGGCGTTCGAGCATCGAAGGGTAAGGCTCCATCAGGCGTTCTACGCAGCAGGCACCTTCAGGGCTGGCGATCGGGCGGATGCGGGCGCGTTGACGGATCAACGGGTCGTCGTTGATGCGGCGTTCGACCAGCAGCAGGTTGCGGCTGTGCTGAGACAGCGCCAGTGCATCCTGCGCGGTTTCGGTCAGCAACAGATCGATCTGGCTCAGACCGCTCAAGCCTTCGCCCAGCGTCAGGCCCAGTTGCAGTTGCAAGGTGATGCCGCTGTCGGCCACCTCGATCTGCAAGGCATGGCTGAGTGCGCGCAACAGCTCACCGCAGCAGATCGCGTTGGTCAGGTAGTCATCACCGCTTTCGTGGCTGTGGAACAGCATCAGCGTGCTGCCGTCATTCAGCGTGTGCAGCTCGCTTTCATACAGCGAGGCGGCCTGATCGAGGCAGTCGCGGTAGCGTTGCAGCAATTCGGTCAGGCGTGCGCGCGGCAGGCGGCGCAATTGATCCTGCGCACCCAGTTGCACGGCCAGCACTGCACTGTTGTGCGGTTCGACCGGCGCTACCGAGGCAGCCGCCGGGCGAACGGCTGGCGAGTTGTCCGAGTGATCGCGCAGATCGGCGAACGGATCCTCCTCATCGTCGTCTTCATCTTCCTCGGCAACGATGCGGCGCTGCACCGGTGGTGCCGGCAGGCGCGGTTTTGCTTCGCTGCTGCGTGCCGAAACCTTTGGTGCGGGCTTCTCTTCCGGCTCCAGATAAGGATCTTCGCTGTCGTCTTCCTCGCCGTCATACTCGGGCTCGGGCAGCGGTTCTGGCTCCGGCACCGGCGGCGCGAACGAGGTGCGCAGCTGGCGCGCCAGATCGCCGATTTCATCCTGGCGATCAGTGGCTGGTGTATACGGGTCAATATCCCGCAGCCAGATACGCATCTGCATCAGTGGCGTGGAGATGTGGCGGCCAAGACGCAGGCTCAGCGCCAGCGCCAGGGCCAGCAGGATACCGGCCAGAATGCCCATGCTCTGCAGGCTGATGGTCATCGGCTGCTGGAACTGCGACATGTCGAGGCTGATGCGCAGATGGCCCGCCATCACGTCCTGGAACGTGATCTTGATTTCATACAGACCCTGAGCTTCCCCCAGCAGACCGTTTTTCGGACGCTGGCCGGCCTCCGCGAGGATGCGGTTATCCACACTGTAGATAGCGGCATGCGCTACCAGCGGGTTCTTGACCAGATTGCCCAGCAGCACGTTGAGACTGAGGATGTCGTTGGACACCAACAGCTCGGTAGCCGAGGTGGCGGTCTGGGTGGTCAGGGCCTGCCCCAGCGCATCGGCCTGTTCATGCATGGCCTGCTTGAACTGCAGGCCCATGACACCGGCGTAGATCACCAGCGCCAAAGCGACCAGGATCACGTTATGGCTGGCAATGCGCAAAGCGATCGGTACACGGCGATGACGCAGGGCACGAAAGATGAGCAGGAAGAAATTATCGGTTTTAACGGGCGTGGGCCGGTTCACAGAGCACGGCTCTTTCGGTGAAGTTGTCGCGCAGTATAACGAGCGACCCAGTGGCGGCAAAGCGCTGCCTGTGCCCGGTGGTCACTGAATGTGGTTAGAATGCGGTTTTTTTCCACTGCGGGGGTGCGCCTTGCGCGAAATCGTCCTGATTAACATCACTGGTGTCGACCGTCCCGGTCTCACTGCAGCCATCACCGGCGTCCTCGCCCAGGGTGGCGTGAACATTCTCGATATTGGTCAGGCGGTGATCCACGACACCCTGTCGTTCGGCATCCTGGTTGAAATTCCGGATACCGTGCAGGGATCCTCGGTGCTCAAGGACATCCTGTTCACCGCCTACGAACTGGATCAGCAAGTCCGTTTCACTGCGGTGTCCGAAACCGACTATCAACACTGGGTCGAAGGCCAGGGCAAGGCGCGTCACATCGTTACGCTGCTGACCCGTAAGGTCACGGCCGAGCAATTGCAGTGCGTCAGCGCCATTACTGCCAAGTACGGGCTGAATATCGATCAGATCGATCGGTTGTCCGGTCGTATGCCGCTCGACACCCCGGCCGACAAAGGCAAGGGCTGCATCGAGTTCACCGTGCGCGGCGAGCCTGCCGACCCGAAAGCCATGCAGGCCGAATTTCTCGCGGTTGCGCAGGATCTCAACGTCGATATCGCGTTCCAGCAGGATTCGCTGTTCCGTCGTAACCGGCGCCTGGCGGTGTTCGACATGGATTCGACCCTCATCGAGGCCGAAGTCATCGATGAACTGGCCAAGGCAGCAGGCGTCGGCGAGCAGGTTTCCGAGATTACCGAGCGTGCCATGCGCGGCGAACTGGATTTCAGCGAAAGCTTCAAAGAGCGTCTGGCCCTGCTAAAGGGGCTCGATGTGAGCGTGCTGGATGAAATCGGCGCGTCTCTGCGCCTGACCGAAGGCGCTGAAACGCTGTTCTCCGAACTCAAGCGGTTGGGTTACAAGACGGCGATTCTGTCGGGTGGCTTCACCTATTTCGCCAAGCAGTTGCAAGCAAAGCTGGGCATCGATTACGTCTTTGCCAATGAACTGGAAGTGGTTGACGGCAAGGTCACCGGCGTAGCGGTCGAGCCGATTGTCAATGCGCAGCGCAAGGCCGACCTGTTGCGCGAACTGGCTCACAAGGAAGGGTTGAGCCTAGAGCAGACCATCGCGGTCGGCGACGGTGCCAATGACCTGCCGATGCTGGCGATTGCCGGGCTGGGTGTAGCGTTCCGTGCCAAGCCACTGGTCAAGCAATCGGCCAAACAGGCCATTTCGACGCTGGGACTCGATGGCGTGCTGTATCTGCTGGGTTTCCGCGACCGCGAAGGAAAGCGCTGACGCTCAGGCCGTGGTGGTTTGCCCCTGATGGCGAGGGGCCAATCGCGACGGCTGTCGCAGTGATCGCTACAGCGTGCCCCACAAGGAATCGAATTCCTGATCCGGCCTGGCCTTTTCGGTTTCGGTCGCTTTCGGGGCGTCGTACATCTGATACTCGAACTGATTGTAACTGGCGCTACTGACCTGCCGGTTGCTCAGTGACGCGCGGCGTTCTTCGCCGGCGACGTTGATCATCACCTTGTTGCCCTCCTGAAAAGGCAGACGCGGTGCGAGCACGGTGGGCGGTTTTTCCATGGCGCGTACTTCCGGCAGCATCAGGGTTCGCAGGTACTGGCTGTTCTGCTGTTCGCGAATCAGCTGCATGCCGCATGGCTGGGCAAACGGGGCGATCAGTTCGATCCCCATCTGTGTGCCGCCGCTGCGTACCTGGCGGATCCAGCGCACGATGGCAATGCTCCAGCCCTGGCCGGCGTCATCCTGAATACCCACCAGTTCGCCAGCCTGCAACTGCTGAGGTACGTCCTTCTGCCACGCCAGGCAGTATCCGCCCGGGCTGTGGTTGACAATATTCAGGTCGAAGGTCGGAAACGTATGCTGGTTGTTGGAAAGCGAGTCGCTGTCGCCGTCGTTTTTCGGGTATTCGATCTCTTCGTAGGGCAGCAGAACGGATGAAGTCTTGCCGCGCTGAGTGTCGAAGGCAGACGCCCACGGATCGTCCGCGTCATCATTGGCCATCTTCAACGAAAAGCTCGCTGCACTGGTGGCGCTGTTCAACTGCAACAGCTCGCTGAACGACTTCTGGCCAGCGACATAGAAATGCAGCGCGCTCATGCCGATGCACAGTTTCAGCGTGCCCTGACCGGGCGTGCGTTGAAAGGTGCGTTCGGCCACATCACCCCAGGCGACCGCCAGATGTTGCAGCAGGTCGGTGTTGATACCGGTTGGAATCAGCAACGGCGAAGGGGTGCGCTGGTCATCCGGCAGGGCCAGGTACTGATTGATCGCTTCAGCCAGCGAGTAGGTGTTGATACCCAGCAGCCGAGGAGATTGTTCGTCGCTGAACAGGGTGCGATACAGCGGCGGTTTGTCGACCGTCGGGTCCAGAGCGAAGAGGCTGCTTTCAGTGACCGGCAATTGCAGCTTTACCAGAGGGCTCCAGGCCTCCAGCGCATCGGCCAGTTTGCCGATGTTCAACTGACGCATCTGGTTGCAGCGTGAGCAACCCATCAGCAGCGCGATCACGTAGGTCTGTTCCACGCTCAGCACTTTGCTGTGATGGGCCAGGGGCTCTTCGACCGGCGTGTTGTGCAACTGGTACTGACGGGCAATCTGGTAGATCTGATGCAGCTCGAGCCACAGGCCGTCCTGAACCGGACAGTAAAGCTGGTTGGCGCGTATCAGTGGCCCGTTGAGACCATGCAGTGCGCGTTGCAGCGCAGTGCTAAACAGCCCGGCCTGGTCTCGGGTATAGCGCGGGGCGACCTGCTGAATGATCTGCTTGTAACCGGTTGCGAGATGGTTTTGCAGCGCCTGGCAGAGGTTGGCCACCTTGCGTGGTCGCTCGTCCAGCACAATGGCCTGATTGAGAAAGTGACGTTCAAGGTGCTTGCAGACGAAGTACACCTCGGGCCGCAGCAATTCAAGCAATTGCAGGCGGTTCTCGCTCGGGGTGATCAACTGGTTCAGCTCGGTCAGCCCTTGATAGAGCTGGCGCGCCATTTCTCCGAGGTTCGCCTTGGGCAATCTGGAGATCCAGCGTTTGAGGTCGCGGGGGTTGGCTTCACTGAATGTCAGGCTCGACTGCGTTGGCGTGGGGGCACGCAATAGCAGAGGGAGGCTAAAATTACTCATGTGACAGGCAAGCTCCAACAACTCACTGGCGCGGACGATGGCTTCAGATGGGGGGCCGAGGTTATCGCGCACCCGCGATGTGCCGAGCATACGCCCATGAAAGTGAGAAGTATCCTACAGCATCGATGTAACGACTTTACCAGTATCGACATCACCCCGCAGCAACTATGGCCTCATGCTATTACCGTCCGGCAGCACGTTGCATGAGCGCCAATATCCATCATCGGACGCTCATGCAGCGAGGCTCAGGCCGCGATCATGCCTGGGCAGGAACAGCCAGTGCCTGTCCCATTTGAACCTTGGAACCCGCCGTCAGTTGTTCGGCCCATTTCACCTGACCTGGACCGAACAGCACGATGGCGGTAGAGCCCAGCTTGAACCGACCCATTTCGGCACCTTTTTCCAGGTGGATCGGCGCGCGCGCCGCTTCGTCGTAGCTGAACGTTTTCAGTTCACGCTTGGGCGGTGTGACCAGCCCGGCCCATACCGTTTCGACAGACGCCACGATCATCGCGCCGACCAGCACCACTGCCATTGGTCCGCGCTCGGTGTCGAACAGGCAGACCACTCGCTCATTACGGGCGAACAGCTCGGGTACGTTTTCAGCCGTGGTCTGGTTGACCGAGAAGATGCGGCCCGGCACGTAGACCATTTCACGCAGCGTGCCAGCCAGTGGCATGTGGACGCGGTGATAGTCCTTCGGCGACAGGTAGACGGTTGCGAACTCGCCGCCCATGAAGGGCGCTGACAGCTTGGGGTCACCGCCGAGCAGTTCCAGTACGCTGAAACTGTGGCCCTTGGCCTGGAAGATCCGGCCGTGGTCGATAGGGCCCAACTGGCTGATGGCGCCGTCGGCTGGCGAAAGAATCGCGCCCGGCGTGGTATCGAGCGGGCGGGCGTCGGCTTTCAATGCGCGGGTGAAGAACGCATTGAAGTGCTCGTAGGACGTCAGGTCTTCGACCAGGGCCTGCGACATGTCCACTTGATAACGGCGGGCAAACCACGCGGTGAAAGCGTTTTTGAACCAGCGTACGCGGCATTCGGCAACGCAGCCTGCCAGTCGGGACAGCAGGTGGTGCGGCAGCAGGTACTGGCTGATGATGAACAAGCGGTCTTTCATTGAAGGTCCTGAGGATGAGTGTCCTGAATATTTCTGCGAGGCCTGTCGCGGTTCGCTAGAGCGGACAGGTTCGACGGTTTCGGCTGGTGCTGGCTGCGCAGGCGCGACGGGTTGCGCAACCTCGACTGCCTCGGCGGGCGCGGCGGCCACTTCCGGAAGTTCTACCGGTGTCTCCGGGTGATTGCCCCATTCACCCCACGAGCCGGCATAGGCCTTGACCCTTGGGTAGCCCAGCGCCTTGGCCGCCAGGTAGGTGAAGCCCGAGCGGTGATGGGTCTGGCAATGCGTAATGATTTCCTTGTCGGGCGTGATGCCCAGGTCGCGAAGGATCTCCGGCATGTCCTGGCGAATACGCAGGTTGCGCGCCTTGTCCATGCCCGCCGTCCACTCGAAATTGACAGCGCCGGGTATATGTCCGCCTTTGGCCGCGACCACTTTTTCGCCCGAATACTCGGTCGGTGCACGAGCATCCCAGATCGCCAGATCGGCGGCGCCCAGACGGCTTTGCAGGTACTCGAGTGTGGCGGTAGGTTCGTCGTGCAGCGTCAGCGTTACCGGGGTATCGGCAGCAGGCGGAACGTCGGTGCTCAGTGGCAGCAATTGCGCTTCCCAGGCCAGCAGTCCCCCGTCCAGATAGTGATAACGGCTGTGGCCGATGACATCCAGCAACCAGATGAAACGCCCGGCCCAGCCGCCGCCTTCGTCATCGTAGACGACATACACGGCATCGGGGTTGTGGCCCAGTTCGCCGAACAATTGCTCAAGGCTGGCAGTGTCGGGCAGCAGGCCGGGGGCCGGAGGCTTGCCCAGTTGCGTACGTTTCGGATCGACGAAGCGGGCACCGCGAATGTGCCCGGCTTCGTAGCGAGCGCTGCTGGTCAGATCCACGAGGATCAGTTCCGGGGCGTCTAGACGCTCAAGCAGATCGTTGGGTTCGATGACCAGCGACAAGCCAGTGAATGCGGACATTTGCAGCCTCCGATGAAAGGAAAGGGGCGAATTGTACGCCAGGCCTCATGCTTTGCGATGACTAAAGATGCCCAGTGCCCGTTCAATACATTGCGCGGTTTTTCCGAATGCCTGGACGGAAATTTCCGACAAGGCCCCGCCGCCCTGGTCGGCGACCACCAGCAGCATGACTTTGCCGTTGTTGCTCAGCGAGCGAATCAGCCAGTGCTGACCACTGAACAGGGTTTTCAGCGGCGGGGGCAGCAGGGCGGCAAATTGCGCACTGTTGGCGGGTGTCATGCGTAACTGTGTCGGCTGTGTGAGCAGGCGCTGCAGTACGGTGCTTTCCTTGATGAACAACTGCAAGGTTGCGGCGTCCTTCGGCAGTCCGGCAGTCTGATTGACGCGCAGCACCGTTGACGTCTTGTCCAGCATCAGCAGCATGACCCGCTCCATGCCACACGAGATAAATGCATCGCGCGCCGACGTGGTCAGGTGCATGGCGTTGATGAACGGGCTGGGATCCTGCAGCAGCTCGGCACACTGCTTGCGCCACAGTTGCAGGGCGTCTGCCGATGGCGGCGGTGCAGGTTCATTGTCGCGCCTTACGCGGCGTGCGTCCCACGGCCAGATCAGCGATTCGGCCGGGTGCCAGAGGTCTTTTTCCGCATGGATGCGGGCGCTGCTGGCGGCATTCTGGTGCGCCTGTTGTTGTACTTCGCCGATCGACTGTTGCAGGTAAAGGCTGGTCAGCCGTTCCCAGCGCAGGCAGTGCGGGCTGTTCCAGGCATTTTGCGCCGCCAGCGCCAGGCCATTGCCCAGCAACACGGTATTGGCGGGCTGGTTCAGCCAGCGCCGCAGGTTGGGGTCGTCGTCCATGAGTTGTTGCTGGTGCAGCGGGCTGTGTTCTTCGCGGGCGATACGCAGCGCCTTGGCCAGATCGCGTCGCTCGTTGATCAACAGTTTATAGCCGCGCGTGACCCAGATCGGCAGGCGCCAGAACTCGGCGAGTGCCAGGCATAATTCCAGCAGGTTGACGCCGAACAGCTCTTTTTCCACGGCAACGCTGGAATGGCCCTTGTGGATAACCCGCAGTTCCAGTTCTTCGAGCAGCTTCGGATAGGCCAACGCCATCGGCCAGAGCGGTGACAGAAACAGCAGGCTGCCCATGTGGATGTCCTGCCAGAGTCGCGCAAGGCGGCTGGCAAACAGGCCGTTGGCCTGTTGCGTGGCGTGCTGACTGACCAGAATCAGCTGGCGATAGGCCGCAGGAATTTCTTCAGGCGGCTTGGCCGGCAAACGGCCCAGAAGGACTTCGGTGCGCGCCAGACCCAGACGATTGATCGCAATCTCAAGGCTCTCGGCCTGCTCGGTCAAACCGTGCGTGTGGTGATTGGCCTCGCGCATCACGCTCAGCACCAGCGCAGGACTTTCCTGCATCATTTCAGCGATTTCACGCAGTGAGCGACGACTGTCGTTCAAGGCGGAGCGGACGTGTCCATGATTGACGGCAGGGACCGGCAACGCGATACCGTCAAGCAGTTTGACCCAGGCATCCAGCGTCTTCGGAACGAGGTGATGTGCTGCGTGTACTGTCGGCATTCGAGGGCCTGTGCTGCTGATTATCTGAGCTGGAAAACCGCCAGCGTACGGGGCGCTGAGGCCAGTTTCCTCCTTTTATGGAGGCGCATAAATGGGTTTTTCAAAAGAACCGGCTATAGTCTGGCCCAGTTAGGCCGATAAGGAGAAGAAGAGATTCAACAACTTCCGGACTGTCCCTGAACCCGACTCAGTAAAGTATTTTTTCCTATGGCTAAAATCATCGGCATCATTGTCGTTCTCGCAAGTGTCATCGGCGGATATGTGCTGTCCCATGGCAAGGTCATGGCGCTGTTCCAACCGTACGAGGTCTTGATTATCGGCGGTGCTGCACTGGGCGCGTTCCTTCAGGCCAACCCTGGCTACATGTTCATGCACGTGTTCAAGAAGTCGCTGAAGATGTTCGGTTCGCGCTTCACGCATGCCTATTACCTCGAAGTGCTGGGCCTGGTTTATGAAATCCTCAACAAGAGCCGCCGTGAAGGCATGATGGCGATTGAAGGGGATATCGAAGACGCTGCTTCCAGCCCGATCTTCGCCAAATATCCGGGTGTCCTTAAGGATGAACGCATGACTGCGTACATCTGCGACTACCTGCGGATCATGTCGTCCGGCAACATGGCTCCCCACGAGCTGGAAGGTCTGTTCGACATGGAACTGCTGAGCATGAAAGAGGACCTCGAGCATCCATCCCATGCCATTACCGGTATCGCCGACGGTATGCCCGGCTTCGGTATCGTGGCTGCGGTACTGGGTATCGTGGTGACCATGGCTTCGCTGGGTTCCGGCGACAAGGCTGCGATCGGTATGCACGTAGGTGCGGCGCTGGTCGGTACGTTCTTCGGTATTCTCGCGGCTTACGGTTTCTTCGGTCCTCTGGCCACCAGCCTTGCGCATGATGCCAAGGAAGAAATGAACGTTTACGAGGCCATCAAGGCGTCCCTGGTGGCCTCGGCCTCCGGCATGCCGCCTTCGCTGGCTGTCGAGTTCGGCCGCAAGGTTCTCTATCCGCTGCATCGCCCCAGCTTCAGCGAGCTGGAACAAGCGGTTCGCGGTCGCTAAGTCATGGAAAATAATCAGCCGATTATCATCAAGCGCGTAAAGCGCTTTGGTGGCGGACATCATGGCGGTGCCTGGAAAATCGCGTTTGCCGACTTCGCGACGGCGATGATGGCGTTCTTTCTGGTGCTGTGGCTGATGTCGTCCGCCACCCCCGAGCAATTGCTCGCGGTCGCCGGTTATTTCAAGGACCCTGTCGGCTTTTCGGACAGCGGTTCGCCGTATGTGATCGATCTGGGCGGTTCGCCGGAGATGTCGCCGAACCAGACGCTGAACCCCGAGGTAAAGACCACGCCTTCGCCGGACACCGTTCCGCTTGAGGCGGAAACTGCCGAGACCAAGGCTGAAGAGGTAGAGCAGGAGCGTCTGGAGATGCTGCTCCAGGAATTGCAGAACAAGGTCGAGGAAAACCCGCAACTGCAAAAATTCAAGGACCAGATTCTGTTCGAGATCACTCAGGACGGCTTGCGTATCCAGATCATGGATGCGGAAAATCGACCGATGTTCGACTCGGGCAGCGCGCGTCTCAAGCCTTATTTCGAAGACATTCTGCTGGCTCTGGCTGACACCATCAAAAGTGTGCCGAACAAGATCAGCATCAGCGGCCATACCGATGCAACGCCTTTCGTGGGCAGCGGCGGGTTCGGCAACTGGGAGCTGTCGGCCAACCGTGCCAATGCTGCACGCCGCGCACTGGTAGCGGGGACCTATCCGGACTCACAGGTGGCCAGGGTGGTAGGGTACGCGTCGTCTGCTCTTTATGATCACCAGAACCCGACCAACCCGGTCAATCGCCGCATCGATATCGTGGTGCTGACCAAAAAAGCCCAGCAGCGTATCGAGGGCGATCAGAACTCCGGCGGCGCGCCAGCCA